>NZ_CP024314.1:1800000-2100000 GCF_002944315.1 Rhizobium sp. NXC24
TTCTGATCGACGACAAACTGGTAGGGTCGCGGATCAATGCGGAAGAGCACATCGCCCTTCTTCAGCGGCTTGTTCGGCTCGACCGGGACTTCCACGACCTGTCCGCCGACGACGGGAATGACCGGCGCCGAAGTGAAATAGATGCGCCCGTCCCCGGAATAGGGGTGATTGTAGCTCATGATGAGCAACAGGGCGCCGATCAAAAAGATGCCACCCAGGACGGCTGTTGAGAGTGTCCATTGGTTTACCGGGATCCGGAACACCTTAAAGATCGTAAAGCAGATCGCGGCATAGGTGAGTATCAGGAGCAGATCCATCAGACTTTCTCCCTCTCCGAGGGTTGCGCTTCGAGCTCAGCGATCCGGGCATGAAGACGCGCGATTTCGGCATTTGCTTCAGCTTCGCGTGAAAGCTTACCGTCGGGTCGGATTCCCCAACCGCGGTCCTCCCGGTAGAGGGTCGCCCAAATGAAGAGAAACGGCCAAATCGCGTGCAGGGTGAACAGGCTCACCCAACCGGCAACATGGATGGCATCCTGGTGAGGGTGGTTGCGAGCCTTGGCGATCAGATGCGGGATGTCGTGGATCGCGATCACCGCATAGAAGAGAGTGACCACCATGAAAACCAGCACCCCAAGTGCAAAATAGTCGAGAAACACGGTTCCTCCTTTTCGGCTGCGTGACCGAGCCGACCAGCCGCATTCGAGGAGGAGATAGTAACGCCGCCAGACCTCAAACGCCTGTAGCATCACGTATCGTCTATTGGCGGGGGCCGTAACGGTTCGACAAACGCCTGAGATTTCAGGGAGTAACCGTGATACCCGCCGCTGTTAGCCCTGAAAGGAAATGCTCCTGGTCCGATGGGCGTTGCAGGCGGATAGCGACTTCCCTGCGAATGTTGGTCAAGAGTGCGGGCGCATTGGATTTCAGCCAGTCCTGCTCTCGGCGGGCGTCGTCGAGCTTGCCCTCAGCACCAAAAATCGCGAGCAGAACGAGATGGTGCATCGGATTGTATTTGAGATCTGCCATACGCGCCCAAAGCTCGGCGGCCTGGTAGTCACGCCGCATATAGGCGCAAAGCGCCATGCCCACTTCGTAATATCCAATCGGGCCAGGGTTTCTGCTGATGGCACTCGACATCAGTTCGCAACCCGTTTCCCATTTTCCTGAGAAGGCGAGCCTGAATCCATATTCTCCGGCAACTTCAGTGTCGTTCGGATTGATCGCATAGGCGGCGGCCCCCTCCCTCAATGCGGCGTCGACATCGCCGTTGAAGAAGTTCGCGAGCATCAATGCCTGCAACGCCCGGGCATTCTGAGGGTCGATTTCCACCGCACGTTTGGCGGTTTCAAGAGCAAGCGTCAACGGATGTGGTGATTGCGGCATGTCCAGCCGGTATTGGAAGCGAATCTCGTCCAGATATGTCAGGGAGAGCAATGCCCACGAGGTTGCGTAGGCCGGAAGACGCTCGGTCGTGCGCTGGAGACAGTCCTGCACGGCGGCATGGTTTTGCGGATTCAGATCGATCCGATAATTATAATAGGACAAGGTGCATGCATAAGCATCCCAGTCGTCGGGCGGAGATTGGGCTAAACGTGCGGCGTCGGCCTGGTAGATCAGGCCGTAAGGCTGGGCGACAGCCGTCGCGACGCGCCGTGCGATATCGGCTTCCACCTCAAGTATATCCTGCACTCGAAGGTCCCTGTCGTAATTGTTCGCCCAAGTCACCGATCCATCGGAACGGCGAACAAGTCTCGCGGTAAGCCGAAGCTTGTTTCCCTCGACGCGTATACCTCCCTGCAGCGCGAAGCGCGGTTCTTCCACCCGTATGTCCGGGCTGGAAGACGGCTCTTTTGCAATGACGGCAATTTCCTTGAACTTCGCAAGCTCGCCAATGACTTCGTCCGTAAGCCCCCGGGCGATGTCGGCGGATCCGCCCTCCTTTGAAATTTCTTCGAACGGTTCGACCAGAACTTTGGGAACGCTTTCAGATGCCGGAGCCGGAGCGGCATTTTGAGCCCTGTGCGACGAAAAGAAGAACGTGCTCAACGGCGGGAAAATGGCGACGAACGTCGTCAAGACTATCGCCGCGGAAATCGCATACCACAACCACACGGGCGGAGCTGCCCTATCCGTGCGATCGGCCACAATCACCGGCTTCTGCACTTCGGCCGGGGACTCCAGGACATTGTCGAGATCGGGCCGATCGGCCAGCCTGTCAGCAGCAGTCGCATACCGGAAACAAGGTATATAGGCACCTTTCGGTATGGTGATGATGATCCGGTCGGCCCACCCGGCAACCAGATAGTAGCGTTCGAGGCCGCGACGAATCCGGCCGGCTTCTATTCTGACAACCGGATCGTTCTGAGCATCAAACGATGCATCCCGGGCAAAAACCTCCTGTGCAATCGTGTAAGCCTTGAGATAGTCAGCCCGTCCGCCCAGCGTCTCTTCAACAACATATTCCAAAAACCTGCGGCCCCGTTCCGGTGCCAGAAACTCTTCACTTGAGAGGATTCGCTGAAGCTGCTCCCGGATCTCCCACATCTCAGGAGACGACGTGTCGTCTCCACCGCTTGCCCAAGCGCTCTGCATGGTGTCCCCCTGCGACCGTAGCGGCCGTCTTATCGCCCTTGTATGTTCATGTATATTACGCCTCTAATTTAGGTAGTGGCAATATAATGTCTCAATCTGCTTGACGTGATCATGACGAGCGGGGCGGGGATGATATCGGGAAAAAATAGTTCAACGCATTTGTCCGCGCTTCAAATCGTCGAGGTGCGCTTTCCTCACGAGGTCGCGCGGGTACAACAGCTCTTTAGCGTAGACGAAACTTTTCGCAGCATGTGCGAGGACCTTGCAGCCGCCGTCGAAACGCTGACGCGGGTGGACGATCTCCCCGACAATGTCCGGGAAGCGCGGCGCCAGGAATACGCCGGGCTCGTCGATGCTCTTTCCGGTGAAATTCGCGATGCAATTCGCAATTCGAAACTTGTGATCTTACGACCGCAGCCCGGGCGCCCAAAGGCGTAGCGCATCGCGATGCAGACGATGAATTGTTTGGGAAAGCATGAGCATAGCTCGGCCGCAGGCAATTCAGCCTCCGGCATTGAGCGCTGGGTTATTTTACCAGCGACTGCGGCTGGAGGTCTCCTTGCAGCGTGCCTTCGGCATTCGGCTGCTTCTTCCTTGGCTGTAACGGCTGCTCGATCATGGTAGCCGGAGCGGCAGCAGCCGCGGCGGCAACCGTGCCTATATTCGTCACCGTGCCGCCGACGACAGCCGTAATGCCCTGCCCGAGCGTTACGTTTGAATCCGTAAGTGGCTGGCCGGTCATGAGCCTTCGGCCGATGAGCTGGACAATTTCCGGGCTTTCCGCAAACTTGCCGTGGTTCAGCGCATCATCGGATTTGACCTTGGTCAGGTCGATTGCCGTAATTCCCGCCTGTTCGAGTTTCGTTCGATAAGGCTCTTCCGTCGGGTTGATCGCACCCAAGCGGGAGACCCTTCCCGTGATAAAGCTCGACACCGCGAGCGCTTTATCGTCCTGAGACACGAAGATAGTGAACTTCGGCCTCGGCGCCCCCATCTCCACATACTGTTTGGCGAAGACCTGGATGTCGATGTCCGGCGATGCGAGAATGACATTGTGGATCTTGGGGTTCACATGGCCATCGCGGATGCCCATCTGCCGGAGGGACTCCATGGCGAGCCACGTTCCCATCGAGTGGGCGAGAATGGTGATGTCCTTTACATCCGGATCCGCAGCGAGCGTGTGAAGCGCCTGCTCAAGCGCGGTTCGCGAATAATTGGTGCTTTCCTTATCATATTGATAGGCGATGAGCTGCGCCCTGGAGGGCCATGTGAAGAGGACCGGCGTCGCTTGCATGCCGCTGTCATGGACGATCTGGGCCAGCCGGAAGACGGAATCCTCGTATTTGTTGTTGAAGCCATGAATGAAAACGAGCGCGTGTCCGCCGACGACGTGCTGACGGAACCATGCTCGACCCTCCGCGACCGTCTCCAATTGCTTCACGCGGATGACGGCGAAGTCGGTTGCCGGATTGGGCGGCAGCCGATGCGGCCACTGCACGGTGCCAGGCTGGCGTTTGGGCGGGATCGAGACCGCTACCTCCGTCAAATAGGGCTTCGGACTACGCTCGCCATTGAACAGCGTGGCCGGATCGCCGGAGGGCTGGCGGGTGGTTGCGACGAGCATGTCCACCTTCGCAGTGCGCGGTGCCGATGCCGAAAGCGTTACCGGCGCCATCACGCCGCTCGGATGACCGCATCCTGAAAGGACTGAAAGCAGGACAACCAGAGACCTTCTAAGCATGCATTTTTCCAATCGAACGGTGCACCTCATCACATGCCGGGAGCCTTCGCTCGGATCGGCATCGGCCCAAAGCGGCCATTGGATGATAGGCAGCAGCTTTGTCATTGGTAGTAACTTACGCGTTGGTGCTTTTCTCCGGCCGTATGATACGGGCGGGCAACTCGGCGGCAGGAAGGCTCAGCTTACGGTCAGAAAACAGCTACCTCTTGCGAGGTTTCGGGAGAATTGTCACCGGCAGGAACGGTGGGGCTCGTCCAGGCCACGAAAAGATCATAGAAAACGCCAAGAACTACCGGGCCGAGAAACAAGCCTACCAAACCGTGCGCCAAAGCTCCTCCGATAACGCCAAGCAAGATCAGGGGCATCGGCGTGGATAGGCCGCGCGAGATCAAAATCGGCTTTAGAATATTATCAAGAACGCCGACCGGCACGGCGAGAAGCGTGAACAGCAATGCATCCGAGAATTGCCAGGTGAACCAGGCCCAAATGACAAGGGGCAGCAGCACGATACCCGGTCCGATCTGGATGATGCAAAATACGAAGACTACGAAGGTCAGCGCGCCTTTTGCCGGAACGTCGAAAAGAAAAAGGATAAGCCCGCACAGCAGCGTCTGCAGCAATGCGATGCCGATGATGCCGCGGGAAACATTGCGGACCGTCATACTTGCCAGGCGAACGAAATCGGTTCCTCTGTTGCCGGCGATCCGAGCAACGACAAGGTTCACCGACGTCACCAGTTGCTGTCTTGCAACCAGGAAGCAGCCGCACAGCAATACGGATGCAATGAAACTGAGCACACCGCCCCCAAGAGCCGCCGTTCTTTCCAGAATGACGCCTGCAGCCGCCTTTATCGGCTCCTGGAACTGCTTTAGCATCACCGTAAAATTGGCGATGGCGTAGTTCCAGATCTCAAAGGCGCGCTCTCCGATATACGGCCAGGCCCTTATGCTCTGAGGCGCCGAAGGCAAGACAACAGTCCCTTCTTTCAGGCCGGTCAGAAGCGCGCGCGTACCATCGGCGAAGCTGAACAAGATGGCTGCAAGCGGCGCGATCACGATCGCGAGGCACGCGACGACGATCAGGACTGCCGCGGCAACGCCGCCGCGGCCAAGCAATCTCCTTAACAGTTCAAAGAGAGGAAAAAGGGCCACCGCCAGGATCGCCGCCCAGGCGAAAATCAAGATGAAGGGAGCGACGATCGTGAAAGACCAATAGGCGAAAAGACCGACGACACCGAACCGGATAAACTCGCTTATGCGCACGTCAGCGGAGTTCGAGCTGGACCGGACGCTGCCGGTGTCTGCCGCAACTTCCTGTACGGGCGGTGCTGAGATCGATTGCATGGCACAAAGCCCCGGCGGATTCTACAGCTTACCAGACAAGGTCCGGCACGATATGACGGACGCCGTCGTCCTCGACATAGTCCGAGGGCCGCTTCTGTCGTTTGCCCAGTTCAGGTTTCTCGAACTTCACCCGTTCATAGGGGATCGATTTCAGAATATGCGAGATGCAATTGATGCGTGCCTTCTTCTTGTCGTCCGAAGGCACGATCCACCAGGGCGCATGCTGCGTATCCGTCATTCTGATCATTTCGTCATAGGCCCGTGTGTAGTCCCACCAGCGGCGGTAGGATTCCAAGTCCATCGGACTTAGCTTCCATTGCCGCACCGGGTCGTCGATCCGCCTTTTGAAGCGACGCTCCTGCTCCTGCTCGCTGACGGTCAGGAAATACTTCAGCAGAATTACGCCGCTTTCGACGATGGCAGCCTCGAAACGTGGGGCAAGTTCAAGGAAACGACGGGCCTTCTTTTCGGTGCTGAAGCCCATGACCCGATCGACGCCTGGGCGATTGTACCAACTGCGGTCGAAGATGACGATCTCGCCCGCGGCCGGAAGATGAGCAATGTAGCGCTGCATATAGATCTGCGATTTTTCACGGTCATTGGGTGCCGGCAGGGCAACCACGCGAAACACCCGCGGACTGACGCGCTCCGTGAGGCGCTTGATCGTGCCGCCCTTGCCGGCCGCATCGCGACCCTCGAAGATGATCACGATGCGAGCGCCAGAATTTTTGACCCAAGCCTGCAGATGCGCCAGTTCGACCTGCAGTTTCGCGATTTCCTTCTCATAATCCTTGGTGCGCTTTTTCTTCTTTCCACCGCTATCTGCTTCCCCTTCGCGATTGGGATCATACATCTTGTTCATGACTTCCCTCCCTGAGTTGCGATATCTGTGATGCTCCGTCCCGCTCTTGCCTGCGTTATACTTCCTGAAGGCGGAACGACCGGATGGCATCCTCTTTGTCATCAAAGAAACTCGTCACACCGATGCGGTCGACAACACCCGCGCGTTGCAGCAGCGCCTTGGCCTGGGCGTTCAACTCCGCCACGCAGAAGACGACGCCCTGCTCCTGCAAGGCCGCTTGAACCGCATCGAGCGCTGCAGCGCCCGTGCTGTCGAGATGAACTATTGCGCCGGCATCGAGCACGAAATGCCGCGTGTCCGGGGTAAGGTTCCTGGCGATGTCGCGCAATCGCGTGCGAACGTAATCCGCATTGTAGAACAAGACGCTGCCCTGGATCCGGCATATCGCCGTGCCCTGGATCCCCGTGGCATCGGGAAACCGCTGCATATCGTAAAAGCCATCCCGGCCGGGGATGCGCCCGAGAAGCGCGTCATGGGGAAACATCGTCTTGCGCAGGAGATAGATCAGCGTTGCAACGATGGCGACGACGACGCCATTCAAGACTCCGAAACTGATGGCGCCCCACATGGCGATCAGCGCGAAGACGAACTCCATTCTGCTGATCTGCCAGATCCTCTTCAGCTCATGAACGTCGATGAGACCGATGGCAGCGGTCGCGAGGATGGCCGCAAGAGCAGGGATGGGCAAGATGCGCAATGCGCTGTGCAGGAAAACAAGAGCCGCAATCAGCGTCGCCGCGGACACCAGACCGGCGGCCTGCGAGCGGCCGCCTACTGAAAGATTGATTGCCGTTCTCGAGTCCGAAACGCTGATCGGGAAAGATCCAAACAAGCCAGGAGCGATGTTTGCAGCGCCCAGGCCGATCAACTCCTGATTGGCATCGACCTCTTCGCCCGTGCGCGCTCCGAAACTCCGTGCAGCCACGATGCCTGCGCCGAAACTGACGAGGAAAACCGCAGCCGATCCCAAGGCGATCTTATCAAGCGGCATTTGCAGAATTGACGGAAAGCTGATCGACGGAAGCCCGCGAGGAATGTCGCCGATCACGGCGATTCCTCTCCCCTGAAAATCGAAGATGGCGGATAGGAGACAGGATATCACAACGACGAGCACAGGCCCTGGAATACGGGATTGCGTCGCTTTGACTATCCACAGCAGGCAGAACATCGCGAGCCCGAACAACAGCGAGGGCCAATGGATGGATGCGCTTTTGCGAAGTATCTCGGCAATCGGCGCCAGCAGACCGTCCGATTCGATGCGCACGCCCGTGAATCGATTGATCTGGCCGACAAGGATGGACAGCGACACGCCGGCGAAGAAACCAACGAGGATCGGCCGAGAGAGAAAGCTCGCCAAAACACCAAGGCGCAATAACCGCGCAGCGAAGCAGAAGCATCCAACGCCCAAAGCGAGGGCTGCGGCAATCGCTACTCTATCAACCGGAGCGCCTGCGGGCATGGAAGAGACCACCACGCCCATGGCAGCGGCAAGCACCGTCATCGTGGCAGCATCAGGCCCGACCACCAATAATCGCGACGGCCCGAAGAGCGCGTAGGCAATGGGGGCTACAATGCTGGCATAAATGCCAGTTTCAGGCGGGAGCCCGGCAATGGCGGGATAGGCAATGGCGCTGGGCAAGCCGACCGCAGCGATCGACAGGCCGGCGGGAATGTCGCTGCGCAGCCAATCGGATCGAAAGCCGCCCAAGCCTCGCAATATGGGCAGATGAAAACTGACGGCCATCTTAAAATTCCCCTACGCCAGGGACGTCGGTGGAGAAAGCTGGACCCGTCCGATCAGCGTCCCAATGCCTGACCAATGTTTTACGAAGGCATAGCTCGGCCAACGGCTCGTCCTCTTCGTGATAGACAGGCAGGATTTTAGCGCGACCGCCGCCACAGCGCGTGTAGCATCGCGTAACATCTCCGTGCCGCATCGGAGCCGGGACGAAGGCCGTCGGTCCGAGGTGATCGAGGAGTTAATGCCGTCACTTGAGGAACGACCTCGCACCGCCGAAGCGCCGGCCAGAAATGACGGACCGGACCCTACTCGATGAGATATAGCCTGCGGCGTTATGCTCGCACACGGGCGCAGGCATTCAGAGCAGCCACTGCCGTAGTGAATGTAAGTTCATGCCTACCATTGTAGGCGCGATGAGACCCTGCAAACGATCCGGTGGCGTCCCATTGATCTCTGCTGGAGTGTCGCTCTCTTAATGACCGGCCGTATGCAGGGCAATCTTGTCAGGCGCGGCACTGGACGCACTCAGCAATGTGCAACCTTCGATGCCCGTCCCATCCGTGCGCGTAACTTCTTGTATTATACATACCTAATGAAATGGCCTGCAATATTATGGTTGCGGTCGAACGTCGGACCGATGGAAGCGGCGCCGAGCGCAATGCAAGCACTTGCAGACAGTTGCGCTCTGCAAGAGGCCTTAAATTTGGGCAAACCGCTCCTTTCGATACGAGCTGGAACTCCGATCGGGACGGAGCTTCAGGGTGAAAAGCAGTATCAGAAAAGCGGCATGTCCCGCCGATCGCTATGGGGAGAGATCGCTATGGGGATGAAACTTCGAGAGCTCGTCTTTGGATTGTCGGCGGTGTCGCTTCTAGCGATCCAGGCACAATTTCCCGCCTACTCACAAACATCCGCGAGCAGCGCCCCACCGGCGCAAGCGGCAGAAAATGCGCCCGCGCTACTTTCCGATGACGAGCTGGAAGTGCTCGTCGCACGCATCGCTCTCTATCCGGACGAGCTTGTCGCGGCCATCTCGGCAGCATCGCTTTTCCCACTCCAGATCGTCGAAGCCGGACGTTTCCTGGAGGCGAAGAAAAAGAATGCGGATCTGAAGCCCAAGAGCGACTGGGACGGCAGCGTCATTTCGCTGCTGAACTATCCGGAAGTCGTCAAGATGATGAGTGATGATCTGGAATGGACGCAGGCGTTCGGAGATGCCCTGACGAACCAGCAAAAGGATGTTCTGGTCGCCATCCAGCAATTGCGCGACGAGGCAGTGGCAAAAAAAATCATCAAGAGCGATGACAAGATTACCGTCGTTACCGAAAACGACAATGTCATTATCCAGCCGACCAATCCGGAGAAGATCTACGTTCCCCAGTATGCGCCGGAAATGCTCTATGAGCCCGGCTACGCTTCCGAACCGATTGGCTATTATTCGGACTCCTATCCCAACTACTACTACCCGGGAGCAACCTTTTTCGCAGCCGCGATTACGGGCGTAGCGTGGGCTGCGGCCGTCAACTGGAACGATTGGGGCGTATGGGGCGGCAATTGGCGCGGTGACGTCGATATCGACTGCAACAATTGCTTCAACAACCGCAATTTCAACGGCAAGGTCAAATGGAATGATGTCGATTGGAAGAATGTCGATCGCAGCAAACTAAGCATCGGCAAGGACCAGCTCGCGAAGATGGATCGGTCCGCCATTGGAAACAATCTCCGGTCCGAAGGTGGCAACGATTTGCGCAGCCGGGCGGAGAGCCTCAATCGGGAACGCAGCGGTTCTGCGGCTGATCGCGTCAATCGTGCGGCCGATGTCCGCAGAGATACGGCGCAAGGATTGAAACAGAAGCCGACCGCCCGGACTGCCCAAGGTGCCAACCGGCCCGCGAATGTCGCGCGGGCCGAGCCCCGGTCTCCAAAGGCGGCGACGGGCGCAAATCGAGGTACGAAGGCAGCCGCAGCTCGCTCGGGCCAGCAGAAGCTGGCTTCAAGACCCGACAACAGGGGACGCCAGCCTTCGGCCCTTGGCAACGTCTCGTCCGGCCGTCGGGAGATGATGGCGTCCCAACGTGGCCGTCAAAGCATGGGAGCGGCACACCGACCGCCTCCCAGATCAATGCATCGTGGCGGTGGACGTCCGATGCCGCATGGCGGCGGCAGAGGCGGTGGCGGCAGAGGCGGCGGCGGCAGAGGCCGGAGATAGACACGATATTTTTTGGGGAGGCAGGCGATGAGAACGACGCGCAGAATGCAGTTGCCCATATTGATGTTTGTGGCCTCGGTCGTTTCCTTATCAAGCTGGCAAGTTGGCGAGGCGCAGGACCGGCAAAAGCTCGCGGGCTTTGCGTCACATGAGAAGTCGGCCGAATTCGATCAGTCGTCGGAGGCTGTCGATCGCCTCAAGACGGTGCTGACATCCAACGATGTCGACGGTCTGGCAAAGTTGCTGGGTCTCGATGCGGCCAGGCTGAAGGCGAGCGAAGAAGCCATGGCCGCCCTCGGCCTGATCAAGGAAGGCGCGGCCAGGCAAGTGGCCGTGCAGGACATCTGGGACCGCAAGATCATCGCGATCGGAGACAAGCTCTGGCCGCTGCCGTTTCCCCTGGTGAAACGCGAGGACGGCAAATGGGCATTCGACACGAAAGCGGGTCTGGAGGAAATCCTCAATCGGCGCATCGGCGAAAACGAGTTGCAGACCATCCAGACGATGCATGATTATGTCATGGCCCAGCGCATTTACGCCAGCCAAGACAGGGATGGTGACGGCGTCTACGAATACGCGCAGGTGCTGATCAGCGACAAGGGACGGAAGAACGGCCTTTACTGGGTAGCCGAGACGGACGAAGACGCAAGCCCAGCCAGCGCTTTGATCGAAAATGCGGCATTCGGAAAGGCGCTGAAGGGCGAAGGCTATTTCGGCTATCGCTATCGTATCCTGACCGGCCAAGGCCCGAACGTCTTCGGTGGCCGGCATAGCTACCTCGTCAACGGCAACATGACCGACGGCTTTGCGCTCATCGCCTGGCCAGTAAAGTATCGTGAAACGGGCGTGCAGACATTCATGATCAGCGACCAGAGCGTGATCTACGAACGCGACCTCGGCGAGAATACGGCAGAGATTGCCGCGTCCATCAAAGAGTTCAATCCGGACCATAATTGGACGATAGCCGGCGAATAGAGTCTGAAACCTCGTCTGTGATCATGGCACTCTTGGCGCCGAAGAGGCGAAGCTGTGCCGACCGATCCAAAATCGTTGTCGCCAGGGTCCGGTTGGAATATCGGGCGTCCCCTGTGATCTCGGGTCCCAGCCAGCGCGGCAGCACCGGCCGATCCGTCTCGCTGAACAACTCGATCTCGGCAATCGTCAAGCCGGAATGCGCGCCGTGAAAGACGTCGATTTCCCAGGTGAATCTGCCGGCGGGAACCCTATAGCGAGATTTCTCAATCACGGCGCCGATTGCGCGTTCAAGCAATTCTTCCGCTTCCAGGAGCGGAATGGCATATTCGAACTCATCGCGGACGATCCCCTGCCGTTTGAACTTCACGGTCAGGAAAGCCGCCTGGCCGTCCACCAAGCGTATACGGAGCGACTTGTGAGCATCGCACAGAAGATAGCCCTGGCGCAATTCACTTGCAGCCACAGCTTTGCGTCGCCAATCATCGTTTCGGACAAGAAACCTTCGCTCGATCTCTCTTGTCCTCATGCGCCGCCCCCATTGCCGATATTCTCGGCGTTGCGCCTGGAACTTCGTCGGTAAATTCAGCCGTCGCTGCTGCGCTCCAACCACTGCCGGAGGCGGACATGTCGGTCGCCAATTCTAGACGACCGGCGCCTCCCAATTCAGGAAAAAGCCGATGTCACCAGGCACGCCGCCCGGAAAATTGATGACTGCGGCGGTGAGGCCGTAGCCCTGAGGACGAGCAACTTCATTGAAGAGGTCGTAGAGTTCCTTGGCTTTTCCCTGGAGAGTCGAAGGCCAATCGGAGCGGTTGCTGTTGATGGCGCGACCGCTATCGGTGCAGAAGTCGGAAGGGAAGCTGTAGATCAATGCTTCGACCTTCCCGTCGGCGACGGCCTTCATCACCACGCGGCGAATGACCTCCCGCTCCTTCTCGCTGACATGTTTCTGAAAGAAGCTCTCGACGAACTCGGCATGTTTTTCGGCCTCACGCGCTCTGATCTTCTCGTCGCGCTGCATCTCCACGAGCTGCAGCTCAAGCGCGCGCTTGCGTAATTCTTCCGCACTGATCATCGAAGGATGGGATTCAGATTTTTCCTCACCAGTCATGACGTGACCCTCCGCTGTTCGAAGGATCATAGGACAGGCGAACCAAGCCTCGTAGTAAGATACGCAGGATTGTTGGTAAATTACGGTAGGCTACCTCGATGCGTTTCATAGCGCCCGTTGCTGCACACCAACTGAAGATCAACGCGGCTTCCCCTAGCCTGCGAAATGCCGAGAGGCGCATCCGTTAGCTCCGGTCGCGTTTGGGATCCAGAGCAATGCTCAATCCGACCTTCACCCTGTCCATGGTGACAAAGCTGCGAAACCGCTTCACGTTCTTGTTGGCGAAGAACAACCGCCTCGTCAGGGCGTCGTAATCGGCCATCGTCCTGACGACTACGAGAAGAATGAAATCCACCTCGCCTGTCACATAGTAGCACTGCTGAACTTCCGGGGCTTCCGCGAAGGATTTCCTCGTTGCGTCATGCGTGGCGGCGAACTCGTTGTGCATCTCCACCTCGACGAACACTGTAATCTCGTGGCGCACATGCGACGGCTCGACGACAGCGACATTGGCAACGATCGTGCCCATCTCCTCCATACGCTTGATGCGGCGCTGCACGGCCGGAGCCGACAGGCCGATTACCTCTGCGATCGACCGCTGCGGCGTTTTGTTGTCCTTCTGAAGAATCTGCAGGATGGCGAGGTCGAAACGGTCGAGCTCCACGGCTTCTGCAGAATGCTTGTCAGTCATCCGTATTTCCTTTGCGAGGAGTGCATTTTCCAATCGGCTAGAAATTAGGCCAAATCGGCTGGCCAATCGAGCGAATCTTTCATTATAGGCATCAAAATACAGCACATTTCTCGCAAGCAATGAAGTAATTATCAGGACAGGATTAATCGAAAGGATGTCCCGATGCTGCTCCTGAACAAACACGCCGACTATCGCAAGCCGCTCGAAACCGTCGACGCCGAGATTTTGGGGGTCGAAGCCGCCAAGACGGTCGAGGACTTCCTGCACCATCGCGAAGACTACGAGGCAACTCCTATGGTGTCGCTACCGGATCTCGCACGTGAGATCGGGATCGGTTCGATCATGGTAAAGGATGAAGGCCATCGCCTCGGCCTCGGCAGCTTCAAGGCACTCGGCGGTTCCTATGCCGTGATTAAGCTCGTACTGGAGGAAGCTTCGAAGCGTCTCGGCCGCGAAGTCGGCGTGGCGGAGCTTCAGAGCGACGATGTTATGTCCATCGCATCGCAAATGGCGGTCGCCTGCGCGACGGACGGCAACCATGGGCGTTCCGTCGCCATGGGCGCGCAGCTCGTTGGCGCCAAATGCTCGATCTTCGTTCATTCGGGCGTCAGCAAGGAGCGCATCGACGCAATCGCCCGCTATGGTGCAAACATGGTCCCCGTCGACGGCAACTATGATGACTCCGTCCGGGAAGCCGCCCGCGTGGCGGAGGAAAACAACTGGATCACAGTCTCCGACACGTCATGGCCCGGCTACGAGCGCATTCCAGGCTTCGTCATGCAGGGCTACACCGCGCTGCTGACCGAGGCGCTCCGCCATATGCCAGAGCCGCCGACCCATGTTTTTGTGCAGGCAGGCGTGGGCGGCATCGCCGCGACGGTTGCTGGCCACTTCTCCGTCCTTTTCGGCGACAACCGCCCCTTCTTCGTGGTCGTCGATCCCTCCCGCGCAGCCTGCATCTTCGAGACAGCCCGCGCCGGACATCTGGTCAAGGTCGATCATGGCGAAGCCACCGTGATGGCGATGCTGGAGTGCTACGAGCCGTCGCTGGTCGCATGGCGGATCCTGTCGCATGCTGCGGATGCATTTATGACGGTTGACGACCCCGACGCGATCGATGCGATGAAGCTTTTTGCAAACCCCAGGGGATCAGACCCGGCGGTCGTTGCCGGCGAGAGCGGCGGCGTTGGCCTTGCCGGCCTTTTGAAGCTTGCTGCCGACAAGGAACTGCGGGCGAAGATCGGCCTTGATGCGCAGTCGCGCGTCTTCCTCATCAACACCGAGGGCGCGACCGATCCCGTTCTCTACGAGAAGTTTGTCGGCGCAACGCCGGCAGACATTGCAGCGAAGAACGCCGACCAAAGCGCAAGAAAGGACAAGGTGGCCTGATGAGCGAGATTTCCGTCAACTCCGAACGGCTGCTCGGCCGAATCATGGAACTCGGCGACATCGGTCGTGGCAGTGACGGCCGGCTGGTCCGTCTCGCAGCTTCGGATACAGAAAAGCTCGGACGCGACAAGTTCGTCTCGTGGATCGAGCAGGCTGGATTGGACGTCGCCGTCGACCGCATCGGCAACATATTCAGTATCTGGAAACCCACTGCCGTTTCCGACGAGCCACCGCTCATGCTCGGATCGCACATCGATACCGTCATCAACGCCGGCATCTATGACGGATGTTATGGCGTTCTGTCGGGTCTTGAGGTGATCGAGACGCTTATCGCAGCGGGCTTTCAGCCGTCGCGCCCGATCGTGGTCGCCGCCTTCACCAACGAGGAAGGCGTTCGCTACGCGCCCGACATGATGGGGTCGCTCGTCTATGCGGGCGGCCTCGATGTCGACACGGCTCTTGCAACGGTCGGAACGGATGGCACGAAGCTTGGCGAGGAGCTGCGGCGCATCGGCTACGACGGAGAGCACGAGCCAGGCTTCATCCGGCCACATGCCTATATCGAGCTGCATATCGAACAAGGTCCGGTTCTCGAGCGCGAAGGCATCCAGATCGGAGCCGTCGAGAACCTACAGGGCATTTCCTGGCAGCGGGTGACCATCAGCGGCGACGCGAACCACGCGGGAACGACACCCATCTCCATGCGCCGCGACGCCGGACATGCCGCCGCGCTGGTCATCACCTTCCTGCGCGAGCGCGCCAAGAATTCGAACACTCCGATGGTAGCGACGGTCGGCTGCATGAGCTTCGAGCCGAATGCGATCAACGTCATCCCGTCCCGCGCGACATTCACGGTGGATCTTCGCGATCCGGACGAGGATCGGCTCAGGGAAGAGGAAGCAGCCCTCGCAGCCTATCTTGCGCTGGTGGCGAAGGAGGAAGGCGTGTCCTTCGAGGTCGAGCGCCTCGCCCGCTTTCAGCCGGTGACGTTCGACGGCAAGATCGTCGAGCTGATCGAGAAAGCAGCAACCGAGCGCGGACACACGGTCCGCCGCATGACCTCGGGCGCAGGCCATGACGCGCAAATGATCGCCCGGATCGCCCCCTCGGCGATGATCTTCGTGCCGAGCCTTGGCGGCATCAGCCATAATCCCAAGGAAAAGACACCGGACGAGGATCTTGTCGCTGGAGCCAACATGCTTCTCGACGTTGTAAAGCAGATTGCGGGCGGAGGGCTCTGAAATGGCTATCGACACCGATGCTTTAAAGAAAGAAATGACGGCGTGGCGGCGCGACCTGCACGCCCACCCCGAGTTCGGATTCGAGGAGAAGCGCACTTCTGCCTTCGTTGCAGCCAAGCTGCGCGAGTTCGGCCTCGATGATGTGGCGGAAGGCGTCGGAGGAACGGGTGTCGTCGGCACGCTGAAGCGCGGATCCGGCAACCGTTCGATCGCGCTGCGCGCCGATATGGACGCGCTGCGTATTCCCGAACAGGGCGATCTTCCCTACAGGTCGTCGAACCCGGGTATCATGCACGCCTGCGGCCATGACGGCCACACCACCATGCTTCTCGGAGCCGCCAAGCTGCTCGCCGAGGACGGTGGCTTCGACGGAACCGTCCGCTTCATCTTTCAGCCCGCCGAGGAATGGGGCCGCGGCGCACTCGCCATGCTCGGAGACGGATTGATGGACCGCTTCCCCTTCGAAGAAATCTACGGAATTCATAATATGCCGGGCCTCCCCGTCGGCACGTTCGAAACCCGGCCTGGCGCAATCATGTCGGCCGAGGACAATTTCGAGATCAAGCTGACCGGGATCGGCGGCCATGCCGCGCGTCCCCACTGGGGTAACGAGGTTCTCGTCGCGGCCTGCGCCATCGTCACGAACCTGCAGACGATCGTCTCGCGCCGCCTCAGCCCTACGGATACCTCCGTGGTTTCCGTCACCGAACTCATCACCGACGGCGCCCGAAACGCGCTGCCGGGAGATGCCAGGATCCTGGGTGACGCACGAAGCTTCCGTTCGGAGGTCAGCGCCGAGATCGAGAAGCAGATGCGTATAATCGCGCAGGGAACCGCTCTCGCCTATAACGTCTCAACCGAGGTGACCTATACTCGGGAATTCGTTCCGCTCCTCAACGATCCCGATCTGGTCGAGGAGACTTTCGCTGCCGCTCACAGTTTTCTCCCGGAGAAAAACGTTCGCGTGGCACGGGAGCCGATGACGGGAAGCGAGGACTTCGCGCACTTTTTGAAGCATGCGCCCGGTGTGTTCGTGTTCCTCGGCAACGGGGATTCTGCACCGCTGCACAATCCTCGCTACGACTTCTGCGACGACGGCCTGATCCATGGGACGAACTTCCACACCGCGATCGTCCGTCGCAGGCTTTCCCTGTCTTGATATAGAAAAGTGGGCCTCGCGGCCCACTCATTCATCCCAGCCAGTTCGGAGGGCTGACCGCTACTTGCGGGCAGCCGCTGGCGCTTCCATCAAAACTCCTCCCACCCGGCAACGGCTGCCGCCGCCGTGGCTTGTCCACGAAAGGCACCTGTCAGCTTCTGCTTGAGTGCACGCGCCGGCGAAGGCACCGGTCGGCTCTCGGCGGTGACGGCGCGTGGCGCCGCTTGACCCATGTCGAGCTTGAAGCGAGCGATCAGCCGGGCAAGGCTGGCGGCCTCCTCGGCGAGGCGGCCGGTGGCGGCGGTCGATTCCTCCACCATGGCCGCGTTCTGCTGTGTCACCTGATCCATCGCGTTGACGGCGGTGCTGACCTCATGAAGGCCAGTTGACTGTTCCTTCGCAGCCGTGGCGATCGAATGCACATGCTCGTTGATCTTGGCCACATGCCCCTGGATCAGGCCAAGGGCATCCCCCGTAGCTGTCACCAATTTGACACCCGACGTGACCTCATCGCCGGAGCGGTTGATCAGCCCTTTAATGTCCTTTGCCGCATTGGCCGAGCGTTGTGCCAGTTCCCGCACTTCCTGGGCGACGACGGCAAAACCCTTGCCGGCCTCGCCGGCACGCGCGGCTTCAACACCGGCGTTGAGTGCCAGGAGATTCGTCTGGAAAGCGATCTCGTCGATGACGTTGATGATCTGGCTGATCTCGCCCGAGGCCTGCTCAATCCGTCCCATCGCAGAGACGGCTTGCTTGACGACGGCGCTTGACTGCTCGGTGCTCCTGCGCGCCTCGTCCACCATATGGCTGGCCTCGACTGCGCGTTCGGTAGAGCTTTTCACGGCGACGGTGATTTCTTCCAGAGCCGAGGAGGTTTCCTCCAGCGCGGCGGCCTGCTGCTCGGTGCGCTTGGAAAGATCCCCCGAGGCCAGGCGCATCTCGCCGGCACCGCCATTGATCGTATCGATGGCGGCACGAACCTCGCCGAGCACAGAGCGGAGGTTGTCCATGGTCGCGTTGACGTTGGACTGAAGCTCTCCAAAAGCGCCCTGGAACTCACCGCGCATGTTCTCCCTGATGTCCCCGTCGGCGAGCGCTGCGATGACGCGGCGGGTCTCGGCGACGCCACGATCAACGGAGGCGACCAGCTCGTTGACCTGCGCCGCGAAGCGGTTGAGGTCGGCGTTGTCGTAGTCTTTGGTGATACGCTGCGTGAAGTCACCGGCCACCGCCGCCGATACGACCTCGCCGATGCTCGATTGCAGGTCGGCGCTTTTCGCCTGGAGCGCCGCCTCCTGGGCGTTCATCTCCCGCACCTTGATGCCATTCTGCTTGAACACCTCGACGGCACGGGCCATCTCGCCAATTTCGTCGTGCCGGGCGGCGAAGGGGACATTCGTATCAAGATTGCCCTCGGCAAGGACGCTCATGCTTTCGGTAATCTGGCCAATCGGTCTTGCGATCACCCGAGCACCGAACATGGCAGCGCCGATCAGCACAACAACAGCCAGCGCCCCGATGCCGAGATTGAGGCGTAGAGCTAAGGCTGCCGTTTCGGTTGCATCCTCCTCGGCCCGTGTCGCCATCGTCTTCGCCGAGTCCACCCCTTCGTCGAGAAGGTTAGACCCCTCGGTCGCTATTGACAGCAGCTTAGCCTGAACTTCCCTTTCCTTAGCCTCAAGCGCAGGGTCGGTCGTTTTGACCTGTAGTTCGGCCGCGATGACCTTTGCCATTTCATTGGTCGTTGAAAACAAGGTATCGACCGCTGCCTTGATTGCCGCAATCCGATCTCTGTTGACCTGCAGCCGCAACCCGCTAAGCGCGTCATCCAAATATTTCACGAGGGACGCCTTGTGGGTGCCGATATGTTCGACGGCGCTGGCAGCTTCATCCGTCGAGGTCGCAAGGCGCAAATCGCGCACATCGACTTGCATTCCACGCAACGATGCCTTTGCGTCAACCAGATCCCGCGAAATGATCAACTGATCCCTTTGATAGGCGGCGCGTTCTTTGACGAGTTGGCCACTTTGCCAAGCCATGATTAGCATGACCGCGACCAAGAAAATGCCTATGCCGGAAAGCATAGTCAGTTTGGTGCTAATCCGCGAAAAGATACTCGTCGTCATTGCTCCAGTTCCTCCATAGTAGAAACAGGAAAACGTCATATCCCCTGCTGAATTTTAAAAAGCGTGACCGACTTCATTCGATCACGAATAGGCGTCCGGCTTTCGAGACTACCTTTCCTTCGAAGGTGAAATTTCGTCGGCCCTGTCCAACTAACATTCTGTAACGATTAATAAAAAGTTTTGCATTTGATGCAACTTAGAGGTTAGCTGCGCAAATGGGATAAGAGGGACAGGAAATGGATAATGCTAAAAGACTACGGAGGCTTGGAAAGCTCCCAGTCACCTGCTTTTCACTGTCCCAGTGACGTTGGCTCTCATTCACGCGAACTGCATGGTAGCCAAGCTCAAAGCGCCGCATTAACCGCAAACTGAGATAGCTTCTCTCTCAGCCCGGTTTCGGCGTGTTTCCCGAATGAACGCTTCTAGAGCAATCGCGACATTGCTCCGGTCTGCATCGCATTGCGCAGAATAAGAGGGAGAATGCCTCCCGCCCGGAGAATGTCGACCTCAGCGTTGGTTTCGATCGCGGCGGTTGCCGTGAGGCCTATTTTCTGTCCAGTCGATCGCTTCACAACAACGCTAACCTTGCAACGTGGCTCCATGCGCGTTGGATCGGCAGAGATCTCCACCAGATCTTCCGCCGCAAACGCCAGCTCGGCAGGGCCACAAGCCTCCGGCAATCGAAGCGGCAGGATGCCCATTCCAATCAGGTTCCATCTATGGATACGCTCGAAGCTCAAGGCGAGAACCGCCCTTACCCCCAGCAGTGAAACACCCTTCGCAGCCCAATCGCGCGACGATCCCATACCGTACCGCTCGCCAGCAACGACCACGACCGATCGATCTTCCGCTGCGTAGCGCTGCGCGGCGGCCCAGAGAGACATGATCTCGCCCGAAGGGGCATGAATGGTCGATCCGGGTGGAATATCCGCTCCGATCAGGTTGCTGACCGTCTTGTTCGTGAACAGGCCGCGGATCATAGCTTGCCAATTGCCGCGCCGCGACGAGAACACGTTGAGGTCCGCCGGGTTCTCTCCCCTCTCGATGAGATAGCGCCCCGCATCGCTCTTCGCCTCGACGGCGCCGGCCGGGGAAATATGGTCGGTCGTTATGTCGTCGCCGACGACCAGAATGGGGTGAGCCTGATAATCACCCAGCAGCGTGCCCTTGCCGAAGCTCGCAAAAGGCGGCCGGCGGATGTAGGTCGATTTTTCGTCCCAAGGAAAAATAATCGTGGTCGGCGCATCGAGGTCTCGCCATGCCTTGCTGGTCTCGGCCTTCTCGTAGGCGGGGGCGAAGTCGCCGATGTCAGAGGCCTGCGCCAAGGCCGCATCGATCTCGGACGCCGTTGGCCACACCATCGAAAGCGTGACCGGTGTCCCTTCACGGGAATAGCCGATCGGATCCGTCAGTATATTGAGCGCGACGGTGCCGGCCAGCGCAAAGGCTACGACCATGGGTGGGGAAGCGAGGAAGCCCGCTTCGAGCTGAGGATGCACGCGGCCGGGGAAATTCCTGTTTCCGGAAAGCACCGCCACGGGCAGAATATCGCGCTCTGCCATCGCCTTTGCGACGGGATCCGTCAGGGGACCGGAATTACCGATGCATGTCGTGCAGCCATAGCCGACGAGCCCGAAACCCACGGCTTCGAGATCTTCAAGCAGGCCGGCTCGCTGAAGATAGCGCTCAGCGGTCGGGGATCCCGGCGCCAGCGATGTCTTCACCCAATGAGGCGGACGCAGTCCGTAGGCGCGCGCCTTGCGCGCAAGAAGCCCGGCGGCGGCGAGCAGGCGCGGATCGGATGTGTTGGTGCAGCTCGTGATCGCGGCAATCGCGACGGCGCCGCCGTTCGGCTGCCCTTCGACATCGACCGACGGCTTCTTCATGCCGGCAATGGCCGGCGCCGTTTCGCTGACGGGAATGCGATCCTGCGGACGCCGGGGACCCGCAAGGCTCGGTTCGACGCTGGAGAGATCGATTTCAAGGGTGGATGTATATCGAGGCTCCGAGGATGGATCGAACCAGAGCCCCACGCGCTTGGCATAGTGCTCGACGAAATCGGCGTGATCCTCACTGCGCCCGGTCGCCCTCAGATATTGGATCGTATGGCCGTCGATCGGAAAATAGCCGCTATTGCCGCCGAATTCCGGCGTCATGTTTGCAACGACTGCGCGGTCGCCCGCCGTCAACGTCGACACGCCCGGCCCATAGAACTCGACGAACTTGTCCTGAAGGTCGATCTGACGCAGCAGATGGGTGACGACCAGCGCGAGATCGGTGGCAAGAACACCCTCCCGCAGGCCGCCGATCAGGCGCACGCCGACGACATCCGGCACACGGAGCGTCACCGGCATGCCGAAGAAGACGCTTTCCGCCTCCAGGCCGCCGACACCCCAGGCAAGCACGCCGATCCCGTTGATCATCGGGGTATGACTGTCCGTTCCGATCAAGGTATCGGGAACGGCCCAGCGCCTGCCGTCTTTCTGCTGGTGGGTCACGACCGTTGCGAGCCGCTCCAGATTGAGGGTGTGCATGATACCGGTGCCGGGCGGATGGACCCGGAAGCCGGTCAGCGTGTTGGTCGCCCATTTCATGAAGCTATAGCGCTCGGCATTGCGCTCATATTCGCGCTGCATGTTGCGCTCAAGCGAAGCAGAGCTTCCGAACGCATCGACGGCAACTGAATGATCGGTCGACACATCGACTGGCACCACGGGATTGAGCAGGGCCGGATTACCGCCGGCCTCCGCCAATGCGGACCGCATGCCCGCAATATCCACCAGTGCCGGTCCGCAGGTCGTGTCATGCATGAGGACACGGTTCGGCAAGAACGGGATTTCCACCTCGCTCCTGCCCTCATCGAGCCAGGCAATGATCGCCGATTTGGCCCGCACGGCGTCATCTCCCCCTGTCCGGAGCACGTTCTCCAGTAGGATGCGATGGATATAGGGCATCCGCTCGAGCTTCGGGCCGGCCTCCTTCGGTAGGTCAATGATATCGTACTGGACGCCATCTACGGCGAATTTGCCGATCGTCGTCATGCTCATGCTCTGAAACCCTGCTTCACGATTTGGGCGATCTGGCCCGCGCGATATTGAATTGCCCAGACGGTCCCACGCCCTCTGCGGTCTCCGCATTGGAGACACGCATGAACCAGGTCATCAGGAAGGACAGCAACAGAAGTGCCGCGAGGAACATGAGCCCGCCGAGGGCACTTCCCGTCCATGTCTTGGCTGCACCCATTGCGTATGGGCCGACGAAGCCGCCGAGATTGCCGATGGAATTGATGGCGGCAATCGAGACCGCAGCGGTCGATCGGGTCAGGAACAGGCCGGGCAGCGACCAGAACGGCGACTTGAAGGCATAGATCCCGGCGAGCGCCACGGAGATCAGCGCGATAGCAATATAGGGATCATGGGTCAGGCCAGTCGCCGCCAATGCGATGCCTGCAATCAGCAGCGGGGCCGCCGTATGCTTCTGGCGCTCGCCGGTGCGGTCCGAGCTGCGCGACCACAACACCATGGCGATGGTGGCGACGGCATAGGGGACCATGGCGACGAGGCCGATCTGGAAATGGCTGAGATCGCCGCCGAAGCTCTGGATGATCTGTGGCATCCACAGGCCAATACCGAGATTGCCGACCTGATAGATGAAATAGATGGCGGACAGGAACAGCACTTTCGGGTTCGAGATCGCCTGCCAGAGACCAAGATGTTTGACGTTCTTGCGATTGGCATGATCGGCGGCAAGCGCTTTCGTCAGCCAGTCCCGCTCCTCCTCGGTCAGCCATTTCGCCTTTTCGGGGCGGTCCGTCATGTAGAAATAATTGAAGATGCCGGCAGCAACTGCAGGGACGCCTTCAAGGATCAGCATCCATCGCCAACCAGAAAGACCGAAGCCGCTGACATTGTCCATGATCCAAGTGCTGAGCGGCGCGCCCATAAGATAGGAAACGGGAATGGCGGCGGTGAAGAATGCCACAGTCGTCGCCTGCTCTTTCGAGCGGAACCAGTAGGTCAGATAGATGATAATGCCTGGGAAGAAGCCGGCTTCGGCAACGCCCAGAAGAAAGCGCAGGATATAAAGCTGCATGGCGCTTTGAGCAAAGCCGGTCAGCACGGCGACGGCACCCCAGGTCAGCAGGATGCGTGAAATCCAGATACGCGATCCGTATCTCTGCAAGGCGATGTTGCTCGGCACTTCGAAAAGGAAATAGCCGATGAAGAAGATACCGCCGGCAAAGCCGAAGGCTTCGGCAGACAGCGCCAGATCCTTGTTCATCTGCAACGCCGCGTAACCGAGGTTCGCGCGATCCAGATACGAGATGATGTAGAGCAGAAACGTATAGGGGACGATCCTCCAGAAGACCTTCCGCATCGTGGTCTTTTCTAGTCCGCTTGTCGCAGCATCGGTCATTGCTACCTCCCAGAAGCAGTGATGGTGATAGCCCGGGTATGTCCGAGCACATGCGAGCCTATTTACACAATATGATTATAAAATGCAATTGCTGTGGAGTGTAAATAGCGATATTGATGGCAAGCACATCAATTCGCGCGGGGATTTCTGGTATGGACGGGGAAAAGGTGAGGATCGCCTATGTCGGTGCACGCACGACGAAGGCGCGCAACGCGCGTGGCAACGGTCTGAACGTCTACCGGCTCGGGCAGGATCTGAGCTGGGAGCATCGGCAACTGGTGAAGATGGAAAACCCCTCCTTCTTCGCCTTCGATCAGACGGGGCGTTTCCTCTACACCGTTCACGGCGATTCCGACCGCGTGAGCGCTTTCTCCATCGATCCATCTTCTGGTCACCTGTCCTTCCTGAACGAGCAATCGACCGAGGGCCGCAACCCCGTCCATCTCTCGTTCGACCCCTCGAACCAGTTTCTGATCGTTGCAAACCATGTGACCTCCTCGCTCGCCGTGCTCCGGCGTCTGGATGACGGACGGCTTGGCCCGGTCGAGAGCCTGACCGTGATCGAAGGAAAGCTTGGTCCTCACCGCGTCGAGCAGCCCTTCGCCAAGCCCCATCAGGTCCAGTTCGACCCTTCGGGCAACTGGATCGTGGTGCCGGATAAGAGCCTGGATGCGATATTCGTCTATCGTCTGGACCGCGCCTCCGGCGCACTGATCAGGGCGGCATCCTGTCAGACCCGTGAAGGCGCCGGCCCGCGCCATATTGCCTTTCATCCCCAAGGCCGCCTCGCCTACGTCATCAACGAGCTGGACTGCAGCGTCGCCGCGTATCGCTTCGACCCTGCGACCGGGGATATCGAGCCATTCCAGATTCTCTCGTCGCTCGCCGATAGCTTCACCGGCAACAGTCGCGGCGCCGAGATTGCGGTTTCTGCCGATGGCCGTTTCGTCTACGCATCCAATCGCGGCAGCGACACGATTGCGGGTTTTGCGATTGGAGAGGATGGGCGCATGACATCCGTCGGCTCATGGACGACGGCCGGAAAGACGCCGCGCTTCTTTATGCTTCTTTGCGAAGGCGATGTCCTGCTTGCTGCCAATGAGGATACCGATACGGTGGTCGCCCTCGGAGTCGATAAAAGATCCGGCGCACTGTCGACGCTGTCGAGCGTCCTTACCGTCGGCAGCCCGGTCTGCATCCTTCTCAAGGATCTGGATCACACCTGAGGCGTCTTGATGCGGCTCGCACCCATGATGTGGGTATAAAGGAATGCCGCCGCCTCGTTGCGGCGACCGTCTTCGATCAGGTCGAGGATATGCAGATGCTCGGCCGTCTGTCTCGGAAGCCGGCTTCTGTCGATCGTGATATGATATTCGATCAGCCGGCGCAGGCGGTTTATGCGCCTGATCGCATCGAGAAAGAATTCGTTGTGCGAGCAAGCGACGAGCATCTCGTGAAACTCGTTGTTCGCCTTGAAAATCTCAGCGCGCGACCAGGTTTCATACCCACCCTGGCCAAGTTCCGTCTGGATCTGACGCGCGCGTCTGAACCCTTCAGGATCTGGCTTGAAGCTTGGCAGCAGCATGGCCTGCTGCTCGATGACGGCACGGAACGTGTAGCCATCCTGATAGCTTTGCCTCGACGTCAAGGTTTGCCGGAAGGACCAACCGTTGCCGGGCAGGCGCTCGACCCATCCCTCATCCGCAATCCGATGCAGGATCTTAAGCAAACGGCTTCGCGGCAGATCGTAATGGCGCATCATCTCGCTTTCGCTGACACGCTCCTCGAGCTTGCCGGAAAAGCGGTCCTCGGCGATCCGGAAATAAATGGCTTCGTCACCATCGCTGTCTTTGGGGCTCTCCGGCCTGGAAGCATTCAGGCTCTCGCCATCAACCGCCAGAAAGTAGCCTCGGTTCGGCTCGGCACGGACGATGCCACGGCTCTCCAGGCTCCTGAGCGCGCTCATGATCGGCGCGCGCGAGACGCGGAATGCATCGGCCAGCATCTGAAGAGGCAGATGCTGGCCTTCGCGCATTTCGTTCGCTTTCACGAACTCGATGATATTGCCGCTGATCTGCGGTGTGAGGCTACTTCTCGCCATGGCTTCCGATTCATTGCTTCCATTGCGGTTTTTCTATCACCGCATGAAACATCAAGACAGCCCTGTCGATATATCCGAACCCAGTCCGCTTATCTGGCGTTTTTGACGAATTCCGTCGTGTAGGTCTTCGAAAGATCGATCTGCTTGCCTTTGACGTTCTTGGAGAATTCCGAGAGAACCGTCAGGACGGTTTCCGGGCCTCCCTTGGGCATCACTCCGTCAGGTGTGAACATGCCCTTGCTTACCTCAAGCGCTTTGACATAGCCGTCCTTGTCGCCGACATAGAAATCCTTCGGCATCTTGTCAGCGATCTCCGCGGCAGAGTGCGTGTCGATGTATCGCATTGTTTTTACAAAGGCGTTGACCAATTTCTGGACTTCCTCCTTGTGCGAGTCGACCCAGGAACTTTCCATGTACAGCGAAGCAAATGGATAAACTCCGCCGAGCGCCGCTCGTGTCGATTCGACGGTGCGAAGGTCCACCAGCACCTTGGCTTCGTTTGTCTTCAGCAGCCGTGATACGGTCGGCTCGGTGGTCATTCCAGCCTGGATCTGGTCCTGCTGCATGGCTGCGATGAAGGTCGAGCCTGCACCGACCGGAACAGTCGTCACATCGTCTGTCTTCAATCCAGCCTTCGATGCCATGTAAAGCGTCAGAAAATTGGTGGATGAGCCGAGGCCGGTTACCCCGAGTGCCTTTCCTTTGAAGTCGGCAGGCGATTTGATTTCCGGATGTTTCGTCGAAACTAGCTCTACTTCGCCGGGAACCTGCTGCAATTGGACGACCGACTCGACGAACTTGCCCTTGGATTGCAAATCCACGCAATGGTCGTAAGAGCCGATAACACCCTGAACGGCGCCCGCAAGTAGCTGATTTTCCGCATCAACTCCAGCCGACTCATTCAGCAGTTCGACATCGAGCCCTTCGTCCTTGAAATAGCCGAGGGCTTCGGTGAGCTTGGCGGGCAGGTAGATCTGCTTTTCATACCCACCCACCATGATTGAAATCTTCTCGGCAGCTTTGGCTGTTGTGCCCATGGCTCCCGTCACAATTGCCACGCAGATAGCTGCGGTCGAAAAATAGAGACCTGCTGAACGCATGAATTCCTCCTCCTTAGTGCAATAAATCGCTTGAGTGACCGTCTCCGAGCCCCATGACGCGACACAGAAATGGACACCAAACGAGCCTCGGCCTTAGGGTGCCGGCAGGCCTCCACCTCTCCCAAATGGTCTCGGCGCCGACGGTCAGCCCTTCATCCTCCGATGAGAGACTAGCCACGTTTGAAGGAATGCACAATTGCATTTTATAATTATATTATTCTTTTTTGGAAACTGCTTCCCGCAGGCTGGATCGGGATTGAGAACGCCAGCGACAGCGGTCCGGCGTCCTCATTACTGCATCACTCCTTCGTCTTGCCCTCAAAATGCATGACGTCGCCGAGCGGCACGTACTTCTGGCCGTCGAACTGATAGAGCTGCAGCGCTTCGGTCGGGAAAATGTCGCTGCCTTCCTTGGTGGTCATGGTAATGCCGTTCAGAAGAAGGGGATTTTTCCAGCCGTCCATATTCTGCACGACCTTCATCAGTTCCTCGCGCGTCGGGTTCTTGAGCTTCTCAAGCGCCTGAATCAAGGAATCGCCGATGGCGTAGCCGGTCTGACCAATCGTGTTTGCGAAATTAAAGTTTACCTTGGCCGCGGAGATGGCGGAAAGATAACGATCAACGCCCGCGTCGCCCGACGGCTTGTCGCTGATGATGGGCTTGAGGTAGTCCGACGTGATGATGCCCTTGGCGTTGTCCAGTCCAACCGACTGGAGAACCGGATAAGCCGACGAAAGGTTCGTCACCAGGGTCAGAGGCTTCCAGCCGCTTTCGGATTGAAAGCGGATCGCCTCGCCGCCCTGGCGGGGTGCTGCGATGATGACGAGGGTGTCAGCACCGGACGCTTTCAGCGTCGAGAGCTGAGTTTCAACGGTTGGATCTTGGGAGGTGACAGGCTGTCGGTCCAATACCTTGACGTGGGAGCCCTCGATCGAACGGTCGAACGCCTTCATGAAGGTCTGGCCGGTCTCGGTGTTTAGATAGAGAATGGCGACCTTCGCTTCGGGCTTATGCGCCTTCAGATATTCGGCGAACGAGTCCGCCTCCGTGGAGAAGGATGGGACGAAGCCGACCTCCCACTTCGGAGCATTCAAGGCAATCACCCCTGAATACATGAAAATATTCGGGATTTTCTTCTGGGTGATGTAGCGGCCGATCGCAAGGTTATTTGGCGTTGCGGCGGTGCCCGCCAAGGCGAATACCTTTTCCTGTTCGACCATTTTACGGACGTTGGCCAGCGTGCGCTGGGGATCGAGCGAGTCATCTTCGATGACCAGATCGATTTTGCGCGTTTTTCCGTCGCCCATCTTAACGCCGCCTTCGGCGTTGGCCTGTTCGATGCGGGCGCGTATGCCTTCCGCGACGCCGCCGACAACGGCAACCGGCCCGGTCAATGGGCCGGTAACGCCGATCTTCACCGAATCGTCGGTTACCCCCGGCGTGGTCTCGGCTGCGCTGGCGTGGGTCGCAACGAGCAGCGCGGCCACGGCCAACTGCATAGTGCAGCCCTTCAGCTTGGAGACAAATCTCATATCAGTTCCTCCCATTGTTCGGTGGCAGGCCTCCTCAGCCCGCTGTTTTCCGAAAAATCATCGAAAGCCATTTTTCGATGAAGCCAGTAACGCCGTTGCGCGCGACCATCATGATCAGGATTAGCGCGAGGCCATAAATCAGGTTGCCGAGGCTGAGGTTGATGTCGGACGCCCAGGTCGGAACGAAGACCATGAACAGTCCGCCGAGAAATGCCCCGACGATGCTCGTCACCCCGCCGACGATGCTACCGATCACGATGTTGATGGACAGGATCGCCAGGAACGACTCCGGGCTGACAAAACCGGTGACTATGGCGAACACGCCGCCGCCCATGCCCGCGAGTGCCGAGCTTCCCGCGAATGCCCACAATCGCGTGCGTGTCAGGTTCACACCAAGGGCTTCCGCGATCTGCGCATTGTCACGCTGGGCCCGCAGCGCCCGTCCGACATCGCCGAAAAGCATCAACGCAACCAGAAGGGCGCCGATCCCCGCGCATCCGAGGCAAATAACGTAGAGCCATAGCTCCGGGCTGAGGGGAAGCCATTCCGGCGCTTCCGGAGCGTCGATCGGAAGGCCCGAAACCCCGCCGGTGAGGCTCCCCATTTTCAACACAAGCTGAGGGAAAGCAGCGGCAATGCCGAAGGTGACAATTGCCAACTGCAGGCCCTGAAGTCTCAGCGCCGGGAGGCCGATCGCTAGCCCGACCAAAACCGTAACTGCGGCCGAAACAGGAAGAGTGGCAAGCGGAGGTACGCCGTAGGTCGCATTCAGGATTGCCGTCACATAGGCGCCGACGCCGAAGAGCGCGCCCTGCGCGAGGCAGATTTGCCCCGCAAATCCCATCAGGAGATTCAGTCCAAGAATTGCGATTGCATAAGCGATCGCAACGCATATCTGCTGGTGCGCGTAGTCCGGAGCGACCAACGGGATCAGTATTGCGAGAAATGCGAAGAGACCGAACTTGACCGCAGCCGGGCGGAATCCGTCACTCATAGTTTTGTCACCTTGTAGGAACCGAACAGGCCGACGGGCTTCACAAGCAGGATGGCCAACGTGAGGACGATGGGCACTGCGATACGCATGTCAGCGCCGATGAAAGGGAGGTAGCTCGCGCCGAGGCTTTCGGCGACGCCGACCGCCAGACCGCCGACAATTGCGCCGAGGGGACTATCCCATCCGCCGAGAGTCGCGGCGGCGAGGCCGTAAAACAAAATCGGCGCCATCATTGTCGGGCTAAGAAAGAGACGCGGCGCAATCAGGATCGCCGCAAAAGCCCCGATGACCGCGGCAAAACCCCATCCCAGCATCAGCATGCGCTCGACGTCGACGCCGACGAGTACGCTGCGCGCCCGGTCGAAAGCCGCCGCACGCATGGACAATCCAAGTCTCGTGAAGCGAAAGATGAAACCGAAGGCTGCCGCGATGCAGATCAGGATCGCCAGCGTGCCGACTGCGGACGCGAGCACGCGAACCTCCCCGAGACTGAAGCCGCCATCGGGAAACAGGCTTGGGAACGAGAGTTGTTCGGCTCCCCAGATCCACATGCACATGGCCTGGAAGAGCACGAATATTCCAAGCGTGACCACGACCACCGCTTCCACGGGCGCGCTCATCAACGGCCTGATCACGAGGCGGAATGTCGCGATGCCGATGCAGAATGCGACCGCCAGGCTCGCCAGCACGGCCAGCCAGAGCTCAACGCCCCACTGCATCAACTGCCACGCAACGTAAGCGGAGAATGTCGCCATTTCGCCCTGGCCGAAATTCACGACATTTGTCGCCCGGAAAATGAGTACGAGCGCGAGCGCCAGTGCCGCGTAGATGGCACCCGTTGTTAACCCGCTCACGACGAGCTGGAAGAAGAGACTCATCAGGCGACCCCCAGATATGATTTCTTGATGTCCTCATTGTTTATGAGGTCGCTCGCGGCGCCGCCGGCGACGATCTGCCCCGCCTCGATGACGAAGGCCTTGTCCGCGTACTGCAGCGTGATATCGACGTTCTGCTCGACCACCAGCAGCGTCATTCCGTGGTCGCGGTGCAGCGTCTTGAATATCGCCAGGATCTCCTGCGTAATCGACGGCGCCAGGCCGAGCGATGGTTCATCGCACATCAGGAGTTTCGGACGGGACATGAGCGCACGGGCGACCGCGAGCATCTGCTGCTCGCCGCCGCTTAAGTTTCCGGCTAGCTGGTCGCGCCTTTCGCGCAGCCGCGGAAAGGTTTCATACCAACGCTCCTTGTCTTGCCTGATCTGAGACCGGCTGGAGATGATGGTGGCGCCGAGCTGAAGGTTTTCGTCCACCGTGAATTCCGAGAAGGTGCCTCGGCCCTGCGGGATCTGGGCGATACCGAGTCCGAGCCGCTTTTGAGCTGAGATCCACTCCAGCGACTTTCCCGCATAGAATATGGAACCCTTGAACGACAGGAGGCCGGAAACGGCGCGCAACAGAGTGGTCTTTCCAGCTCCGTTCGACCCGAGAAGTGCCACGAACTCGCCCTCTTCGACCGCGAACGAACAGTCGAAGAGCGCTTGCGTTTTTCCGTAGAAAGCCGAGAGGTCCTTAACGTCGAGAAGCGTCATGCCGCCCTCCCCAAATAAGCGGAGACAACCGCGTCGTTCGACTTGATTTCACTCGGAGTGCCTTCGGCGAGATTACGACCGAGATGGAAAACAACGATCCTATCGCACAGCCCCATCACCAGGCCCATGTGGTGCTCAATGAGGAGGATCGAGAGATTGCGGTTCTTTCTTACTTCGTCCAGCAGAGTGCCGAACTCGTTGACTTCGCCATGCGTCAACCCTCCCGCCGGTTCGTCGAGAAGCAATATCTTGGGGTCTGACGCGAGGGCGCGGGCAATCTCCATCCGCTTTTGCAACGGATAGGAAAGCGCGCCAGCTTTCCGAGCAGCCATATCGGCCATTCCCATCTCTTCGAGGATGGCCATCGACCTCTCGCGCACCGCCCGCTCCTCGGCTCGCGATCGCAAGGGCGTCAGGATCGCCCGTGCGAACTTGCCCCCGAGTTCATGGTGGGCACCGAGCATGACATTTTCCAGAACCGTCATGGAGGCATAGATGCCGAGGTTCTGGAACGTTCGGGCGACACCGAGGCCAATCATGTCCCGAACCCTCGCGCCTTCGATTGGCGTCCCATTCAAAACAATGGTGCCGCTGTCATAGGCCACGAGACGAGTGATCGCGTTGAGAAAGGTGCTTTTGCCCGCGCCATTCGGTCCGATCAGGCCGCAGATCTCGCCCGAACGCACCGAGACCGAAACGTCGGTGAGCGCCTTGATGCCGCCGAAGTGCACTGAAACGCCTCGCGCCTCAAGCACGAGACGAGCGTCCGCAATGCTGCTCATTTCCACTATTTCCTCCCTCCCTGAGCGGTCTCCCGGACGGCCTGTCCATTTCTATGATTGACAGCCATCCCCGCTTTGGATACCAATAAGTATCCGAAGACGTTTCGGTATGTCAAGCATCAATCGCATCTGGATTGGCTTGCGACGGAACGGCCTCAGAGTAGCCTGCCATCGGGTTGGAGTTGGGTGGCGGCAAGGTGATCGAATGCCTCGCTGACGGGGCGATGGGGAGGACATCCATGACAGGAAACAACACCGAACTGACGGGCGAGAATCTGTATCGAGATCCGTATCCGGTTTACGCGAGGCTGCGCGCTGAAGAGCCAGTGGCCTTCTTCGAAGGAACGAAGGAATACTTCATCACCCGATTTGACGACTGCCGCAGGATCGGCGGTCATGACAAGATTTTCGGCCCCTCCGGATCGGCGGACCGCCCGGAGGCGCGCGTCATGGGCATGCCGAATGTATTGACCATGTCCGGCGAGGAGCACCAATGCCTTCGTCAGGGCATCGACGAAAACCTCACGCAGGAGCGTGTCCGGTCGTTTGTCGAAGGTCTGACGCGCCCCGTGGTGCAGCGTTACGTCGACGCGATCAAAGCCAAGGGAGAGGCGAACCTTACGGCCGAATTGTTCGAGCCGATCTCCGTGCGGTGCATCGGCGACGTTATCGGCCTCACGGAAACGCCGAATGAAACCCTCGTCGAGTGGTTCCACGCGATGGCTCTTGGCCTGCAGAATGTCAGCAACGACGCGGGGGTGTGGAAGCGACTGGACGACGCTCTCGCCGATATCGACAAGCAAATGGGCGACCTTTACCAAGCCTGCCTGTCCAAGCCCAACAACTCCCTCCTCAGCCATGTGATGCATGGCGGCATGCCGAAAGGCGAAGCGCGCAGTTGGGACGAGATTTCACCGACCATACGCGTCATTATTCTTGGCGGCCTTCAGGAACCCGGTCATGCGGCAGCGAATGCCTGCGCCGGTCTTCTTTCGAATCCCGAACAGGCGAAAGTCATGGCGGAGCAGCCGCAGGAAAACGCCATGCGCGCCTTCGATGAGGGGCTGCGTTGGATCGCGCCGATCGGCGTGACACCGCGGATCGCCCGAGAGGATTTCGAGATCGCAGGGACGGTCATTCCTCAGGGAGCGTCGGTCGCGATCGTTATGGGCTCCGCCAACCGTGACGAGTCTCGCTTCGAGGATGCCGACAAGTTCGACATGTTCCGTAAGAAGAAGCAGCACCTCTCGTTCGGCTTCCGTCCGCACTTCTGTTCGGGACATTTTCTGTCAAGGGCCATGGGCGAGATCGCACTTGCGGAAGTGTTCCGTCAGTTGCCCGAACTTCGGCTCGACGGATCGCGCGAAATCAAAGGCAAAGGCTGGCGATTCCGCGGTATTTCCGACCTCCCCGCGAAATGGAACGCGTGATGACACTCATCATAGACTGCCACGGCCACTTCACCACAGAGCCGCCAGAGCACCACGCCTTCCGCAAGGCCCAGGTCGCTTTCGCGGAAGGCACATCATCGGATCGCCCGGTCTATCCGGGCATCCCCGACAAACAGCTTCACGACATCATCGAGACCAATCAGCTCAAGATCCAGCGTGAGCGCGGCTCGCATGTCACGCTACTTAGCCCGCGCGCCTCCGGCATGGGGCACCATCTGCCGAACCTGCCGGTGGCGAAAGAATGGGCGCGCGTTTCGAACGACAATATCGGTCGGATCGTCGACATGTTTCCCGACAACTTCGCCGCGGTCTGCCAGCTTCCACAAACCGTAGACGGCGATCTTTCAGCGGTCATCGAGGAACTTGCGCGCTGCGTCGACAATGGCTTCGTCGGCTGCAACCTCAATCCCGATCCCTCAGGGGGGCGCTGGAGCGCGCCGCCAATCTACGATGCCTGGTGGGATCCGCTTTGGGACGCGATGGTGGACCTTCAGGTACCCGCCATGATCCACGTCTCCGGGTCCTGCGAACGCTGCCTGCATACGACCGGGGCGCATTATATCAACGCCGACACCGCAGTTTTCATGCAGCTTATCCAGGGAGACCTCTTCGAGCGTCACCCCGACCTCAAGCTGATCATACCGCATGGCGGCGGGGCGGCGCCCTACCATTGGGGGCGGTATCGCGGTCTGTCCATCATGCTCGAAAAGCCGGGCTTGGACACGCACCTCATGAACAACCTGTTTTTCGACACCTGCGTCTACCACCAGGCGGGCATCGATACGCTTTTCCGCGTCGTCGACACGAAAAACATCCTTTTCGGCTCGGAGCTGCTCGGCGCGGTCAAGGCAATCGATCCCGAGACCGGTCATCCCTTCGATGACACCAAGCGATACATCGACCAGCTCGACCTTCAGGAAGACGAGAGACGAGCGGTCTTCGAAGCAAATGCGCGGCGTGTGTACCCGCTGCTGGATAAACGACTCCAAGACCGCGGCCTGTGAACAGCCCGAAATCCATAGGGAGATTTCAAATGACCTCAACCCAGAAACTCAGCCTGGCTGGCGGAGCGCAAGGCTTCAACTGGCTACCGGTTTTTGTGGCAGAAGAACACGGTATTTTCGTCAAGCACGGGCTGTCGATCGAGTACATGAAGATGGGGACCGTCGACAAAGCCACCAGTGCCGTGTTGGAGGGCGAGGCCAACCTCGCAATCACGCCTCCAGAAGGGGCCGTTTCAAACTTCGTGCAAGCCGGCGCACTCCGGGTGATCGCCTCGAACTCGAACAGATTGCCGATGTCCCTCGTGGCCCAGCCCTCCATCAACTCTATCCAGGACCTCCGGGGCAAGAAGGTCGGGACGTCTTCGCTGACCGAAGGCACCGCGATCTACACGCAGATGCTCCTGTCCAGGGGAGGACTGCGCTATCCCGGCGACTACGAGTTCGCACTCGCGGGCATTCACACGAAACGCTGGGAGGCGCTTCAATCCGGTGAAATCGACTGTGCCCCGCAACCAGCACCCTGGAATTTCCTCGCCGAAAGAGAAGGCTTCAATCTCATCGGCGAGATCAATGAAATCATCCCACAAATCGTCTTCGCGGCGGTCATCGGACGCACTGCCTGGCTGGAGACAAACCGCGACCTCGTGGTCCGCTTCCTCCGTGCACTGCGCGAAGCCCATGCGATCACCAACGATCCCGGCCGCGAGGACATCACGCTTCCGATTTTCCAGCGGATCACGACCAAGGACGACGCGGGCCTTGCGCTGCAGGGCTTCCGCTACATGCGCGACATGGGAATGTGGCCCGGCGATCTTTCGATACCACGGGAGGCGTGGGACACCACCGTCGACCTCATGATCCGCGCCAACCTGCTTGACGAAACCGCCCGATCGACTTCGGCGACCGCCTTCGATTCCAGCTTCCTGGAAGCATCGGCTTCCTAGCCAAAAGCGGGCCCAAACCCGCGCAGAACTCGCGGGTTCGGATTGACATTCTATTTAGAATTTGCATACTATTTGGTATCTAAAGAGGCGTGTCCGCGCCAGCGAGGGACACGCCCGGGAGGATTCTGGTGAGAGTAGTTACAAAGACGCCGCGGACCGACCGCGCGGTTTGCGAGGCCTTGGGCAAACTTGGCGTCGCAACGGTCCATGAAGCGCAAGGCCGGAAGGGCCTCCTGGCTTCGCATCTGCGGCCCGTAATCGAGGGCGCACGCATCGGCGGGACGGCCCTGACATGTGAAGTTCCGCCCGGTGACAACTGGATGATCCACGTCGCCCTCGAAATGGCCCAGCCCGGCGACATCCTAGTGGTCGCGCCGACCTCCCCCTGCACCGACGGATACTTCGGCGATTTGCTCGCCACCTCATGCAAGGCGCGCGGAATCCTCGGCCTGATCATCGATGCCGGCGTGCGCGACGTTGCCGATCTCCGGGCGATGAAGTTTCCAGTCTGGGCCAAGGCGATCTCAGCCCAAGGCACGGTGAAGGAGACCCTGGCGAACGTACAGGTTCCGATCGTGTGTGCTGGCGCAGCGATCGAGCCGGGCGACGTGATCATCGCGGACGACGATGGCGTGTGCGTGGTCAAACGCACTGAGGCGGAAGCGGTCCTTCAGAAAGCCCTTAAACGGCAGCAGATGGAGGACGAAAAGCGGGCGCTTTACGAGTCAGGCCAATTGAGCCTCGACATCAACAACATGCGTCCCCAGTTGAAAGCGAAAGGCCTGACCTATGAATAAGGGAGCAGACATCCGCATCCCGCGCCGGGTGGTCACGGGCCTTAAAGACGGCAAGTCGGTTTTCATCAGCGACGGTCCGACACCCAATGCCCATAGATACGACTCCGTACCCGGTCACCTGACATCTGTCGTCTACGCCACGCCGGCAAGGCCAAGCCTGCCGCAGGATCATGCCGAACAGGCGCCTCCGAAAATTCTGATCACGCCCGAACCGGGCGGGACGAAGCTCATGATCGTGGTTTTCCCACCGGATTCGGTCTTCGCTACCGTCGATCCCGTGGCCGCGTTCGAGGAGCAGGCGGTACACGTCCCCGGACTGATCCAGGCGTTCGAGGCGGACGCGCCTGGCATGCACACTACGAACACTATCGACTATGACATCGTTCTCGATGGCGAAGTCTGGCTCGAACTCGATGACGGTGCGGAGACCCTCCTGAAACAAGGCGACATTGTCGTCCAGTGCGGCACGCGGCACGCATGGCGCAACAAAAGCGGCAAGCCCGCTACCATGTGCTTCGTTCTGATCGGCGCGGAAAGAGAGTGACGCCATGACACAGGACGCCCTCACCGGCACCTTCGATTGCATCATTGTCGGCGCGGGACACGGCGGTTGCCAAACCGCGGCGGCGCTTCGTCAAGCCGGGTTCGAAGGAAGCATAGCCCTCATCGGTGCCGAACCGGAGGTGCCGTACGACCGACCGTCATTGTCGAAGGAGTATCTCGCCGGGAAGAAGACATTCGAGAGGATGCATCTGAGACCGCAGGATTTCTGGAGTTCGCGCAATGTGGAACTCCTGCTGAGCGCGCGCGTCGTCGCGGTCGATCCAATCGCAAAGACGGTTATCCTGGAAAATGGCGCACGCTATTCATATGGTAGCCTCGTCTGGGCCGCTGGCGGAGAGCCGCGAAAACTTTCCTGCCCAGGCAGCGAGTTGCCCGGCATCTTCTATATCCGCTCGAAGGCTGATTGCGATGCGCTCCTGGGCGTTCTTTCAGATGTCAGAAAGGTCGCAATCATCGGAGGCGGCTATGTGGGCCTCGAAGCGGCGGCCGTGTTTCGGGAGCTCGGCAAGGACGTCGTTCTTGTCGAAGCCCTTGACCGGGTCCTCGCCCGAGTGGCCGGAGAACCCATATCCCGCTTCTATGAGCGCGAACACCGGGACCACGGGGTAGATATCCGCCTGAATAGCGGCGTCAAAGCCATCGTCGGGCATGACAGCCATGTGAGTGGCCTGCTTCTGGAATCCGGCCAAGCAATTGAAGCCGACATCGTCGTGGTGGGCATCGGGATCGTGCCGTCTGCCGCCCCGCTTCTCACTGCCGGAGCCGAAGGCAGCAATGGAGTAGATGTCGACGAACACTGCCGCACGTCGCTACCCCACATATATTGCGTCGGTGATTGCGCAAAACTCATCAATGGTGCGGGCATTAGGATCGAGTCCGTACAGAACGCCACCGACCAGGCGACGACAGCCGCGAAAGCCATTTGCGGCGACTATAAAGCCTATGATGCGCTGCCTTGGTTCTGGTCGAACCAATATGACCTGAAGCTCCAGACGGTCGGCCTCAATGTCGGCTACGACGCCGTCGTCCTACGAGGCGAGCCGGCAAGCCGCAGCTTCAGCCTGGTTTATCTAAAGAACGGAGCGGTGATCGCATTGGATTGCGTGAATTCGCCGCGAGATTACGTCCAGGGGCGGAAACTCGTCGAACACGCGGCCAAGCTCAGCAGCGACCGATTGGCTGATATCTCTAAACAACTCAAGGAATTGACCCTCGATACCAACTGACGGTCCGAGGTTTCTCAATCGGAACACGGGAAAATCAATGGCTACGATCTCACTGCGCACACGCGATGGCGAACTTCATCACTTCGAGGGGCGCATCGGCATGTCTCTCATGGAAAACATTCGGAATGCCGGTTTTGACGAACTTCTCGCGATGTGCGGTGGCTGCCTGTCCTGCGCCACCTGTCATGTCTATGTGGAGGGCCTCTCGGTCGGCGGACATTTACCCGATGCCTCGATCGATGAGAGCGAATTGCTGGAGGGGTCGGATTATCGCGAGCACAATTCCCGCCTCTCCTGTCAAATTCCTTTTGACCAGGCTTTGGATGGCATCGTCGTGAGGATTGCTCCGGAGGAATAGTCGCCGCAAGGATGCGCCCCGTCGGCGCGACCAAGCTCCCTTCCTACAGGCTTATCTCAAAGGCCGACAGATCCGAACTCGGCCAGCGGGATGTTGGCGGCTTGACGCGATCGTTGTTGCGATCTCGTCAAGCCGCATTGCTATTATCTCTGCCATGGCTGAGCACTGAAACTAACTCTCGATTTCGGCTGACCGCGTCGACATTATTGCCGCATAGTCTTCCACCCAGAGAGTACCACGGACCCGCGTTGCAGGCTTAGGATTGCGGTCTTTCCATTACAGCAATTGTTGCGCTGCAGCCGCCCTCTGCACAGGGCTCTTGGGTGACGGTTCTTCATAGGTTCGCCGGGAGAACACGACCGCAAATAGTGGCCGTGTAAATCCCGACGCATCTTGTTGCCGTAAGGCTGGTGCAGACAGAGCCGCTTTCGCCGTGGGATGACCGTAACAACATCGCAGGGCTGCGCGCGTATCCTGCCTAGCCGATCATCGGCAAGAGCTCGCTGACCGACTTCTTCGCGTCACCGTAGAACATGCGGGTGTTCTCCTTGAAGAACAGCGGGTTCTCGATGCCGGAATAACCGGTGCCCTGACCGCGCTTGGAGACGAAGACCTGCTTGGCCTTCCAGACTTCCAGCACCGGCATGCCGGATATCGGCGAGTTCGGATCTTCCTGCGCCGCCGGGTTGACGATGTCGTTCGAGCCGATGACGATGACGACGTCGGTGTTGGGGAAGTCGTCGTTGATCTCGTCCATTTCCAAGACGATGTCATAGGGAACCTTCGCTTCGGCAAGCAGCACGTTCATGTGGCCGGGCAGACGGCCGGCCACCGGATGGATGGCGAAGCGGACGGTCTTGCCGGCAGCACGCAGCTTGCGGGTCAGTTCCGAGACCGACTGCTGCGCCTGGGCCACCGCCATGCCGTAGCCCGGCACGATCACGATGCTGTCGGCCTCGTCCAAGGCGGCCGCGACGCCCTCGGCACTAATGGCGATCTGCTCGCCGATGATCTCCATCTGTGCGCCGGTGCTCGCGCCGAAGCCGCCAAGGATGACCGAGACGAAGGAGCGGTTCATCGCCTTGCACATGATGTAGGAGAGGATCGCACCCGAGGAGCCGACCAGGGCGCCGGTGACGATCAGGAGATCGTTGCCGAGCGTAAAGCCGATCGCAGCGGCCGCCCAGCCGGAATAGCTGTTCAGCATCGAGACGACGACCGGCATGTCGGCGCCGCCGATGCCCATGATCAGGTGATAGCCGATGAAGAAGGCGAATGCCGTCATCAGGAGAAGCGTCCAGACCCCGGCGCCGTTGAAGTACATCAACAACAGGATCAGCGAGGCGATCGCGGCGCTCGCGTTGAGAACGTGCCCGCCCGGCAGCTTCCTGGCCTTGCCGTCCAATTTGCCGGCAAGCTTGCCGAAGGCGACGACCGAGCCGGTGAAGGTGACCGCACCGATGAAGACGCCGAGGAAGACCTCGACCTTCATGATCGACAGTTCCAACACGTCCTTATGCGCCAATATGCCGGCAAATCCGGTGAGGGCTGCGCGGGAAGCCTCGTCGAGAGAAGCGACATGGGCCGCTTCGAGATGGGCATTGAAGCCGATGAACACCGCGGCAAGGCCGACGAAGGAATGCAGCGCCGCAACGAGCTGCGGCATTTCCGTCATCTGCACCCGGCTCGCCACATAATGGCCGAGCACCGCGCCGCCGGCGATCATCAGCGCGATGATGAACCAATTGCCGACGGTCTTGTCGATCATGGGGCCGAAGATCGTGGCAACTACGGCAAGGGCCATGCCGACAATGCCGTACCAGACGGCGCGCTTGGCGCTTTCCTGGCCGGACAGGCCGCCGAGCGAGAGGATGAAGAGAACCGCTGCCGCAACATAGGCGGCCGATACGATACCGATGGTCATTGTGAAGATCCCTGCCGCTTAAGACTTCTGGAACATGGCGAGCATGCGCCGGGTGACGAGGAAGCCGCCGACGATGTTGATGGTGGCGATCAGCACCGACAGCGCCGCCAGCGTCACCACCAGCCCGTTGCCCGAGCCGATCTGCAACAGCGCGCCGAGGATGACGATGCCGGAGACGGCGTTGGTCACCGCCATCAGCGGCGTGTGCAGCGAATGGCTGACGTTCCAGATCACCTGGAAGCCGACGAAACAGGCGAGCACGAAGACGACAAAATGGCTCATGAAGCTCGACGGCGCATAGGCGCCGACCAGCAGCAGAAGTGCGGTGCCGATGACGAGCAGGATGCCCTGGTTCTTGGTCTGCGCCTTGAAGGCGGCCAGTTCCCGGGCCCGCTTTTCCTCCGGCGTCGGCTCCTTCACCTTTTCCTTCGGCTTGGCGGCGGCGATCGCCTGCACCTTCGGCGGTGGCGGTGGATAGGTGATCGCGCCATCCTTGGTGACGGTCGCACCGCGGATGACGTCATCGTCCATGTTGTGGACGATCACCCCGTCTTTGCCCGGCGTCAGATCCGTCAGCATGTGGCGGATATTGGTGGCATAAAGCGTCGAGGCCTGCGCCGCCATGCGGCTCGGGAAATCGGTGTAGCCGATGACGATCACGCCATTGTCGGAGACGATGCGCTCGTCGGGGACCGTCAGGTCGCAATTGCCGCCACGTTCGGCGGCCAAGTCGATCACGACCGAGCCCGGTTTCATCGCCGCCACCATATCGGCAAGCCACAGCTTCGGCGCATCCCGGCCGGGGATCAGGGCGGTGGTGATGACGATGTCGATCTGAGGCGCCAGTTCCCGGAACTTGGCAAGCTGCTTCTCGCGGAACTCCGGCGAGGACGGCGCGGCATAGCCGCCGGTCGCAGCACCATCCTGCTGTTCTTCGCCGAAGTCGAGGAAGACGAATTCCGCCCCCATGCTCTCGATCTGCTCGGCCACCTCAGGGCGCACGTCGAAGGCATAGGTGACGGCGCCGAGCGACGTTGCCGTGCCGATCGCCGCAAGCCCTGCGACACCGGCGCCGATCACCAGCACCTTGGCCGGCGGCACCTTGCCGGCCGCCGTCACCTGACCGGTGAAGAAGCGGCCAAAATTATTGCCGGCCTCGATCACCGCCCGATAGCCGGCAATATTGGCCATCGACGACAAGGCATCCATCTTCTGGGCTCGGCTGATGCGCGGCACCATGTCCATGGCGATGACATTCGCGCCCCTGGACCTGGCCTGCTCGAGAAGCTCCTTGTTCTGCGCCGGGTAGAAGAAGGAGATCAGCGTCTTGCCCGGTGCCAGCCGCGCCACCTCTGCGGCTTCGGGCGGCCGGACCTTGGCAATGACGTCGGATGTCTCGTAGAGCAAAGCCGCGCTGTCGACCACCGTGACACCCACGGCACGATACGCCTCGTCCGAAAATCCGGCCTGCCTCCCAGCACCGGTTTCGATCACGCACTCATAGCCCAGTTTCTGCAACTGAAGAGCAGCCTCTGGCGTCAGAGCTACCCTCAACTCTCCAGGGGCGGTTTCCCTGGGAGATCCAAATTTCATCATTGCTGAACTTCCGGCGTAGCCGGCTCCTCTATCCCAATCCCCGTCGATGGTGAAAAGACCAAATGGGTGGCGAAAACGAGCAAATCGAACCTATTTTGTCTAGTGCATGAAGGCGCAAATTTGCTGGTTTTCGTCGCACTCAGGACTTCCTAAATCGATTTTTACTTTGCGTCCCTGCTTAATAGACCACGACGCCGCGGATGCTTTCGCCCTTGTGCATCATGTCGAAGCCCTTGTTGATGTCCTCGAGCGGCATGGTGTGGGTGATCATCGGGTCGATCTGGATCTTGCCCTGCATGTACCAGTCGACGATCTTTGGCACGTCGGTACGGCCACGGGCGCCGCCGAAGGCCGTGCCCATCCAGTTGCGGCCGGTGACGAGCTGGAAGGGACGGGTCGAGATTTCCTGGCCGGCGCCGGCAACGCCGATGATGACCGACTTGCCCCAGCCGCGATGCGACGATTCCAGTGCCTGGCGCATCACCTTGGTGTTGCCGGTGCAGTCGAACGTATAGTCGGCCCCGCCGATGAGGTCGCCATTGCGCTTCGTCAGATTGACGAGGTAAGGCACGATGTCGTCGCCGACCTCCTTCGGATTGACGAAATGCGTCATGCCGAATTTCTCGCCCCAGGCCTTGCGGTCGTTGTTGATGTCGACACCGATGATCATGTCGGCGCCGGCAAGCTTCAGGCCCTGCAGGACGTTGAGGCCGATGCCGCCAAGACCGAAGACGATCGCCGTCGAACCGATCTCCACCTTGTGTTGATGACCGCACCGATGCCGGTGGTGACGCCGCAGCCGATATAGCAGATCTTGTCGAAGGGAGCGTCGGGATTGACCTTGGCAACGGCAATCTCCGGCAGCACGGTGAAATTGGCGAAGGTCGAGCAGCCCATATAGTGATGGATCTTGTCCTTGCCGATCGAAAAGCGCGAGGTGCCGTCCGGCATCAGGCCTTGCCCTTGCGTGGCGCGGATCGCGGTGCAGAGGTTGGTCTTGCGGCTGAGGCAGGAATAACATTCGCGGCATTCGGGCGTATAAAGCGGAATGACGTGATCGCCCTTCCTGACCGAGGTGACGCCCGGGCCGACATCGACGACGATGCCGGCGCCCTCATGGCCGAGGATCGCCGGGAACAGGCCCTCCGGATCGGCGCCCGACAGGGTGAAATCGTCGGTGTGGCAGATGCCGGTCGCCTTGACCTCGATCAGCACCTCGCCGGCCTTCGGGCCATCGAGCTGAACGGTCATGACTTCCAGCGGTTTGCCGGCGGCAACGGCTACGGCGGCGCGTACGTCCATGGTTAAAATCCTCCTCGTTTGGTCTGAAGGCAGCTATACGGCGCGCTGCTACGGTTCCAGACAAATCGCATTTAACATACCAAAAAGAATTTGCATACTAAAAAGTATCTGAAATTCGACGATTGATCGACTCATTTTGCGGGCAGATCACGGCTTTCTCCCTGTCATGAAAAAGCACCGTCGATTTCAGCCGACGGTGCCCTGCATGTCTGAATAATCTGAGATCTCGGAGCTTACTTAGCCCTGATGCTCACGGCCTTCAACTTGGATCACCAGATCGACCTCATCGCCGATCATGCCAAGTGCAGCCTTCATCCCAAAATCGCTTCGCTTCACTTTCGTCGTTGCGCTGAAGCCTACGACATGGCTCTTGTCCCAAGGATTCTGGCCTTCCTTGTTGAACGTCACATCCAGGGTTGCGGGCTTCGTCACACCCGCGATGGTGAGATCTCCGACAATTTGGCCTGTCGTATCGGTCGTTTTCTTGAATTCTTTGCCGACGAATGTGATTTCCGGAAACTCCGTAGCATTGAACCAATCGGCCCCCTGGATGTCGCCGTCGCGCTGCTTGTTGTTGGTTGATATTCCCGCAACGCTTACCTTGACGGCGAGACTGCTGGCATCCGGTTTCGCGGAATCGAAATCGAAGGCTCCGGAAAACTCCTTTGCCACGCCGATAACGCGGGAAAAGCCCAGATGGTCGATATAGAATGCTATCCCGGAATGTACGGGATCAATGTCGAACTTCGTTGCCCATGCGGGGTTTCCCGCCAGCGTCAGCAGCGGCGCTGAAAGCAAGAGTGCTGCAAGCCGTTTTTTCATTTCCATCTTCCTCCTCAGTTAAACAGGGAAATCCGTGCCGTAGTTCAGGAACGCCACCAGTGCCGCCAATACGGCCGGCGCGACGGCGAACGTGATGTAGACAACGAGACGGGCAAAGGGCTTTGAAATGCCGATCCGACGGCATACGCGTTCCGAAACGAGCGGCGGGAGCACGACAGACAAGGCAAGCACAGCAAGAGCAACCAAATCGGTCTTGCGGGTAACCAGGACGACGGTGTCTGCGACCGATAGCAGCCCTCCAAGACCTCCCAGATAGGATACAGGCCCGAAGCGAAAGGCGGGCTTGGTCACATGCAGAACCAGAACTCCGAAGGAGGCGGCTGCATAAAGGAGGCAAAGCTGAAAAGTGGAAGACGACGCGCCAAGCAAGGCGATGGGGGCAAAGCCCAATGCGAGCACCGCAACGCCGCCGCCCCGTCTGACATCGTCGTCGCTAGCTTCTCCATTCCCGAAGAGAACGAACGCCATGACGGCTACGCCCGCAGTCGCCGCGAACAAAACCTCCAATGGCGTTGCGCCAAGTATCGGCTGGCCGATATAGAGGGCTGCCACGATAGGTTGGAGCAATGCGAGCATCTTTCCGAGACGCTGCAGCCCGCTGAATTCCAGGACAATTCCGACGACGGTGCCCAATAGAGCGATAAAGAAAATCTTGTTGACCGCACCGACCGGAGGGAATGCGGGTATCTTGTTGTAGACGAACCAATAGGCAGCCAGAAACGAAACCGGCATCAAAAGGTCGGTGGCCAGTATGGCTTTCCGCCATCGCATGAATGCAGAAACCGCTACTGCGCCTGCAATGAAGGCAAGCACAGACGCGGCCATGATCTCCTGCGGGGAGTTGCCGAACCCTAGCATTTGAGCTTTTCCGATTATTACCGAGTAAAACGAAGATCGCACGCGATCTAGCGCGCGTTGCGACGTCCGCGAACGCCCTTAGGCCATGGTGGATGCAGGTTGATTCATTTTTCCCTCCCTTGACCGCCGCTCCTCAACGGCGTGGTCATTCTAACTAAGATACCGTATGGATTTCACATACTATATAGTTTTCGAATTCAAGATAGTCTTCGAAATTTTTGCTGTCAAGTCGGAGAATTGGTTGGCCGGCCAGGGAAAGTGTAAGAGCACACCGCGTCCTGCCCGAATGCCTTGAGGGCGCTCGGACGGGACGCGCGATGGAACCGCCTAAAACTGAGAAGAGGCCGCGTGGCTTAGTTTACGCCTGAGATCGATTTCGCTTCTTGCGAAGAGCGGTACATCGCCCCGAGGACGATCCGCACCATGTCACCCGGCGCGCCGTCCTTCAGGAAGCTCGAAATACCGCCATAGGTCAGCTCAAGGACGATACCGCCGACGTAGAAGGGGGTTGCCGGCGACCGCATCGTGAGATCGAGTTTGCGTATCAGGATTTCACCCACGCCTTCCCACTGATCGCGGAAAAGCTTGATGTGACGATCGCCAAGCGTCTTGTCGTGCTGGGCCATTCTCAAAAGCTCGATTGCGAGCATACCCCACTTGCGATCATCTCCGCGGTTGTTGGCCCAATTTGCCAGCACGTCGATCAATTGCATCGGATCGTCGTATTTCCCCAGAAGATCGGTGAGTTCGACCACGTCCCCGCCCGCATTTCCGGCGAGGAGCTGGAGGAAGATGTCTTCCTTGTTGGTGAAGTTCGAATAGAAAGCGCCCTTCGAATAGCCTGCCTCTTCCGCGATGCGCTCAATCGACGCTCCCGCGTAGCCATACCGGGCCATAACTTCGTAAGCAGACTCGAGGAGCTTTTCCTTCGTCCTAGCCTGACTTTGTTCACGTGTCAGCCGTGCCATCGCGATTCCCGTTCCTGCAGTATCTAGAAACTGACGCGTACCTCAAAATGCAATGATCATACAATAGCCAATAGCAAACAAATGATCGCCCAGAAGATCGGATATTCCGGCCCCATCTTCTGCCAGCGCCAATTCGGGCCATTGATTTTCACAACTGCATAGGCAGCGCCCAGCATAACGACTGCGCCCACCGCCGCAGCCATGCGCGGGTAGATCGAAAAAACGAGACCGATCGCGGCGACGGCTTCCATCACCATCGTGATGCCGACGAACAGTTTGGCGGGACGGAAGCCGGCATTCTCGAAAGTCCCGGCCGCCTTCTCGTAGTGCAGTCCCTTTCCGATCAGGTGGGGCACGAACCAGATGCCGCAAAGGAGGCGGAGCCACTCAACTAGATCGATATGCATTTGCTCCTCCTTGGACGCCCTGGCGTCTTCGTTTTCCTTGGCTGCGAGAAAAATTGTGCCTTCTTCGCTTGCCTTTTCGGATACCAAACGGTATTCACAATCCATATAGAATGTCAATACGATGCGTTTTTTGAGAATGGGAGGATGGTTATGAATACGATGCGTGCTGCGCGGCTGCATGCGGTAGGCCAACCGATGAGCATCGACGAGGTCGAGCGCCCCGTCGCGACCGGCAGCGATGTTGTTGTCCAGGTAAAGGCTTGCGGAATGGTTCCAAACCTTGGGAACGTCCTGGCGAATTGGGAGACGTGGTATCCGCAAATGCCGCTGCCGCCGCGCCCCGCAATTCACGGCCTCGATCCCAGCGGGATCGTCCATGAGGTCGGTCCGCAGGTTGTCAGCATTAAGCCCGGCGATCGCGTATATGTTAATCCGGGGCGCTTCTGCGGGGCTTGCCATCATTGTTCGTCGGGAAAGCCGCAAGCTTGCGAATATTGGACGCTCGGCGGCTATTTTGGCTATAATCCCAAGAGCTTGGAAATGTTCGCACGCTATCCGTATGGCGGCTTCGGCGAATATATGCTCGCTCCCCAGGCGCAGATCGTCAAAATTCCCGACAATATGAGTTTCGTGCAGGGGTCCCGTATGGGCTACCTCGGAACGTCCTACGCAGCGTTGAAAAAGTGCGCCCCTTTGATGGGCAAAACGCTGATCATCAACGGCGCAACCGGAACCTTGGGCCTCGGGGCAACACTGTTCGCTCTGGCGATGGGAGTTGCCAAAATCTACGCCGTCGCCAGAGGCGAGAAGCTGCTCGATAGGCTGAAGGCGATCGCACCCGACAGGATCGTGACGTTTTCCAATGCCAATGGATCCTCCGGAGCCTTCGTCAAGAAACAGACGAACGGCAGCGGCGCCGATCTGATGCTCGATACGCTTGGGGCGAAGGCTCCGCTCGAATCCATGTTGGATGCGATGGGTGGCGTCAAGCGCGGGGGGCGCATCGTGAACATCGGCGGCACCTCCGGCGAGCTCCCCGTGGACGTCAAATGGTGGATGGACGAGCAAATGGAATTGATCGGCTCGGTCTGGTTCACGGCGGCCGAAGGGATGGAGATCGCCGCAATGGTCGAAGCGGGGATCATCGATCTGTCGGTCATGTCGCCGATGGTTTGGCCGATCGAGAAAATCAACGAGGCGATTTCCGGCGTCGGCAAGGACGAGGGCGGCTTCACCTACTACGCCGTCGAATTGTAGTCGGGAGATCAGCACATTCCCATCGGTAACGGTCGAGCGGCTGGGCAAATCCCGAGCCGCGACTGAGGCGATCGTGCGTCAACGCGGGTTGTCGGCCCGACCCTCTGCACGCAGGAGGGTTATGGCCAGTCCTGCGGCTTCATCTCGAGATTCACGAAAGACCTTTGAAGTGGCTGCGGATCGGCTCGCTCCTTGATCCGCCGCCTCGATGTTCAGGAAGCCGGGCATGGGGTCCGGCAATTTAGGAGGAAGCACTGATGGTAAGCATCGGAATACATCCCTATGTGGATGGCGGTCTTCGCAAAAGCGGTTCATCGTTCCCGGGAGGCACATTGGTCTGCGAGTGCACCACAAATCCCGTCCGCATCAGGATAAAGGGTGATATCGCCCACAATCATGCCTGTGGGTGCACGAAATGCTGGAAACCAACTGGCGCGAATTTTTCGATCGTTGCGGTGGCCCCTACCGAGACCGTTGAGGTTCAGGAAAATGGCGACAAACTCGCTGTCGTCGACCCGAACGCCCTTATCCAGCGACATGCATGCCAGGAGTGCGGCGTCCATATGTATGGTCCCGTGGAACGCGACCATCCCTTCAAAGGCCTTTCATTCATCCATCCGGAGCGCTTCGAGGAGAGCGGCTGGTCGGAGCCCGGCTTCGCCGCCTTCGTGTCCTCGATCATCGAAAGCGGTTTCGATCCCAACAAAATGGATGAGGTTCGCGCGAGCCTCAAAGATCTTGGGCTCGAACCCTACGATTGCCTGTCACCCGCATTGATGGACTATATCGCAACCTGGACTGCCAAGAAGAATGGAGTCCTGGCAGCGTAAGATGAGGTAAGCCTCCAAGATCGCTGACGCCTTTGGCTTGCCTCGATCACTCGACCGAGGCGAGCGCCACACTTCTTAGCGAAGGTCAGCTTTTGCGCCAATGGCGGCCGCTATTGCGGACCGGGACGCGCCTTGCTTTCCTCGCGACTGCGTCTTCCTTCCTCCACCAGCCAGTCACGTACGCGCCGTGCCTGCGTGTTCAGTTCCCGCGATTTTGGCCAGACGACATGGAACGCCAGATTGGTGTTCAGGACATGTCCGCCAACGGCGACCAATGCTCCTGAGGCAAGCTGCTCTTCGATCAGGTGCTGCCATCCAAGCGCCACGCCTTCGCCAGCCAGAACAGCCTGCATGACGAGCACGTAGTCGTTGATTGCCAGTCGCCGAGGCTGGGCAGAGTATCGCACGCCCGCGCTCGCGAACCATTCGGACCAGTCGCAGGCGGCTCTGACCGGCTCTTCGAGATGAATCAATGGCAGCGACAAGAGGTCTTCCGGACGCTCCGGACGTCCGCGTTTTTCGACGAAGCCGGGACTGGCAACGGGAAAGACGATCTCCGCGGCGAGCATGGCGGAGTGATAACGCGGCCAGTTTGCCGGGTCACCACCGCGCACGCCGAGCGGGATCGGCTCCTCATCCAGATCGAGATCACGCATGCTGGTCTGGATACGGAGATCGATATCCGGAAGGTCGGCCCGCAGACGCGCTAAGCGCGGCAGCATCCACATGGAACCGAAGGCGGTCGACGCCGCCAGCGTGACGTTCGATTCACGTCCTTTCGTTCGAATGTCTTCCGCCGATTTCTGTATGCGCGATAGTCCGACGGTCACATCCGCGTGGAAGCGCTCGCCTATGTCGGTCAGTTCTACATTGCGATGCCCGCGATGGAAGAGAGGCACGCCAAGCTGATCCTCAAGTTTCCTAACGGCAAACGACACGGCCGCCTGGGTCATGCCGAGTTCCGCGGCGGCCCGGCTGAAATTCTGGTGCCGCCCGGCAGCTTCGAAGATGATCAGCGCCGAGGCTGATGGCAAAAGCCTTCTAAAGGTTTCCATAAGCTCAGTTTATACAAAGGCCAAGTTTTTTCCAGCGTTACAGAACATCGAAGTCGACCTAGCCTCTATTCGGATTATGGAGGCGGATATGACCGAGGCAGCAGTCGACGAAAAGGCTGGCAGACGGGGACGCGGCGGTCGATCCGCGCGGCGGGATGGGGGCTCGAAGCCGCACGGCGTTCCCTATATCGTCCGCAATATTCCGACCTACGACATCCTTTCGGAGGAAAATCTCCAGAAGATCGAACGGACGGCGGATCGCATCCTCGCGGAGATCGGCATCGAATTCCGTGACGATCCGGCAGCAATCGATCACTGGAAGCGGGCTGGAGCTGATGTCGATGGCGTCCGCGTCAAATTCGAACCCGGCATGCTGCGCGAGATCGTCGCTTCGGCTCCGCATGAATTCACGCAGCACGCCCGCAACCCCGCCAACAGCGTCCAGATCGGAAGCGACAAGGTCGTCTTCTCGCCCGCCTACGGCTCGCCCTTCGTCATGGACCTCGACAAGGGCCGCCGCTACGGCACGATCGAGGACTTCCGCAACTTCATCAAGCTCGCTCAGGCGAGCCCTTGGCTACACCATTCCGGCGGAACGATCTGCGAGCCGGTCGACGTGCCTGTCAACAAGCGCCATCTCGACATGGTCTATAGCCACATCAAATATTCCGACCGCGCCTTCATGGGCTCGGTCACGGCAGAAGAGCGAGCCGAAGATTCGATCGAAATGACGCGCATTCTCTTCGGTGCCGACTTTGTCGACCAGAACTGCGTCATCCTCGGCAATGTCAACGTCAACTCTCCACTGGTCTGGGACGGCACGATGACGAAATCGCTGCGGGCCTATGCCCGCGCCAATCAGGCGGCCGTCATCGTGCCCTTCATCCTTGGCGGGGCGATGGGCCCCGTCACCAATGCGGGAGCGATTGCCCAATCCTACGCCGAGACACTGGCGGGCTGCGCGCTCACACAGCTTGAACGCAAGGGCGCTCCGGTCATTTTCGGCAACTTCCTTTCCTCCATGTCGCTGCGCTCCGGGTCTCCCACCTTCGGCACGCCGGAACCGGCGATCGGCTCCATGGTCGTCGGTCAGCTTGCAAGACGATTGAAACTGCCCATGCGCTGCGCAGGCAATTTCACCAATTCCAAATTGCCTGATGGCCAGGCCATGCAGGAAGGCCTGATGTCCATGCTGTCCGCCATCCATTGCGGGGCGAACTTCATCCTGCATTCGGCCGGTTTCCTGGATGGGCTTCTCGCCATGTCCTACGAGAAGTTCGTGATGGACGCTGACCTGTGCGGCGCGCTGCATTCCTATCTCGCAGGCGTCACGGTCGACGACAATACGCTCGCCTTCGATGCCTTCGAAGAGGTCGGCCCCGGCAGCCATTTCCTGGGTTCGGCCCATACGATGCGGAATTACCAGACCGCCTTTTGGGATTCGACGCTTTCGGACAACGAACCCTTCGAGAAATGGAGCGAGGAAGGCGGATCGACTGACATCGCTACCCGCGCCAATCGCCAATGGAAACGAACGCTCGAAGCCTACGAAGCGCCGCCGCTCGATGTCGCCGTTGACGAGGCCCTTTGCGACTTCATGGCGAGACGCAAAGCCTCGATGGCGGACGGCTGGTACTGACGGGAATTCCCGAAGAATGACGGTTTCGAAAGACCTGCTGCAGCCGCTTCGGCTGAGGCATCTACGATGCTGACCCTGATGAGGCGGCACAGAGCACGGGCAAACACGCCGGAAGACGGCATAGCTGATAGAGGGAAGGAAGATTGACCGTGATAGCATCGTCGTCCAAGAGATACGACTATATCATTATCGGCGCGGGAACTGCCGGATGCGTGCTTGCCAACCGCCTCAGCGAAGACGGAACCGCATCGGTTCTTCTCCTGGAAGCCGGGCCGACAGACCGCAACTGGATCATCCGGATGCCCGCGGGTCTGCGTTCGGCGTTCAAGCCGACGAGCAAATATAACTCCTGGTTCAAGACCGTTCCGCAGCCACACCTGAACGACCGCGAAATCGATCAGCCGCGAGGCCGCGTGCTGGGCGGTTCGTCCTCGATCAACGGCATGGTTTTTCTGCGCGGCAATCCCAAGGACTTCGACAACTGGGCTGAACACGACGGCTGTGATGGCTGGTCATTTGCCGATTGCCTTCCCTACTTCAAGCGCGTGGAGCGCCTGGACGCGGGAACGGAACCGTTCCGGTCCGCGCAAGGCAACGTCAAGATCAAGCAGCAGAGGGAACTCGGAGCGCTCAACAGAGCGTTTCTGGATGCTGGTCGTCAGGCGGGCTACGAGGAGGTCTCGGACTTCAACGGATTCCGACAGGAAGGTGTGGGCCGGTTCGACATCAGCGTCAGCCAGGGCGTCCGGTCCAGCTCGTCAGAATCCTACCTTCATTCGCAGCCCTCCAGAAAGAACCTACACGTCCGGACGGATTGCCAGGTTCTGCAAATCCTTTTCCAAGGATCGCGGGCAACCGGCGTCCGGATCAGATGCAACGGTCAGATCTCGGATGTGCATGTTTCACAGGAGGTGATCGTCAGCGCAGGGACATTTGGAAGCCCGCAAATCCTGATACTGTCAGGGGTGGGTCCCGCCGACGATTTGAGGCGACTCGGCATCGACGTTCGCCTGGACTCTCCGAGCCTCGGGCAAAATCTGCATGATCATATCGAAACCCACATTCAGGTCGAATGCGACCTCAAATACAGCCTTAACCAGTACCTCCGGCTCGACAAGATGGTGACAGTAGGTATGCAGTGGTTCGCATTGAAGAAGGGCGTCGCCTCGGTCAATCAGTGCCATGTCGGAGCGTTCCTTCGCAGCGAGCCGACGATCTCGCATCCGAACCTCCAGATTCACTTTTTCCCTGTCTTCTTCGGGCCGAACTGGATTCCCGATTCCCGCAAAGGCGGATATCGGCTCGGCGTCGGTCCCATGCGTCCGGAAAGTCGGGGATCGCTGCGTCTGCGTTCGTCCAATCCGGCAGATTCGCCGCTCATCGATCCGAACTATCTCGCAACCGATCGCGATCGCCTCGAGATGCTGCAGGGCCTTAAGCTCAGTCGCGAAATACTGGCGCAGCCCGCATTCGCTCCCTTCCGCATTCGCGAAGACGCGCCTGGCGAGGCCTGCCGAAGCGATGAGGAATTGCAAGCGTTCATCCGGGCCGACGCGTCAAGTTCCTATCACCCCTGCGGAACCGCGCGCATGGGACGGGCGGACGACCCACGATCGGTGGTCGATCTCGATCTGCGTCTCATCGGAACCGACAACGTTCGGATCGTCGATGCGTCAATCATTCCCTCGATCCCGAGCGCAAACATCAACGCGACGACCTTCATGATCGCCGAGAAGGCGGCCGACATAATCAGACGCCGGCCCCGTCTCTCGCCGACCAAGGTCGACTATTTCAAGGCGCTAGCATAAGGGCAGCCAGTTGCGAGCGAGCGGCGCGACCGCCTCCCGCGACTTCAGAAGAACCACGTCATTCGATCTGAAGGTCGAGCGTGTTTGCAATGGCTTCGTAGTGTTTCGCGGAAGCGGAATTCTTCTCCGCGGCGTATTTGGAGCTGACCCGCCGCGCGGCGTCAGCCGCGATCCGAAATGCGTCGATCCTCACCTGGGGCTCAAGATCGGTTTGGTCGCCGATGTCATCACCGCTGAACTTTCCGGCCCGATATCCGTCACCGAGGTCGACAACACCGAGCTCGGGAACTCCGTCTCGCATCTGCCCGAAGAATGCCGGTCCAATGCGATCACCGTCCCGACGCCGCAACATGCCGGCCCCGGAGGCCTTGCCGTCAACGCAGGCGCCCGTCCAAAAGGTAGGCCCGATCGTCAAGGACGTTGGGATCACGAATTTGCAGTGACTGGCGGGATCCTGCGACCAATGCCAATTTTCCGATCCGGCAATGGCGCGGTCATCGACGAACAGCAGTGCTGCCACTGCAATGCAAGTAGTCAGGAATGTTGCATTCATTCAGGCAAACTCAGGTTGTTTCTTTCGCCATCCACTCGTCAGAAACTCTCGAATATCGGATTCTCCCACCGGTGGCGAATAGAAATAACCCTGTACTATGTAACCACCCGGATCCTTAAGCGCGGCCAATTCTTCCGTTGTCCCAACACCCTCGATGACGCCTCACAAGGCTCGAACGGCCTGTACCGAAATCGTAGAGCGGCATGCCGTAGCCCTCACGTCTGCGCACCTAAAACCTGTGCGGCCTCAGAGAAGTTAACCGCGGCTCGTAAGCGTGTATCTCTCGGGCTTTCCCCAAAAACGCTGCGGTAAACTGCGGAAAACCTGCCCGGATGGAAGAAGCCCCATGTCGTACAAACCTCGTGAACCGACTGCTCATTCAGGGGATCTTGTAGCTGGTTGCGAGCGGCTTGCAGCCTGATTGTGCGCAGATAGTTGCCCGGCGAGGTTCCCCGGAAGGCCTTGAAGCCCATTTGCAGCGTGCGAAGTGAAACGCCGACCTCATCCGCCACCGTCGACATGGTGAAGGGCTCGGCGATGTTGGCGTGCATATAATCAATAGCGCGTCGGACATGCCAAGGTGCGATCCCATGCACTTTCTTGTTTTCCAAATGCCCGGAAAGACGATGCTGGGCAAATCGGATCACAAGAAGCGCGAGCGTTTCGCTTATCGTCGACACGGCAAGGGGCGAGGATAGAAGCGGGCCGCCATTGCGCATGCCCTGCACGATTGTTTGCGCCGTGTTGCCAATAAGCCTGCCCGCGGGCGTTGTGAGGTCCAGAACGGGGTCGAGGTCGAGCGACTCGAGCATCGGCGCTTCGACAAGCGATGCAAGCGTTCGGCTCACCACTTTCCAATCCAGGAAAAGAACGTCCGAGCAGTGCGGATCGCCTTGGACGACACGCTCACCAGCCTCATGGTTGTTGATCATGAGAATACGACCGGGTCCACCTTCGACCGTCCTCTTTCCGACGTTCACTCGAAAGGATCCGGTGTGCGGAATGTTGAAGGCAAGATGTTGGGGAGTTTCATCGAGCGTTCGAACTTCCCAGGGAGCCCGGTAGATCGAATGAAGCGCTGTCAGCGTTCCACTTCTTCTTAGATCCGCCGCCCAGGAAAAGGCCCGATCATTGCCCAGCGGCTTCGCGTCAAAGACTCCATAACCTGTCGTAAAGGCTTGCACCATCGATTCGAAGTCACTGCCTTCATGCGTCGGCGTAAAGCCATAATCACGCTCGCGGGGGCGCGCTGGATTTTCAGATCTCAACCATACCATGCAGCTCGATTCTTTCTCCTTTCCACAACCCGCCGGCCAAGCACCCTCTCCTGCTACACCCGGAAATAGTCCCCCTCGTCCCGCGAAATGCCCGCATCTCGGCTGGTTTGGCCGACCTTGATGAGGTAAGCAGGACCTACAAATACGGGGTCAATCCTCGGTTTGACAGAAGCAGAGCATTTCCCTCGGCAAGTTTCACACTTGCAGTGTAAATCAAAATGATGCGAAAATGAAGTACGTTCCTCTAAACCATGTGGCTGCACATTTTTTGCGGGATGCTCAACCAGCGCGTGTTGCGTCACGCAACGAACGAGATCTGTTGCGACTGATCTGGAAGTCTCCCGGGATAGAGCGCTCCGATCTGACCGAGCCGCTCGATCTGACCCAGCAATCGTTGCATAGGATTGTTTCGCGGCTTCACGATCGAGGGATGATTGTTTTTTCTCCATCGGAGACTCGACGTCCCGGACCGCCGAGCCCCGAGCTCACTCTTTGCAGGGACTGGTGCTTGACCCTCGGCATCTCGGTGAACGTCGGCTCGATCGGCCTTTGCCTCATGGGTTTCGGAGAGCCCTTGGAACACATGGAGATTGCGCAGGCCGGATCGTCGCTGTCCGCGGAGATGGGTCGGATCGAAGCGGCGGTCGAAGAGCTTCTTGCCCGCCGGGGCGCCAAGCGGCGGAACGTCCTCGGTGTCGGTCTGGCGGTCGCAGGCCATCGTATGCTGGACACGGCCTTCAATTGTCCTTTGCCGCTTGCTCACTGGTCATTGATCGACCTGGCGCCTGTGCTTGGAGAGCAACTCGGCTTGCCAGTCTGGGCCGACAATGTCGCCAGAACCGCCGCTTTAGCCGAAGCAATTTTCGGCGTCGGCCGCAACACCGCCGATTTCGCTTATATTGCCCACCTGCATGGCTACGGCGGTGGCCTCGTTTCCGGCGGCATGCCGTTTCGCGGCAGTTTCGGTAACGCCGGCGAATTTTCCGTTCTCTTCAACCGTCCGGACTACGAAGAGCGCCCTGCACTCAGCCTGTTGCTTGAACATCTGCGTGCTAAAGGGCGGGTGGATTTGACGCTGAAGGACCTAAAAAACGAGCGCTTGATGGATTGGGACGGCGTTGCTGAGTGGGTCGACCGCGTCGCCCCGGCTCACAATCGCGCCATCAACGCGATCTGCGCGGTCTTCGACCCAGCCTTGATCGTCCTTGGCGGTGAGCTTCCTCATTCGCTGGCAAGAATGCTTATCGAACGGACGGAATTCAACAATCTGCCTCGGCATGGCGTATTGCGCGACGTCCCCAGGCTTGCCGTGGCGCAGGTCATCGATGCCCCCGGCGCAATCGGTGCGGCCTTGATCCCGCTATTCGAGACCGTTTTGTAAGATTATAGAAGCCAGGCGCTTTCGTATCCTCCCGGCTTATCGCTGCATCAAGATATCGTACAGCCGCTTCTGCGCCTCGTTGGGAGACATGTTCTTGTTGTTAAAGAAGTCGCCGACCACGCCAATCCAACCTTCCGACATCTGGCTGGGCATAGCTTGCGACTGGGCGCTGACCTCGCCCTTCTTCGCCCGGATCATTTGCAATCCAAGCTGACCGCAGCGATCGAGACCTGTCGGATCGACATCGGTGCGAACCGGAAGAGATCCCTTGATCCGGCTGAAAGCAACTTGATCGTCTCGATCAAGGATCATGCGCGCAAACGCCTTTTGCGCATCTGCCGTGCCATCGCGGTTGGTCAGCGGAAAGGCGAAGGCATCGATGACCATGAAATACGCAATTGAGGTGCCGGGAACGAGCGAGCAGTCGAAGTCATTATCGACCGCATAGCCCCGTGCGATAAGTTCGCCTTTCGCCCAATCGCCCATGAACTGCATGCCAGCTTGACCAGCACCAACCGCTGCCGTGGCATCTGCCCAGGTCTTGTCTTTTCGCGTGGCGAACGGCTCCACATATTGCGACAACCGCGAAAGCATTTCCAATGCCTCGATCATACGCGGATCCTGGACCAAGGCCGCGTCACCACTCATAAGGCGCGCATATCCCTCGGGCCCGAATTTATGATAGATGATGTCGTTGAAAATGAGGGACACTTCCCACCGTGTACCGCCGAGTGCAATCGCAACATGTCCGGCGGCTTTGATCTTTTCGGCGACGGTGAAAATATCATCCCATGATGTCGGCACGCTCAAGCCGGCATCATTGAATACCTTTCTGCTTGTCCATAGCCAGTTTTCCGCATGAATATTGGTCGGCGCGAAGTACACTTTTCCTTGGTACGATATCCGCTCAAGGACCGTCGCGGGAATGATGTCCCGCCAGTGATCTGCCTGCGCAACGTCGTCAATATCCTGCACGATTCCCATCTCTGGCAGTTCGCGCGATCCGATATTCGCGTTCCATTGCATCACCGCCGGCGGATAGCCATTGGCGATACGGTCGCTGACCATGCGCTGGACGGCGACCTTGTTCTGAGCAGGCATGTCAGCCCACTGATTGCCAGACGCCGTCCAGGCTTTTCGAAACACATCGAGCGCTGCAGATTCACTTTTCGATATCCAGAAATGCACGACGTCCACCGACATTCCCTCGCCGGCAAGCGCTGGCATCGAAGTGCCTGTGACCATCAAAGCAACCGCAAGCCATGCCCGCATCGTTCTATTCATCTGCTGTTCCGTCATCGATAAGTGTCGTTCGATCCGCCAAATGCGGAAGTCCTTTTGAAAGTTACGCTACGATCCGCCGCTTGCGCAGCGGTGCGATGGGCGTGCCCCGGTCAGCGGCAGTCAGGCGGTCAACCGCCGCCGAGGCGGGTTCGGGCTTGGCAAACAGATAGCCCTGACCGATCTCGCAGCCGGCGCGCAGAAGGAAATCGCGCTGCGTTTCGGTTTCGATGCCTTCCGCGACACAGCGCTTGCCGAGACTGCGGGCAAGATCGATCATCGCCCGCACGATCTGCTCCGATCGGACATCGCTGCCGAGATGGGCAACGAAACTGCGGTCGATTTTCAGTTCATCGAATGGAAAGTCACGCAAATGCACGAGTGACGCGAAGCCGGTACCGAAATCATCCAGGGATACCGACATGCCCCGTTTCCGAAAACAGGTGATCGTCTCCAATATCTGGCTGGAGCCACGATTGAGGAACACATCCTCCGTCACTTCGACGGCAAAATCGGGCCATTCAAGCTCATTGGCTTTGATCGCCGCAGCAATGAGATCGTAGCCGTCGCCACCGACCAGCAGGACCTCCGGAAGGTTGATGGCCACCGATCCCGGACGCAGCCCGGCAATCTTCCACGCCTTGAGGTCCCGTGCGACTATATTGACGACGCAACGCGTCATGCTGCTAATGAAGTGGGATCCTTCCATGAGCGGCAGAAAGCGCCCCGGCGGGAGGATGCCGAGCCGAGGATGATGCCAGCGCACCAACGCCTCGAATCCCAGGTGTTCTCCTGATTCAAGATTCACTTTCTGCTGATAATGGACCACGAATTCGTTCCGGTCAGCGGCGAAGGCCAGGGCGGCTGCTAGTTGGTTCTCCTCAAGACGTTGCGCAAGGGATGCTTCGTCGAAGATCACTGCGGTATTGCGCTTGGCTTTGGCGGCATAAAGCGCCAGATCGGCAACGCGCATCAGCGTTGCTTCCTCTGCGGCATGCGTCGGTACAACCGCTCCGCCTATGCTAGCTGAGACCGGTAGAACCCGGCCGTCGAAACGAAATTCCGTTGCAATCGCTGCGACCGCGCGCTTGGCGAGCGCTTCCAGCGGCGTAAGATCGGAAAGCCCGGGGAGCAGAATGGCAAACTCGTCGCCGCCAAGCCGCGCCACGATATCGGTGGAACGAAAGGTTCCTTTAAGCGTGTGAGCGACATGGCGTAGGACTGCGTCACCCGCCGGGTGTCCCAAACTGTCGTTGACGCCCTTGAAATGATCGAGATCGACCAGCAGCATCGAAAAGCCCGTACCGGTTTGGGCGAGCGACACAAAAGACTGGTTCAGCGCTTCGTTGAAGGAGGAGCGGTTGTTGAGACTGGTAAGCGCATCGGTGTGGGCTTGATGGGTTAACCTGGTCTCGAAATCCATGGTTCGCCGGTGCTCGTTGCGAAGCTTCTTCAGAAGCGGCATAAAGAGGACAGCAGTCGCCAGAATGAGCGCCGTGGCTGTCAGGGCAAGGAGCACCGCGCTGATCAGGCGCGCATGATCTATGCTTCCATCGCTGCGATCATGCGAACTGTCGATCAACTCGCTGAACCGACGCATGAGGAAGCTATCTGAAGACGCCGCAAAATCGATCGGCCCCCAGAAGGAATAGCGCTGACGCCTGTCCTCCAATTTTGTCGACACGACCCTGTCGGCCCGTTCGAGAAAATCCTCCAGTCGCCCTGCAAGTTCGACCCGCATCTTTTCCGATGCGACATCGCGCGGATTGAGCTTCTCCAGCAGATTCCGCTCCAACCTGTCATGCAACTCATTTAGCTGTCCGCTCATGGCGCGGATGTCGCCGATTGCCTTTCGAACGTCGTCAACCATCGGCTCGATGATGTATTCAGGCATATCCGGGTTGATCGAGGCGCTCATAACGGCGCGCGTCTGATTGGCAAGCTGCTGAAAGCGGATGAACTGGCGCCCCGTAAGATAGCTGATGTCCTGCTGCAGCGAATGGCGATCCAGTGCGATCTCGACGGTCTGATACGTCGCACCGATCAGCATCGTCATGACAATCACAGCGGCGACATAGTGCCGACCGATGGATCGAATATATCCCTCCAACGAGGAGTGGCGTTTGTCAGGCGGGGCGGTCTCGGCGATTTTCGGCATGTCGATCGGATTGGCGCTCGTAGAAACCACCGACTTGGCTGCCGTGAGGGCGCCCTCCGGCTGCCACTCGACATGAGACGCATTGCGCAAAAGTAAGGGCAGCTTCATGGAGATCCTCGTGGCTGCAACGAGAACTGCCATCCATCCGGTCAGTTCTCATTGGGAGAGCCGCGCGACTCATTCGAGCGGAGACTGCAGCGCTCAGCGTCCGGATATCCGAGGGTCGGTGCTGCAGGTGCATTAACCCTTGAAAAGTTTAATAGAATGCTGTGCATGCCATCCCGCACCGCCCTTGTTGCGCAATATGGATATGGCACGAAAAAAATGGATAATTCTGACTAGGCGTCGACCCACAAACCTCATTTGCCAAGTAGACGGCTAGAGCTGCCCTTTGGATATTCGTTTGTCGTGCTCCACTGGCGGCGAATGGACATCATGCCGAGATAAACGCGAGCTCTTAGGGAGCCCGCGTCAGGCAGAATTCAATCCATCACTTCCAGCTCGTGTAGTCTGAAGCGGTGCATCCGAAAGGCGCCCGTTGATCGCCGAAACGCTTCTTGAGCTGATCGCAGCCCCATCGGTTAAGGGGAACCGGCATCATATTGTTGATATCCATGGCGGGCGAAGTGAACTGCGAATCCGCGCTGGTCACATACCAGAGCCAATAGCCAAAAACGCCACCGGCGATCAGCAGCACGACGAGGAAGAATCTGGCGAACCGCGCCCAGATGGTCGGCCCTTTCTTTCTCTGCGCGAGGAGCTGCGGTGGGCGCCCGCCGAGTTCGGCAACCAGCGGAGCAAGGGCTGTTGCTCGCTCTTCCGCCGCCATCTCAATTCGCTCCAGACGCTCATCGAGAAGTACCGGTAGAGCCGTGCCTCCATGCCACACGGCGAGTGCCACGGCCTTGCCGCCCTTTTCGCCGATGAGCAGAGGTTCCTGCCCGGGCTCGAATTGTGTCTGCGCCGTTCGTCCGGTCTTTCGGCCGGCTATCTTATCCGCATAAGTCACCGCCAATCGCTCGCGCCGCCGATCGAATGCCGTGATTTCCACCGGGACCGGCACGAGTTGAGCGGGACGGCGCAGTTGCCCGCGGATACGCATGGCACGCAAGATTTGAAAAATTATGGTGATGGAGGCGCCGCCGAGAACAGCAACGAAAACGACAAGCGTTATGATTCGGTTCCAGAGCATATCAATGCCGATGCTAAGGGTCGCCAAATCCGGGTGGTCCCCGGAAATGACAAGATTCGTTTCATAATCACCGACATGGAGGTCGACAAACATGATCTCGACATCCGTGTCATAGGTCTGAGCATTGTACGTATAGTTGAGATGAGCCGAGCAGGTGGTAAACAAGCCCTTTTGGGTCGAGCATTTTCCGTCTCGAATATCCCCGCTATCAAGCATGACGGGATTTTGATTGATCACCCAATCCCTCAGGATGCCCGGCACTTCATAAACCGCCATGAAAACGGTCAGGCCGATCACTATCAGCAACGAGAAGTAGCTGATTTTCGGCGTTGAAATCACACCCTGAGCAAGCACGAGAGCTCTTTGCGGGAGCTATATCGTCGGGGATGTGATCATTGTCAGCCTGAAACTCCGAGTGGGGTTCGACTTTGCGCCCACATTTTTCAGCACGGAAAAATAGACATTTTTCCAGGAAGCTCAATATTCGGTTGTGTGACATCCACTGACTTCATGGGCGACCACAAGCATTTTGGCGGCCGCCGGCGAGCGAGGTCCGATGCAGTTTCGGACTCGGCCGGCGGTTCGTCCAACCGCGGTTCTACGACCTCTTCCCGTCCCGCCTTACTGCCTTTTGAATGCCGGCTTGTGATCACCGGCGATGGTCTCGCCAAATGGACCGGTATTGACCAATGAACTTGCGGCCTTGACGGGATGGGCAAGTGGCAGATGAGGCAGAACCAGTTCGCCGAAGCGATAGGCCTCCTCCAGATGCGGATAGCCCGACATGATGAAGGTATCGATGCCGATCTCGCGGTATTCTTCCATCCGCTGCTTTATCTGATCCGGGTCGCCGACGAGCGCGGTGCCTGCGCCGCCTCTGACCAGGCCGACACCTGCCCATAGATTTGGACTGACCTCGAGCTTGTCTCGCTGACCGCCATGCAAGCGGCTCATGCGGCTTTGGCCGACGGAATCCATTCGCTCGAACACTTTCTGTGCCTTGGCGATCGTCTCGTCGTCCAGAAATTGAATGAGGTCTTCGGCAGCCTGCCATGCCGCGGCGGCCGTCTCACGCACGATAACGTGCAGCCGGATACCGAAAGTAACCTCACGGCCCTCCCTGTCCGCCAGCGCCCGCACCTCGGCGATTTTCTTCGCCACCTCTTCCGGCGGCTCTCCCCATGTCAGGTACTTGTCGATAGTGCGGGCGGCGATTTCCTGCCCGATGCCGGAAGAGCCACCGAAATAAAGCGGCGGATGTGGCGTCTGATACGAAGGATAGAGCACCGAGCCATTTTCAATGTCGAAATGCTTTCCCTTATGGTTCACCGTCTCGCCACGCAGCAGCGCCTTGTATATGTGGAGAAATTCCTCCGTGATCTCGTAACGCTCGCTATGCGCATAGTGGATGCCATCGCCTTTGTTCTCGACGGGATCGCCACCTGTGACGACATTGATCAGAAGCCGGCCCTCCGAGATGCGGTCGAGCGTCGCCGTCATACGCGCGGCGAGCGTCGGCGAAAGCAGACCTGGCCTCACGGCAATCAGATAGCGCAGCTTCTCCGTCAGCGGCGCCAGCGCAGAGGCAACCACCCAACTATCCTCGCAGCTTTTGCCGGTCGGGATCAGCACACCGTAATATCCAAGCGAATCCGCTGCTTGGGCCACTTGCTTCAAATAGGCGAGATCCACATTCCGCCCGCCGAACGAGGTGCCGAGATAGCGGCTATCGCCATGGGTCGGCAAAAACCACAGAACATTGACCTTTTCGGGAGCGGAGCTCATCGGAATGTCTCCAGAATAAGCGAGTGCGCGCCCAGCAGCCTTGCGACCCCAAACCTTTTCGTAGTGCTCATGTCAGACCCTCTATGCAAGATTTGCCGAGGGTATGAAGCTTCACGCTTAATACATAGAATTAGTGTTCTATTTTATCCGCAAATTGCAGAAGAAGATGGTTCAGGTGATTGCAATCGAGCAATGGCGTGCCGCGAGCGGAGCGAGGCGCACTGGCATTCTGCGAATGCTAGATCGCGGTTCGCCAAGGCTGGTGCCGCTTTCACAGACCAAATTCGTTTTTGAAGGAGGCGCGCGGAATTTCGACGCGTCTCCAATGTCCTGCTAAGGCAGGTTGGCTTCCCGAAGGATTGCCAGAAGCTTCGCGCAATCTCGATGGCCCGTACGCCGCTCAACGCGTCGAACACGGGTCGCCGGAGCAAGACTTTCCAAATTGTATTAAAACTATAGAAATTACCGCCTTAAGAAATGCGCTGACTTCGCGCACCTATTACCCGTTATTTCAAGGAGGCCCCCAATGACCGTAATAACGGGACGCATAGCGCCTACCCGGCTTGTGCCCACTCGATTGGAGAGCGACGAAGAGGCGATTGCGGCGGCCCGCACACTCGCCGGTCGGTTCGCCGCGAGCGCCGCCCGGCGGGATGCTGATCGCATTCTGCCTTTCGACGAGCTCGATCAACTGTCACAGTCGGGGCTTCTCGCAATTGCCGTGCCAGCCGAATATGGCGGGCTGGACGTGTCGAATTCGGTGCTCGCCGAGGTGACGGCGATCATCGCCGAGGCTGACGGCTCCATCGGCCAGATCCCTCAAAACCATTTCTACATTCTGGAGGCGCTGCGAACGGACGGAACCGAAGAGCAGAAGCGCTTTTTCTTTGGCCGCGCGCTCGCCGGCGACCGCTTCGGCAATGCGCTGTCGGAGCGCGGAACGAAAACGGTTGGTCACTACAATACCCGGATAGTGGGTGACGGCTCCGGCTACCGCTTGAACGGGAGAAAATATTATTCGACCGGCGTGCTTTTTGCCGATTGGATCACAGTTTTCGCGCTTGATGCGGATGACAGGTTAGTCATGGCTTTCGTGCCGAAGGGGACGGAGGGCGTAGAAATCGTCGATGACTGGGACGGCTTCGGTCAACGCACGACGGGCAGCGGCACGACTGTTCTCAATAATGTTTACGTCAGCGCCGACGCGGTCGTGCGCCATCACAAGGGGTTCGAACGACCGACGACGATCGGCTCGGTCGGCCAGATCATCCATGCCGGCGTCGATCTCGGTCTTGCGCGGGCCGCCTTCGCCGAGACGATCAGCTTCGTGCGCACCAAGTCCCGCCCCTGGATGGATAGCGGCGTGGACAAAGCGTCGGACGATCCACTCACGATCGCTAAGGTCGGCCAGATCGCGATCAAGCTCGAGGCTGCAGCCGCACAGGTCGAACGCGCCGGCACCAAGGTCGATGCTGCCCAAATCGAAACGACTGAAGAGAGGGTCGTCGAGGCGACGATCGCCGTTGCCGCAGCAAAGGTGTTGACGACGGAGATCGCCATCGAGGCTTCCAATACCCTCTTCGAACTCGCCGGCACCTCATCCGTGCAATCGGGCCTCAATCTCGATCGCCACTGGCGCAACGCCCGTACGCATACGCTCCACGACCCCGTGCGCTGGAAATACCATGTGGTCGGCAACTATTATCTGAACGGCGTCCTGCCGCCAAAGAACGGTGCTCTCTAACTCCTCCCCGGGCAAACGAAAGCCCCATGCATGCCTTCAGGCATGGGGCTTTCGTTGAGGGCTAAGCCACCGATCAGCTATAGAGGCTGACGTCCGGAATCTTGTCGTTCAAGACGAATTCGCCGACTTCCTTGGCTTTGTAGAAGACCGGGTCATGAAGCGTATGGGTGCGCACATTGCGCCAAAAGCGGTCGAACCGGTATTTGTCGGCAGTGGAGCGCGCGCCCGTCAGCTCAAAGACGCGAGACGTGATGTCGAGCGAGATATTGGTCGCGTGGACCTTGGCTGCATAGGCTTCGGCCGCCGCCGCGCCGCGTTCGCGGGCGGTGACGGAATGCCCCTTTGCAAGCTCTGTTTGAACGGCTGCGGCAGCACTGTCCGCCAAGGCCGTTGCAGCCTTTAGCGAAGCTGTGAATTCTCCGACACGTTCGAGAATATAGGGATCGTCGGCGGCGCGCTCGACGCCTGACGTGACCCAGGGCCGCGTCGTCGCGCGCACATAGTCGAGCGCTGCCTGCAATGCCCCTTCGGCTGTACCGAGATAGAAATTGACGAAGACCAACTGGATCAGAGGCGTATTGAAGGTCGAAAGCACCGGGGGTGCCGCATCCGGCGCGACTGGCTGGCCGACAAAATCCTCGGTATAGACAGGGAAGTCGCGGAAATCGACGCTGCCGCTGTCCGACAGGCGCTGGCCGAAATTGTCCCAGTCGTCATTGGCGATATAGCCCGGCCGGTTGGTGCGGATGGTGAAGCCGACGATCTTGTCGTCCAATGCGGCGTTTGCATTGATGTAATCGGAGACATGGGCGGCCGTCGAAAAGGTTTTCCGCCCGTTCAGGACGTAGCCATTGCCGCGCCGTGTTAGAACCAGCCCCGGATCGCGCGGATTGACGGCGGCTCCCCAATAAAGGTTTTCCGCGACCGTCTCTTCGCCGAGCGCATTGGCGCGCACGGGATCAAGCGCCCAGTAAATGTACTGGCTGTTGACGAAGTGATAGCCCAGGAGCTGCCCGATGGAGCTTTCGCCCCTGGCAAGTATGCGCACCAAGCGCAGGCCATCGACCCAGTCCAGCCCGCCGCCGCCGATCTCCCGCGAATGCAGCGCGTTCAGCAATCCGGCCTTCTTGAGTTTGATAATCTCGGCAAGAGGAGGTCGGCCCTCGCGATCGAGTGCAGCGGCACGCTTGGAAAGATCCGCAGATATCTCAATGGCACTGTCGAAAAGGTCCTTGCGTGTCGTGCCCGGATTGGTCGCGAAAAGGACGTTGGACTGGCTCATGGATAGAGAACTCCCGTTCTATGAAACAAGACCGATGACGGTCGTGCGATCGTCACCGGAAGATCGATCTGGCCGAGCCTAGAAAAGCTTGGCCGGGATCCAGCTTGCGGTTGCGGCGTCGCTGGTGCTGAAGGCCGGGATTTTCTGCGCGAGCTCCTCGATCGTCTTGACGCCGGCTGCCCGCAGCGACTCCTGGGTCAGGAGCGCTGGCTTGACCGAGATCTGGTGGGGAACATCCTGCCCGGCGATCTGCAGCGCCGCGGCACGGACCGAGACCGCCCCGACCACGGCCGGATTGGTCGCGACCGTCGCCACCCAGGGGCTGCCATCCGCGGTGATCTCCTGGATATCGGCGGTCGATACATCAGCCGAATAAATCTTCAATTTGCCGACAATGCCGAGGTCGGAAGCGGCAAGCTTTACCCCGCGGGCAAATTCATCGTAGGGCGCAAAGACGACGCTGATATCCGGATTGGCCGTCAGCGCGGCCTTTGCCTGGTCGGCTGTGGACGTTGCGGTCGTATCGCTGACATTGCCGAAACGGGCCTTTTCAACGACGCCCGCATTCTCGGCCTTGAACTTGTCCCAGATCTCGTTGCGGCGATCGAGCGGCGCAAAGCCCGCGACATAGACATAACCGGCATTGAACTTGGTGCCGTTATCCTTGACGGCCTGTTTCAGGGCGAGGTCGGCAATCTCGTGGTCGCTCTGCTCGACCTGCGGGATTTTCGGATTGTTGAGATTGACGTCGAATGCGACAACCTTGATGCCCTTGTCGAGCGCCTGCTGCACGACGTCGCCGAGCGATTCCGGCAAGCCATGGTCAATGACGATGCCGGACACACCGAGATTGATGGCCTGCAAAATCTGCTCACGCTGTTCGGCAGCATCCTGCCGTCCCGGGAAGACACGCAGGTCGATGTCGAGAGACTTTGCCTGCGCTTCGGCACCGGCCTGATAGGCCTGGAAAAAGTCGCCTGCCGATATGTAGCTGATCAGCGCAACCTTGACGCCGCCCTTGTCGAAGGGAACAGGCGCGCCGGCAATGCCTCCGGCAACAGCAGCTTGCGTAAACAGGAATGGAATGGCAGCGGCAGACAGAGCGAGCTGTGCGAGGGGTTTCATTGTCGCGATCCTCTTGATCAATCAAATGCGTCGTCTCACGGGTCGGCAGCTCCAGCGACGCAAATTTATTAGATATAAAGCCTATAAATTTAGTAGATTAAATCATCTGATTTTGGCGAAATTGCTAGATTCTTTGTTTCCTTCGGCTGACCGCGGCAGCAAAGCCTTGCCTGGAGATTCGAGGCTCGGCTGAGCAGTATCAAGGCTTCCAAACTCACCGGAATGCCGTTTGATGCCCCTGCTGACAATCGAAAATCTAACGCATAGCTTCGGCGCAACGCGTGCTCTTGCCGGCGCCGGATTGGCGATCGAACGCGGCGAGATCGTCGCGCTGATGGGCGCAAATGGCGCGGGCAAATCAACACTGGTGAAAATTCTCTCCGGCGTGATCGCAGCCGATGGCGGGACGATCAATTTCAGCGGTCAGGCTTTCAAGCCGCGCAGCCCGTCGGATGCAGCGCGCGCCGGCATCGTCACGGTTCATCAATCCACAGATCTGATCGGAGCGCCGGGATTGACCGTCGCCGACGCGCTCATGCTCAACCAATTTGCCGATCGCGGCACCCGCTTCTTCGTCTCGCGGCGCAGCGTTCGTCGCGATGCCCAGGCGATGCTCGACGCCGCCAACATCTCTCTTCCCCTCGATCGCGACTTCGGCGATCTCTCGGCTGCAGACCGCCAGCTCGTGGCGATCGCGCGCGCACTCGCCCACCGCGCCGAACTGCTGATCCTGGATGAACCGACGGCGAGCCTGTCTCTCCAGGAAAGCCGGCGGCTCTTCGATATCCTCTTGCGGCTCCGCAGCGAAGGGCTCGCCATCCTCTACATTTCGCACCGCACCGCGGATATCGAAGCCATAGCCGATCGCGCAGTGGTCATGCGGGGCGGTCGCGTGGTCGGTGCCTTCGCTCGACCCATCGATTTTTCTGCCGCAATCGAAATCATGATCGGCCGGAAGCTGGATGTCGCTCAGGCGGATGCCAGGGAGATGACGGGCCCAATCGTCTTCGGGCTATGTGACGCGCAGCTCCTTCCGACGAGCGAACCCTTCGATCTGACGCTTCGCCAAGGCGAAGTCATCGCCATTACCGGCGTACTTGGCGCCGGAAAGAGCCGGTTGCTCTCAGCAATTTTCGGCGTTGGACGACTGGTGGGCGGTGAAATGTTTCTCGACGGCAAGCCGCACCTTCCAAGGTCGCCGGCGGATGCAATCGCTGCCGGCATAGCCATGGCTGCAGAAGATCGTCACCGTTCTTCGCTCATGCCTCCGGCTTGGCCCGGCAACTCGCTGGCCGCGACCATCAGCCTGCCGCATCTCGCCAGATGGTATCCGCACGATCTCCTTCTCGGTGGCCGCGAGGAATATGAGGCCGAGCAGGCAATCCGTCGCCTCGGCATCAAGGCGTCTGGCCCCCTCGCCTCCGTCTGGACGCTTTCCGGCGGAAATCAGCAAAAGACGGTGATCGCACGATGGGAAGCCGAGCCCAGCCGATTGCTTCTGCTCGATGAGCCTTTCCAAGGCGTCGATGTCGGCGCCCGCCGCGACATCATCGCCGCAATACGATCCCGCACGGATCGTGCAACGCTGATCGCAACATCCGATCCCGAGGAGGCTTACGAAGTGGCCGACAGGATCCTCGTTATGGAACGCCACACGTTGCGGCCAGCTTCCGGCAGCGCGGCCGCCAATACCGTCATTCAAGGAATTTCAGCATGACGACGATCGACAATGACACACCAGCCAAGGTCGCGACGCGCCAGCCGGGAAACGACAGCTTTAACCTCAGCGCAATCGGCGCGTTCCTGCGGGCCGGTGCTGTCTTCATCCTTCTTGCGGCGATGCTCATCGGCTTTGCCGCCGCCGAGCCTGCCTTTATCAATATCGGCAATCTGATGAGCATCCTGCAGGCGGTCTCCGTGGTTGCAATCCTCGGCGCCGGGGTGACCGTGACGCTTGCCGTCGGCGGTTTCGATCTGTCGATCGGCGCTGTGGCCGCGTCGAGCGTGATGGCGGCGAGCTACGCAATGATCGTCTGGCATCTCAATGCCTTCGCAACAGTGCCGCTGGTGCTTGCCTTCGGCGCCATCATCGGCCTCCTCAACGCCATTCTCATCGTTCGCCTTCGCGTTCCGGATCTGCTGGCAACGCTTGCGATGATGTTTCTGTTGTCGGGTCTGCAACTCGTACCGACGGCCGGCCGATCGATCTCCGCCGGGCTCATTCTTCCAGATGGCTCCAAAGCGACGGGCGCCTATGATCCCGCCTTCCTGACGATCGGCCGTTACAGCATTGCGGGCACAGTGCCCGTGTCCGTCGTACTGACGCTGGCCGTCGCGATCGGCCTCTTCGTCCTCACCGAGCGCACCCGCATCGGCCGGCTACTGTTTGCGACCGGCGGCAACGAGATCGCGACCCGGCTGGCAGGCGCCTCGACCGTGAGGCTGAAGACCCTTGCCTATGTCATCTCCAGCACGCTGGCATCCCTCGGCGGCATCATCATTGCCGCCCGCGTCGGCCGCGGTGACGTTTCCTCCGGCGGATCGTTGCTGATGGATTCGGTTGCGGCAGCCTTGATCGGCTTTGCCGTCCTCAATCTGCGCCGCCCCAACGTACTCGGAACGATCGTCGGTGCCGTCTTCGTCGGCGTGCTTCTGAACGGCCTTACCATGCTGAATGCACCCTATTACACGCAGGATTTCATCAAAGGTGCCGTGCTCGTAGGAGCCTTGGCGCTGACTTACGGCCTCGGCCGCAGCAATCCTTAATTCCGAGGAGAATAGATATGACCCGAGAAATCAGGCTGAACGCCTTCGACATGAATTGCGTCGGACATCAGTCGCCGGGGCTCTGGCGACACCCGCGGGACAGGTCCTGGACATACAAGGATCTCGACTACTGGGTACATCTGGCAAAGACGCTGGAACGCGGCAAATTCGATGGCCTGTTCATAGCCGATGTGCTCGGCGTCTATGACGTGCTGAATGGAAACGTCGATGCCGCGCTTCGCCATTCGGCGCAGGTGCCGGTCAACGATCCGCTGCAGCTCATTCCGACCATGGCTTATGAGACCGAACATCTCGGCTTCGGGCTGACGGCCTCGCTCTCCTTCGAGCATCCCTACACGTTCGCGCGCCGGCTCTCGACACTCGACCACCTGACCAAGGGACGCGTCGGCTGGAATATCGTGACCTCCTATTTGAACAGCGGCGCGCTCAACATCGGGCAGCCGGCACAGACGAACCACGACGATCGCTATGATCTCGCCGAAGAATACCTCGAGGTCTGCTACAAGCTCTGGGAAGGTAGCTGGGAAGACGATGCAGTCGTGCGCGACCGCGAAAAGGGCATCTTCACCCATCCGGAAAAAGTGCATCCGATCCGCCATGCCGGAAAGTATTTCAATGTTCCCGGCATTCACCTGAGCGAGCCGTCGCCGCAGAGAACACCGGTGCTCTATCAGGCTGGCGCCTCCAGCCGCGGCAAGGATTTTGCCGGGGCGCATGCCGAATGTATTTTCGTCGCCGCCCCCTCCAAGACCGTGCTGAAGCGCTATGTCGCAAATGTCCGCCAGGCGGCGGAACGACTTGGCCGAAATCCGCGGGACATACTTGCCTTCAACCTGCAGACCGTCGTCCTCGGCGAGACGGATGCGGAAGCCCAGCGCAAGTTCAACGAATACCGAAGCTATGCGTCTTTCGAAGGCGCGCTGACGCTGATCTCGGGTTGGACCGGCATCGATTTCGGCCAGTTCGGCCCGGACGAAGTGCTGCGTCACCGCCATACCAATGCTGTCCAATCGGCCGTCGAGACCTTCACGACGATCGATCCGAGCAAGGAATGGACGGTCCGTGAAATGGCCGATTGGGTCGGTGTCGGCGGCTTTGGGCCGGTGTTCGTCGGCTCGCCTTCGACGGTCGCGGATCTCATGCAGGAATGGATCGAGGATACCGACGTCGACGGCTTCAACCTCGCCTATGCCGTAACGCCGGAAAGCTTCGAGAACGCCGTGGATCTGCTGGTCCCGGAGCTGCAAAGGCGCGGCGTCTACAAGACCGATTATCGGCAGGGAACGTTGCGCGAAAAACTCGGCGGTAGCGGGCCACGGCTCGTTGCACCGCATCCGGGAGCGAGCTACCGCAATCTTCGGCCGACCTTTGCTCAATCGGCCGAATAGTATCCCCGCAACACGGCAAGATCACCATTCAGATAGCGCTGCGCAGGCTGATTTCAGAAAGGCGGCGACCTCCTCCTATTCGACCTGACTGTCTGCAGGAGATGGCCGCTTTAGATCCCATGAGGAGTGAACAGCGGCCGCCGCTCTGGCAGAGTGAGATTGCATCAAAACACTCGCTCAGGAGGAGCAGTTTATGGAACCTGCATCCATTCATCCGACCGCTGTCCGCACTGATCTTGGCGCAATTTTTGTGTCATTGGAACTCTTATGTTCATTTGCAAGCGGCGTGGCCACGACTGTTCGTCCAGCCAATAACGGCTGGTCCTGCATGGTGTAGCTAATGCGCAATGTAGGAGACAGGGCCTCAAGACGACGGTTTGCAAACTCTTATACGCGGGTTCGATACCGCATTTCCGTCTGTACGCCTGGGGCTGCTTCTGTCTAAGCGCGGGCATCGACATAGTCGGCCACTCAATTCCATCGAAGGTTCCCCGACCGGGGCCCTGCCTCCAACATTGAGCATCAGCAGATGATCGATCTTGCCTCCTCTTTCTAATGCGCGCGATATGCGGTGCTTGGCTAAGCGTAGTCAGCTGGTTGCACCTCCTGACCGATAGCCCACAGGAAGGCCCCCATTTCTCTAGCGATCGCGGTGATCGCGATGGCCTTGTGCTTCCCCGCGAGGATCATTTTTCGATAGCGAGAGCAGAGGCGGAGCTGACCTTTCCAGGCTATTTCACGAACGGTTCTCGGTAGACCTTCCAACTGCGCTTGCTTGGTTCGACTGACCCGTGCAGGGAAGCGATAAGCCCATGCGCCTTCGACCAGCATGCGGCGAGCCCGAGAGTTCCCGGCCTTTGTGATCCCGCCACGTTTGACATGTTCACCTGTCGAGCTCTCTGACGGAACGAGGCCAAGAAAGGCCATCAGCTGGCGGGGATTTTCGAAGCGGCGGATGTCGCCAATTTCGGCAACAAAGACGACGGCGGCAATCAGCGACACGCCTCGCAACGCCTGATAGGCTTCGACAACAGGAGCCATCGTCCAGGAGTTGACAGTCTCCGAGATCAGATCGGTCAGACGCTTCAAGCGCACCTCGGCATCCTCGATCGCTTGGCAGTATTCCTTGAGAACGATAAAGTGCGCCGGGACGACCAAAGATTCAAGGAATCCAACATAGACGCCCTTTCAAGGAAACTCAGGGAGGCAAAGGATCAGGACAGATCGGATTTGCGTCGACAGATCGAGGACCTGGAAGACCAGCTTCACGATATCCGCCGCAATCAGCGCGATGTCCAGGATCAGCTTGACCAGGTGGCCCGCGATATCGAGTGGTTCCAGCGCAATCCGGACGCGCCGCTGCCGGTACAGGGATATTGAGCCGACCAAAACGGCAACGCCACGGCTTGAGAAACTTCGCTCTGCCTCAGACTAACGTCCGGTTCATTATAGGACCTTCGTCCAAAGACAACAATCTTTGGTCCTAACGCCATAGATTATACCTACCGCTGCGCCACGTCTCCCCGGCGATGGAAGCGGCGGGCAATCCGACCGCCTTCGTAAAGCGTTGGAGAAGGGTCGAGAACATGAACGACGTCCTCAAGAACAGCATCGTCGCCCTGGTGCTTGCCATGGTTTCCGCCGGCGGCAACGTCACCGAACGAGCTGCGAGATAATCGGCCATGCAAACGAAGCGAATCCTAGTTACTGGTGGTGCAGGTTTCCTCGGATCGTTCCTGTGTGAACGGCTTTTGCAGGAAAAACATGAAGTTATTTGCGTCGATAATTTCTTTACGGGACGCAAAAGTACCGTCGCGCACCTGCTTGACGACAGGTCTTTCGAGATCATCCGCCACGACGTTACCTTTCCCCTCTACATAGAGGTCGATGAGATTTACAACCTCGCCTGCCCGGCAAGTCCGGTTCACTACCAGTTCGATCCGGTGCAGACGACGAAGACCAGCGTCCATGGCGCGATCAACATGCTGGGCCTCGCCAAGCGGGTCGGCGCAAAGATCCTCCAGGCCTCCACCTCCGAAGTCTACGGCGATCCCGAGATCCATCCGCAACAGGAGGATTATTGGGGCCGGGTGAACCCGATAGGACCGCGCTCTTGCTACGACGAGGGCAAACGCTGCGCCGAGACCCTGTTTTTCGATTACTGGCGACAGCACCGGCTCCGGATCAAGGTGGCGCGCATCTTCAACACATATGGCCCAAGGATGCACCCCGATGACGGTCGCGTCGTTTCCAACTTCGTCGTGCAGGCGCTGCAGAACAAGCCGATAACCGTTTATGGCAATGGCCAGCAGACACGCTCGTTCTGCTACGTCGACGACCTCATTGACGGCCTGGTTCGTTTGATGGGGACGAAGGACGAGATCACAGGCCCGATCAATCTTGGCAATCCGGCGGAATTTACGATGCTGGAGCTTGCCAATCTCGTCATAGAACTGACTGGAAGCCGATCGACGATAAAATACTTGCCCTTGCCTGCCGACGATCCCAGGCAGCGGCAGCCGGACATTGGCTTCGCCATGCGCGAGCTTGGCTGGAAGCCGAAGGTCCGGTTGCGGGGCGGGCTTGCCAAAACGATCGCCTATTTTGACGACCTGCTTTCGTCGGACCGCTCGCAGCAGGTCGCCGCGGAATGAGCACTGTCCTCGTCACAGGCGGAGCCGGTTATATCGGATCGCATTGCTGCAAGGCTTTCGCCGAGGCGGGCTGGTCGGTGGTAACCTACGACAATCTCTCCCGCGGCTGGCGTGAAGCGGTCAAATGGGGACCGCTCGTTGAGGGCGATATAGCAGACGCCGAGACAATGGCGGCAGCGCTGCGCCAGTACCGACCGGATGTGGTGGCGCATTTCGCTGCCTATGCTTACGTCGGCGAATCCGTCGAATTGCCTGAACTCTACTACCGGAACAACACATTCGGGACGTTGGTGCTCATCGAGGAGATGCTCAAGGCCGGGATCGACAGGCTGATCTTTTCAAGTACCTGCGCTTCCTACGGCATTCCGGTGCGCACCCCGATCGACGAAGAGCATCCGCAGTGGCCGATCAATCCATATGGATGGTCGAAATTCATGATCGAGCGGATGGTAGAGGATTTCTCGCGTGCGCGCGGCCTCAATGCGGTGATGCTGCGTTATTTCAATGCAGCCGGCTGCGACCCTGATGGCCAGATCGGCGAACGGCACGAACCTGAGACACATGTCGTTCCGCTCGCCATAGAGGCGGCGATCAAACCAGGCCGGACCTTTACCATCAACGGCACCGATTTCGACACACGGGACGGCAGCGCCATCCGCGACTACATCCACGTCAGCGATCTGGCGCATGCCCATGTCCTTGGGGGTGAAAAGCTATTGCGGGACCGAGGCGTGCATGTCTACAACCTCGGTACGGGCACCGGAACGACTGTCAAAGAATTGGTCGACGCCGTCGGCCGCGTTTCCGGACATCAACTTCCCGTTGCCTATGGTCCCCGCAGACCCGGTGACCCGCCGGCGCTCGTCGCTGCGGCCGGCAAGGCAGAGCGGGAGCTTGGATGGGTACCCATGCATTCCGATATCGACACCATCATAGAGACGGCGCTCACCTGGTATCGCAGCCGGGCGTGACCCTTACCTTCGGGGCTTTGTCAGAAAATCATCGAGAGCGGCACCGACCGCCTCGATCGAGAATTTTTCTGTAACCCGTTTCCTGGCCGCTGTGCCGAGTTGTGCTCGAAGCGCTCTATCGTCTTTCAATCTCGCCAGGGCCCGCGCAATTTCCTCCGGCCGCTCCTGCCCCACCATCAGGCCGCCGGAAGCCTCTCCATCAGCCAGAATGTCCGGCAAACCCTGCGCATCGGTGGCGATGATAGGAAGGCCGCAGGCCATCGCCTCCAATGGCGCCACCGGCATGCCTTCGATGCGCGAGGCCGTGACATAGGCATCCGCGGCGGAAAGCCAGCGTCGGATCAAGGGCCGGTCGGTCGTATAGCTGGAAAGCCATTGCACATTTGACAGGCCGCTTTCGCCAAGGAGCTTTGCAAACGCCTCGCTGTCCTGGCCCGAACCGATGATCACCAGCTTGCCGGTTGAATTGTCGGCAAAGCGCGCCCAAGCCTTCAGGAGAACATCGAGCCCCTTGCGGCGGATATCAATGCGCCCGTGATTGAAGACGATGAAACCATCCTGCGGCAAGCCAAGGCTTGCTCGCGCCTCCACGCGGTCCATCGCCCGCCATTCCCCGGTATCCAGCGGATTCGGGATATTCGCGATGTCGAGCCCAATGCGCGGATAGGCCTTGGCGAGGCGGTCGCGTTCCGCCGAGGAAGCGACGATGACGCCGGAGCACGCGCGCAACGAAAGCTGCCGCGCAACGGCCTCGATCCAGGACAGCGTGCGATCCCCGCCCTGGAAGCTGGCATAGAGCGGGACGTTCATGCGGCGCGCCAGCCATGCAAGCGCATCGAAGCGAATATATTCATATTCCTGGGCAAGCAGCACATCGCATCGGGAGCGGATAAGTATCTCGCGAAAGGCCGCGAGTGGCGTCGCGGCCCAGCGCCGCAGGCTGTAGGCGGCGGGAGAATGGCCCTGCCGGGACCGCCTTGCCGGGGCTATCCAGATCGGCGCGCCTGTGCCCGAATGCTTGTAGCATTCAATTCTGCTCACCCGCTCGGATGCGCAGACAATGATCGGCTTGTGGCCCACCGAGCTCAGCGCGGCGGCATAGCCGAACAGCCAACCTCCCGTCATCCGCTCGATGAAATCCTGAAGCTCGAGCCCAATCGGCTCGAGAAATTCCTCAATCACGTCGCCCCATGGAAAGAGGGCGATCACGCGCGGCGTCCGATGGCCGGTCATTTGCGCCAGGCGAATGCTGTCTCGGTACCCCGCGTGGAGGGCCGGTGCATCAGGTAGCCGACGACCGTTAACGGAGCCGCGAGCGCATAAAGAACTTTGCGGCGGCGGCGTCCGAGGCGCGAAAACGAGACGTCATGGAAGAACGCCGTGGCAGGGTTGATGAATGTGGCGCGCCGTTCCGGCGGCCTGTCGAAAAGGGCTGCAAGCTCCGGGTCCTTGTACCCGCGCCTGACATGCCCCCACTCGCGCATCAACTCGCTCTCGTGCGGGCAATGGCGTTTCATGACGCGGAAATAGGGATAGTGCCATTTAGCTTCGGGGGTGGAAATGAGGACATATCCACCCGGCCGCACCACCCGCAATGCCTCCTGTGCAGCGCGGCGATCGTCCTCGATATGCTCCAGCACGTCGAACAGGGTGACGATGTCAAAACTGTCGTCGGCGAAGGGCAGCGAACAGGCATTGCCGCAAATGAAGGTCGATCTCGCCCACGAGGGTTGGTGCTCGCCCAGCTCCGGGTCAATGTCGAGCGTAACGATCTCTGCTTCCGGATAGAGGATGCTGGCAAGGCCGCTGCGACCGCCCCCGATTTCCAACACGCGGCCGAAGCCACCGGTTTCGGACGGGGCAACACGATGGATGGCACGCATCTTCTCACGATAGAAGAGGCCATCGGTCAGACCATTCGGATAAGGGTTCCCGGACAGGAACCGGCCAAGCGGCGCCTTCTTGATCATTTCGCTATTCCCTTCGCATCGATGGCGGTTACACGCATCGGTATCCGCCGCTTTCTCCAACCGAAGCGCAGAAGAAACGGCAGTCCGGCCAGCCAGCCCTGCACTTCCGAGACCAAAATTCCGAGCCTGCCGGGCTGACCCTCGAAAAGCGTTTTGACGAGCGTCTTCAGGAAGTAGACCGGCAGTTGCTTGCAGATGCGCACGATGTTTCCACGATCGCCGAAATTGTCGTATTGCACGACAAGCGCCGCCACATGGCCTTTCATGTAGGCGCTCATCTGCCGCTTGAGGCCCGGCCAGTCGCTTCGATGGTGATGGAAGACGACGGCCCGCGGTTCGTAGAGGCACGCCCCACCGGTCGCCAGAAGCCGGTACCAGAGTTCTGAGTCTTCGGAGCACCCCGCGGCTCCCGCGCCGAGGCGTTCGTCGAACAGGCCGACACGTTCGAACACGGATCGCTGAAAGGCCATGTTGGCGCCTGCGCCCATCTTCCACACATGCGCCCCGCTCGGCCGCGTCTCTTCAAAGAAGCGACTGTCGAAGGTGAGCGGCACGAAAGTGGTCCCGAAGCCGCCCATGGTGAACTGAAAGCAGCGTTGCGCTGGTGTGTCGAGGCGCGCCGGCAGCACCAGACCAGTGAGCGCATCCACATCCCGGTCCGCAAAGGCGCGCGCGATCTCTGCGGTCCAGCCGGGATGGACTTCGACATCGTCGTCGGTGAAGGCGACGATATTCAGCCGGCTTGCACGAATTCCCGCGTTTCTGGCACGGCTCAAGCCGGCCTGCGGCTCATGGACATAACGAACGCCAGGGAACTCTCCGCACACGCCCTTGGCATTTCCGTTGCTGGAATTGTCGACGACGATAATTTCCCCTGGGGCACTGCGCTGTGCTGCCACGCTGCGAAGGCAGTCAGCCAGCGCCGGATCGCGATCGCGCGTGCAGATCACCACGGAGATGTCATGCGCCGAAGCGGAAGACGCGGTTGCGAACTCATCGAGGCTTTCGATCAGATCTTCCGCTTTCAGCGCGGCCTCAAGCGAGAGTGCGCGTTTGGGCCATCCTTCGTAGGTGGCGCGTAGTGGCGCACCAAGGTTGATGCTGCGCGCTTCCAGTTGCGCGGCTGCATATTCGGCAGTGAGTTGGCGCAACTGGGGGATTCCGTAAGGCAGTTCGTCTTGCAGGGATGCCCGTGTTCCAAGTGGCAGGTCCTTCCACCAGAAGATGGACAATGCTGGCCCATTCTCTACGGGCGCATTGGCGACAGCAAGATCGATATGCCGAACCTCAAAGCGCTCTTTCATCATGGGTTGCGCTCCCGGATCGCCTGGATGCGCGCGCGCGAGCGGTCGTATTCGCCCGCAAGGCCGTAGATTCCGCCCCACAGCTCTGCCATGCCGAAACGCAGCTCGTGGCCGCGAAATCGTCTTGCGGCGCGAGCAAGCGCCTTCAACTGATCGTAGAACCACCAACAGACTAGGGCGCGATGCTGCGCGCGCATTTCATCGTCGGTGCGATAGCTTTTGACGAGAAATGCCATCATGCCGAGGCCCCACGTCCAGTATTGTCGCCTGAGCTGCGGAATGGTTTCGCGATGCTCGTGATAGACTGCGTATTGCGGCTCATAGATCATGGGGCGGCCCGAACGCAGCACGCGGTAAAAAATGTCGAGATCGCCGCCGCCAGGCAGCGGCGCTCCCGTATCAAGCGCTTCATCGAAGCTGCCAAGCTGGATCAGCAGCGCGCGATTGAAGGCCATATTGCAGCCGGCACCGAGAGTGCCGGACCCGACGGGATGGAGTGGATTGTCGAAACGGGTTCTGTGAAACTCCCTTCGAGCAAAACCGCGGCCAAACCCTCCTCGTCGTTCGAAAAAGATCTGCGCCTCGGTGTCGAGGCGATATGGGAGCACCAGGCCTGTGAAACCACCGACGCCAGGATTCTCACGACAGGCCTTGGCAAGACCTGCGAGCCAGTTGCGGTCCACCACGACGTCGTCATCCAGATAGGCGATGATATCGCCGCTGGCCGCATGAAGGGCCGCGTTACGGGCAAAATCCAGTCCCGCCTTCGGTTCGAAAACATAACGGATATCCCTGAAACCCGCGACGGCCTCGCGTGTAGCCGCATCCACCGAAGCATTGTCGACCACGACGATTTCGACGAATTGGAAGGAATGGTCGCCTCGAACCCGATCGAGCGAGCCTAGCAGCCGGGAAAGACGCTGCGCGCGATCCTTGGTACAGATCGCAATGCTGAGGCTCGGCAGCGCCGCTTCCTCCACCGGCTGCCGTTCTCTCAGCTCCTCTTCCAGCTTTGCAACGACGATGCGCCCGGCAAAGCGCTCGTCGGCAAGCGCTTTCAGCCTTTCGACCGTCATCACCGATCCGGCCGATAGTTCGATCATTTCGAACCCAATCAATCGTCCCTGCCATCGGGCGATGAGGCCGACCCCGTTCTGCTCGGTCGAGAGCTCGATCGGCGCCAAGGGTTCCGACAGTTCGATGTCAGTAAGCTTGTAGCTCATCGATTAATTTCCATTGTGGCGGCACGGCCATGTTGAAACTCGTGGAGCCGGGAAAAATGGCCGCCTCGTTTGAAGAGCTCTGCCGGCGAGCCAGTCTCGATTACGCGACCCTTCGACATCACGATGATCTGGTCGGCGGCCTGAATGGTCGAAAGCCGGTGAGCGATCACGACAACGGTGCGGTTATGCGAGTATTCATCGAGGGCGAGCTGAAACGCCTGTTCGGTCTCGACATCGAGCGCGTTCGTGGCCTCGTCCAGCAGCAGAATATCGGGATTGCGAAGCATTGTCCGGGCGAGCGCGATGCGCTGCCTTTGTCCACCCGACAGACGCATCCCCTGGTCGCCGATGCGCGTCTCGTAACCGTCCGGAAGCAATCGGATGAAATCGTCCGCCTTGGCGATCTCGGCCGCCTTGCGTATCTCCGCCCTGCCGGCCTCAAGGTCGCCATAGGCAATATTGGCCGCGATCGTGTCGTTGAAGAGATGGACTTCCTGCGACATGAGCGACAGGCGCCTTCGCCAACTGCGGAGTTCGAATTCTGGAAGGCGCACCCCATCTGCGACGACCTCACCGGACGTGGGATCCATGAAACGAAAAAGCAGAGCCATGACCGTCGATTTGCCTGCACCCGACTCTCCGACGATCGCCGTGGTTTTGCCTGCGGGAACGCTGAAGGAGATGCCCTGCAGGGCCAGCGGCTGGTCGGGATCGTAGCGGAAGGAGACGTTCCGGAACTCGACGGCCTTGTTGAGCGCTGCTGCCGGTAGAAGCCCGTGGGCGAGAAAGGGTTTCTCCGTCCTGCGCAGAAAATCGTCGACGTCGTCGATGCTGCCGGCAAGACCATCCAATGCGATCTTCGACTGCAACAATTCCCGGGTCGGACCTTGAAGACGGTAGAGCAGCGAGAGAAAGGCGGCCAAGGCGGCAATGCCGACGTCTGTCGACTGAGCTATAAGAACGAGCGCGCCGATCAGCATCGTGATCGATATTTCCGAGACCGGTGCAGGAGTAGCCCATAGCATGTCGAGTTTCAGGAGACGTCGCCGCACCGTGTCTGACGTCTGCAGGAAGCGATTGCGTTCATAGTCTTCCTGGGCGAAAGCGCGGATCAATTGCAGCGCGTTGATGCTTTCCCACATCCTGAGGCCGAACTGCTTGTTCTCTTCGACAACGGCCTTGCCGGTCTCGTCGGCGCGGCGCGTCGCCAGGCGAATGGCCATCGCGCCGAAAAGCAGAAACATCATCGAGAAAAACGTCAGCCGGACGGAAATCAGGAGCATCAGCAGAACAAAAACGACGAACGTGCAGAAACAGATCATCAATCGATAGGCAAGGCTCAGCCCCTGGCTGACCTTCCAGGTGTTGTTGGCAATCGTCGTGATGATGTCCGAACGCTTGTTCTCGACCCTGTAGTCGATGCACGAGCTTATTGTCTGATCGAAGACCTTCGCCCGCAATTGATGTGCGACCAGACCGTCCACATACCGGGTCACCCAGGTGTTGATGAAATGGACCACATTTTTGAGGAGAATGGTGACGCACAGAACTGCGACCAGGAACGCCGTCAAATGGTGTTCGGGAATGGACGCCAGCAGTTGGCCGAAAATCGCCTGCCATCTGCCCGGCTGCGGCGCCAAAGCGCCGAGGCTCTGAATGAGAGGAATGAAAAGGAAAAGACCGGCACCCTCGAGGACCGCCGCGGCCAGCCCGAGCCCCACGATGGTCGGCCCAGCCCAGGCAGGTGCCGCTGCCAGACGGAAAAGCCGTCGCAAGCTCGTGAAGAATGGCGCGACGACCATCATCGGATCGTTTCCATATAGAGAGGGCGAAACTTCCCGTTCTGGCTTCGCAAGCGCTTCAGCCGAGCCTTGATCCAGTGGGGAACCAGCCTAGCTCGACAATACACATTCAGCATGTTCGGCATGCTCGAAATCGCCAGGCGTGGTTCTAACACCAAGAATCTCTTCAACAGATCACAGCCATCGAAAAATCGCCCGCCGACGAACCCCCTCACTGCGAGCCAATGGATCATGTCGGCCAGATGAGCGTCTAGGTCGGTGCCATACCCAGGATATTTCTCGCGAAATTCATCCAAAACGATTTCGCACGAACGAAGCATCTGCATGACATCGCTCGACATATTCGTGTTAGTCATCCGGTAGCCCACAAGATGTTGCGGCACCACGCGAAATTCGTAATTCTCCGCAACTCTGAGGCACATCAGCAGGTCCTCGCAGCCTTGAGCCTTGCGCGCCCTTAGCGAGGGGTCGAACCCGCCTGCCTTTTCGAACGCGGAACGACGCATGAGCATCGAGCTGCCATTGCCGACGAAATTCTTTCTGCACATGCGCTGGAGTACATCTCCTTCGGCGGTCGGCCGATTGTAGAGCGAGAACACGCGGCTATCCTCGTCGATAAGCGCAAACCAGCAATAGGCCAATCCGGCCGACGAGCCGCCCTTCTCAAGCGCCTCCCGCTGAAGCGCGATCTTCGACGGCGCCCATAGATCGTCCGCATCGACAAAGGCCAGAAACTCTGCGTCGGTCGCAGCCGCACCATTGTTGCGTGCTGCCGCGACGCCGCTGTTGGACTGATGGATGATCCGGATCCGCCGATCCTGCTTCGCATAAGCGGCCGCGATCGACGCCGACCTATCCGACGAACCGTCATCGACAATGATGATATCCAGCGCCTCATGGGTCTGCCGACAGATACTGGCCAAGGTCGCGCCGATCGTTCGTTCGGCATTGAACATTGGCACTACCACCGCAACGGTGGCACTTCGCTCACTTGCCACAATCAATGCTGCCCCTGACAACGGTGTCGGCAAACCCAGTGACGCCGCCGACGGAACCTGTAGCAAGCACCGGGGCGAGGACGCCGTTTTTGAGGACGCCGTTCATGTTCATCCAGCTTCTCCATGCCTGACGAAGGCGGTGGGATACCCCCGCCGCTTCCATCGCCGGAAAAAGCTGGCGCAGCACCAGGCATAATCTATGGCATTCGGACTAAAGATTTTCGACTTCAGACATAAGTCCTATAAGGAACCAAGACCTTGGTCTGAGGAAAAACGAATATCTGCCATCGATTTCCGACGCTCTTCGCTGGGGCTATGTCCGAACAGGCGACGGTAGGCGCTGCCGAGGTGCGATGCCGACACGAAACCACAGCGAAGGGCAATTGCCGCAATGGTCTCGGAACTCTCTTTGACCAGCCGGCGAGCCTCGTTCAGCCGAATATTGAGATAGAAGCGCTGCGGCGTCATTTCGAAGTGCTGATGCCACAAGCGCTCCAACTGCCGACCGGAAAGGTTGCTTCTTTTCGCGATGTCATTGATCGGAACGATATATTCGACGTTCTGCTCCATGATGTCGATCGCGGCTGCAAGGCGGGCGTCGTGTATATCGTAGCGCCATTGGATCGCCATCCTCTGTTGCTCTTCCGGCCCTCTGATACGGGTGTGCAGAAACTGCTCGGCCGTGTCGGCGGCGAGCTGAGCTCCGTGGTCACCCGATATCTGAGCTAGCATCAGATCGATTGCGGCGGTACCGCCCGCGCAGGTCCAGCGGTTCCCGTCCCGGACATAAAGCTCGCGGGTGACTTCGATGTCTGGAAACTCTTCGGCAAACTGCGGAAGGGATTCCCAATGAAGGGTACACCGCTTGCCGGTCAGCAACCCTGCCCGCGCAAGTATGAATGTGCCCGTACTCAACGCGCCGATGGGCATCCCATTTACCGCAAGTTTCCGCAGGAATTGCAGGATCGGTTTTGGTCGCTTGCTTTCGATATCGAGGCTGGCAACAACGAACAATCTATCGAGCTGCGGGGTCTCGCTGATCGAGATAGTGCGCGTTTCAAAGCCGCTGCTCGACGTAACTATACCGCCTTCCTCCGAGAGGAGGCACCAGTCATATAGCTTGCGGCTGGCTAACCTGTTCGCTGCGCGGAGTGGTTCGCTCGCCGATGCGAGCGCCATCATGGAAAACTGCGGAAGAAGTAGCAATCCGACGCGTATCGGACGTCCTTCATCGATACCCTGCTGCATCATTCCCGCCGGACGCCTTCCCCCCCCGTCAATTCATCCAGTGTCAGGCAGAACGGATCGCCCGGTCAATGTCCTTGATGAGCTGGTGGAAGATGGGATTGTCGGTCTGGTTCTGCTGGCCGTGCATCATGCCCTCGATGATAAGCGGCTCGTCACCTGCGCGGCCGGGATAGAGCTTATGTAGGCGGATCGACTCTTCAGGCATGTGTAGAGTGTTCTGAGCGCCATGCACAATGAGTGCCGGCGGAAAGCCGCTGGCGCCATTGAGGCTCTTCTCAGGGTCGAAGCCTACATACTTTTTATAGGACTTCGCCGTCACATGACTGCAACCCGGCCAACGGTAGACGCCGCCAATCTCGGTGTATCCGCCGAGCTGGCGATCGACATATTCCTGCGTGTCGGTATCGAGCGGGTAATAGCCGAGTTTGGTCGCCTCGGTTCCGGTGTCGAACGGCGGGATCGCCGCATCGTCCGCCAGCCTCTTGATCGCAGCGTCCGCACCCGACTTGTCCGCCCGAAGATTCTGAAGGGCCGCAATGCTGGTGTAGTTCATCGGCACCCAAAACGCGATCTGCTCCTTGCCCTGCTTGGCCAGTTCAACGACTGCCGCAAGGCTGACGACCGAACCCATCGCCCAGGACGCGACGACGGGCATTGAACCGAACTTTTCCCTCGCCCACCGCACGGCAGCCAGGACCTCGGCCGTCTGATCGACAAGGCTGACATTCGTTACGGTGATACCGTCTTTCTGCGCAGTGTTCCGCACATCCCTGTTGGTGAAGAACCCCGCGACATCGTAGGTCATCACCCGATAGCCGCGCTCGGCCAAGGCCCGGCCAAAAAGCTGGCCATACATCGAAACGCCGCCCGTAAAACCGGAGTTGAAAACCACCGGCGGCAGGCTTCTGTCCGGCGAGGCCGGCTGGAACACGGTGCCCGCCAGATTGATCGTCGCGTCATCGTACGCAACGGGGAACGTGATGTCTTCGACGATGATGTCCGTCATGGTTTCACTTTCTTCTGGACAAGGGAAAAGGTCGTTCGCCGCAGCGTTCAGCAGCCGAAGGACAGGTATGTCAGTGGCGGCACTCACCGCCGAAGCGAGCGTCTCCGAGAATTTAAGCGCCGACACAGAATCGAAGTGGCTTGTAAAACTGTGGCCTTGGCTGCCCGCCCCAACGTGCGGAGCGTCGCTGGCCGAGAGCAGAACGCGGTTCGCTCCGACGGTCGCGATGATTGCCGACACGAAAGGGACGACATCATCGATGTCGGTCGAAGTTCGGTATCCAGGCCCCTTGAACCACACGTTTCCTCTGCGCTTGGCCTCCTCAAGCAAGGCGCGATAGCTGGGCTCATCAGCACCGCGCTCGGCATGACATGAGCCGAGGTGATCGATGACGACGCAGATTGTCTCCGGCATTTGGCGCAGCACTCGCAGGTTCGTCTCCGCCTCTTTGGCGTAGATGTGGACGTGTTGTTGCACCCGGAGCCTGCCAATGAGCGCGACCCAATCATCGCTGCGATAGGCGCGATCCGATATGCTTTCCGGCGGAGCATCGTGAAGAACGATCCTGATCCCGAAAACATCAGGATGGGATAGCCGTTCGATAGTAGCGTAGGCCGGGTCGGCCTTAATCGTTCCGACTAGCCGGACGTCTCCGTATCGTTCCGGCCACTTCGCCTTAAGCGCCGCCAGCTCATCGAACGACGCGAAGACATTAGACGAATCCGGCAAAATGCTGAGATGCACGTTGTTCAGAAGTTTCGGGAAAATACCGGCGCACGCCAGGTCGGCAAGATAGTCGGATAGCGAATGGGGTGACGGCAGCGAATAAGGGAGCTGCCCCTCCACAGCCGCAAGATCAGAGGCTGTGAAGAAATGAACGTGCCCGTCGATGGATAGATTTTCTGTCACGACGATCTTTCTCGCCCTATTGGGAGCAAGATATCGCGACAACACCAAGGTGATGCCCTGACTACCCGACAGCTTATATCAAAACTTCGCCATTGGTGTTTGCTCGTCGACACATGTCAAATGCGAGCGCTTCAATGAAGAGGCGCAAATTGTCAGATCGGTGCCCACAAAAATCGATCTAAATCCGCCCTGCCGGAATCTGTGGTCGGGACTTGTAAAACCCACATTCAGATAGAACGCGTTCGTTTAGTTGCCAAAAGACCATAATTGTTCCACGAACATCGCACATTAAAGACTCAAACGATGTGAATTGGATCGAAGCTTGATGCGTCTACAATGCGGTTTCTTCTGTGCGTTCCTGGCAATTGCTCCCTCGGCATATGCTCTGGAAACAGGCTCACCACCAGTTTTGACGCCGCTACAGCAACAAGCGCAAGCCGCTCATCTGAGCGCGCAATTTCTCACGCGCTTCCACTATAGGCCCGTTCCGCTGGATGACGCCTTATCGGGCACGATCATGAATCGGTTTATCAAATCCCTGGACCCCGATCGTGTCCTTTTCCTGCAATCGGATATCGACAGGTTCATGGCTGACGGCGCCAAGATTGACGATGCCATCAACCATGAAGACTTGAAGATCCCATTTTCGATCTTCAACACTTATGAGCAGCGAGTGGTCGATCGCATGAGTTATGCGCGCAGCCTGCTCAACCAGAAGCTCGACTTTACCGTGCAGGAAGACTATCCGCTGGTCCGCGACAAGGAGCCCTGGCCGCAATCCGAAGCGGAAAGCAATGACTTGTGGCGCAAACGCGTCAAGAGCGACTGGCTACGCTTGAAACTGGCAGGCAAAGACGACGCCAGCATTCGCGACACGCTCGACAAACGCTATGAGAACTCCCTCGAGCGCGCCTACAAGTACAAGAGCGACGATGTTTTCCAGACGTTCATGGACGCCTATACGACATCAATTGACCCGCATACCGACTATTTCGGTGCGAGCGCTTCGGCTGAATTCGATATTTCAATGAAGCTTTCGCTGGTTGGTATCGGGGCGGTCTTGCAGGAAAGGGACGACTACACGACGATCCGCGAGCTGGTGGCTGGCGGTCCAGCACAATTGTCCGGCAAGCTTGCTGTCGGGGATCGCATCATCGGTGTCGGTCAAGGCGAGGATGGCCCGATAAAAGAGGTGGTCGGTACACGCCTCGACGAAATCGTGCAGATGATCCGCGGCGCAAAGGGTTCCACCGTGCGCCTGGACATCTTGCCGGCGGAGGCAGGCCCGGATGCCAAGCACCATGTCATCAGCCTGGTGCGCGATAAGATCAGCCTCGACAAACAGGCCGCCAAGAAGACGATCCTTTCGGTAAAGGATGGCGATGCCACTCGCAAGATCGGGGTGATTACCCTGCCCGCCTTCTACGAAGACTTCGAAGCGCGGCGAAAAGGCGACAAGGATTACAGAAGCGCAAGCCGCGACGTCGCCAAGCTTCTCGCTGAACTGAAGCAAGACAACGTCGACGGTGTGCTCGTTGACTTGCGGAATAACGGTGGTGGTTCGCTGTCCGAGGCCATCGATTTGACGGGCCTGTTTGTCGGCAAAGGCCCGGTCGTTCAGCAACGCGATGCCGGCGGTGACGTGAACGTAGAAAGCGATGATTTTCCCGCACCCGCATGGACAGGTCCGGTTGGCGTGTTGATCAACCGCGGCTCGGCCTCGGCCTCCGAAATTTTTGCCGCAGCGATACAGGACTATGGTCGCGGCGTGATTGTCGGAGAACCCAGCTTTGGTAAGGGCACGGTGCAAACTGTGGTCAATCTTGACCAGGTTGCTCACACCAGCAAGCCGAAATTCGGCGAGTTGAAATTGACGGTTGCCCAGTTTTTCCGTGTCAATGGCGGCACGACACAGCTACGCGGCGTGGTGCCCGACATCAGCTTGCCGGGCCTTTCGGACCCCAAGACCTTTGGTGAGGCGAGTTTTGACAATGCCCTGCCCTGGACGCAGGTCAAGCCAGCGAAATATGCGCCTGCCGGCGATATAAAGGCATTGCTGCCGCAACTGCAAAGCCGCCACGATGCTCGGGTGCAGAACGATCCGGATTTCCAACGCTTTGTAGCAGATGTTACAGAACTGAGGGCGCAGCGTGAAAAACAGGTTGTCTCCCTCAATGAAGCCGAACGTCGCAAAGAACTGGCTGCTCAGGCAAGTCGTCGCAAGGCGAGCGAGCAAATCAACGATGGCGTGGATACTGGTAACGACGACGGCCTGGAAGCCAACGAGCGCAGCCTGAGCGCTGATCTTGCCATTGAAAATGCCCGCAGGAACGCCAAAGACGTTTTGCTCAACGAAGCCACCGCCATTCTTGCCGATGAGGCGGATTTGCAGAATGACGGGCTGAAGGCTGCCGAACGATCTGGAAATATCGGTAAAAAATAATTTGCCGGGGATGGCGCGCCCGATGCAAGGGCGCGCATCATCCGCTTCATCCATGGCCGAGAGCGACAACGCCGCGCCGCAGGGCGTAGCGTTGTCTTGAGCTGCCGTTACTGCTTGCCGGTCTTGATGACTTTGTCGAAATACGGCGCCGGCGCCACCGTCACCCGGATTTCACGCATCTCGTGCCGGTCCACTGTCCGCCTGCGCGTGCCTGGTTCGCCCCAAAGCAAGGTCAGCTCGGTGCCAGGCTCGGCAGAATCGACATTGACCAGCGCAAGCGAGATGAGATGACCGGCATTGGCCGAATAGGCCGACCATTGCGAGACGCCAACGACATTGCCGCCCTTCATGACGGCGTCGGATTCAAAGGTCGCATACATCAGTGTCGGAAGCGCCATGAAACGGCCGGCCTGTTCACGGTCGAACAGTGACGCCTTGATCGTCGCTGCCACGTCGTCGTCATTCCAGACGAGTGTAACCTTTCTGCGCTTCTGGTTGGCCGCTTTCTCCTTCAATGCGTCCCGCCCCAGGAAATCGCGATTCCAGTCGACCAAGCCACCGTAACCCACCTCGATCGGATCGACGTAGTAATCCTCGATCCGATCGGAGACGAGGCTGCCTCCGAGCGAGCCGATCGCCTCCAGATAGTAGTTGTTGAGCCATTCGCGATAAGGCTTCATCTCGGCGCTATGATAGATGGCGGCAGAGGCATCGGCATCCAGCCGGATTCCTGGGCGGTGGTGGAATAGGCGAGCGCGCCGATCTTGCGCATCTCATCACGCCAGTTGGTGAACTCCGGCGGAATGCCCGGAAAAACGTAGGGACCGATATTGGAACTACACAGCAGCGGTACGGGGCTCCTGCTTCAATTATCAGAGTTTCGAGACTTTTCGGAGTACCTGCGCCAATAGACCATGATTTCCTCCCTTGGCTTGCGTCCTCTGCTCCTCGGATGATTGCTCCTCTGATCTCCACGGCACCATACGAATACCAATTCGTATTTAAAGTCCAATTGGTATGTAAGCATTAATGGTGACGCGAGGGATCGGCGCGGGAGCGCCTGCAGCGACGGCCCGACGCCACAAGCACAGGGTATCTAATCAAGGTCGGAAGCTCTTTGGGATCAGCAACGCTTACGTGGGCGGGCGGTGATCCCAGCTTTCCCGTCGTCTGATATAAGTACAATCGAACCTTGCCCGCTTTGCGCCGTTATCCAATCATGAAATGCATCATGTCCTGTAACGAAGTTCTGGAAGCATTGAAGGCGCACGGTAACGACGAGCAATTCTTCGCGCCGCAACATCTAACTGTTTCTGCCGATCTCTTCAAAGCTTGCCGCCCCGTTCGGTTTGACCGCGCCCGTCTGCCTTTTAGAGGTCCGGGCATGACTTTTGCCGATGGTTCGTTGCTCTGTTGAGGAGGTTTGCCGATGAAGGTCGCTCAGATTGCACCACTTGCCGAAAGTGTGCCGCCGAAGCTTTATGGCGGAACCGAACGTATCGTTTCCTATCTCAGTGAAGAACTTGTCGCCGAGGGCCATGACGTGACCCTCTTTGCCAGCGGCGATTCTGTCACCGACGCCAAGCTGATACCATGTTCGGACGTTGCTCTGAGGCTCAATCCTGCGGTCAAGGATCAACTGCCGCATCAAATCTTAATGCTGGAGCAGGTTCGCCGCCGGGCGCATGAGTTCGACGTCCTGCATTTCCATATCGACGTGCTGCACTTCCCGCTGATCCACGATTTCGCGGATCGAGCGGTGACCACTCTGCACGGGCGCCTCGACCTGCCTGACCTGCGCCCCTTCTACCAGGGCTTTGCAGACATTCCGCTGGTGTCGATCTCCAACGACCAGCGCCGGCCGATGCCGCCGGTCAACTGGTCGGGAACGGTCTATCACGGCTTGCCGGCCGATCTGCTGCCCTTCACCGAGAAACCGAAGGGCAATTACCTCGCTTTTCTCGGCCGCATCTCGCTTGAAAAGCGCCCAGACCGAGCGATCGAGATCGCAAGCCGATCGGGCATGCCCCTAAAGATCGCGGCAAAAATCGACAATGCCGACCAAGGCTACTGGAAGACGGCGATCGAACCGATGGTGAAAAGCCATCAGAATGTCGAATTCATCGGCGAGATCAACGATGAGCAGAAGGCAGATTTTCTCGGCAATGCCGCCGCGCTGCTCTTCCCGATCGATTGGCCGGAACCGTTCGGGCTGGTCATGATCGAGGCGATGGCATGCGGCACACCCGTTATCGCCTTCCGCTGTGGCTCCGTGCCGGAGGTGATCGACCATGGTGTCTCCGGCATTCTGGTCGATAGTGTCGCCGAAGCCGCAGAGAATGTTGAATGGGCGCTGAAGATCGATCGCCGTAGGGTGCGGGCGACTTTCGAGAAGCGCTTCACCGCGGAGCGGATGGCCAGGGACTATCTGGATATATACCGGCGACTGCCTGGTACCCGCACGAAGGCCGGGCGACTGCGCCATTCCAACGGCTACGCCGTGGGTCTGGAGGTCGTTAATTGATCAGAGGAGAGGAAAATGCCGACCGTTTCCTCCGACAGTCTCACCGCACCGGCTGCGTCCGGTACGCCGATCGCTCAGTTCTTCATCCCGGCAACCTCATCGCTGCAGGAGCGGCAGCCGCTGATCCTGAAGCATGGCGATACTTTCGCCGTCTTCGATCGCAATGGCGATGTCCTTTCCGGACCGGATAGTCCGGAAGGAATTTTCCATCGCGACACGCGCTATCTCTCTCACCTTCACCTGGCGATCAACGGTCAAAGGCCGATGCTGCTGTCTTCGACATTGCGCGACGATAATGCCACGCTCACCTGCGACCTGACCAATCCCGATCTTTTCGACAGGGCCGGAAAACTCATTCTCGGCCACGATCACATGCATCTGCGCCGGACCCGCTTCCTGTGGAACGGTCGTTGTCACGAACGGCTGACGGTGCGCAATTACGACGAAGTACCGCAGCATGTCCGCATCGAGATCGCATTTACAGCCGACTTCGCGGATCTCTTCGAGGTACGCGGAACGGCAAGGGCGAAACGCGGGCGTCATCTGACGCCGGTCGTCACGGGTGACGGTATCCTTCTTGCCTATGAAGGGCTCGACGAGTGCCGACGCTCAACGAGGCTCTCCTTTGATCCTGTTCCAGATGAATGCGGCAGCGACCTCGTATTGTATGATCTGCAGCTTGCACCACATGAAACCCGCTCACTTTTCATCGAGATTGCGTGCGATCCGGGCGAAGCCGACAGATCGGGCCCATGGTCTTTCTTTTTTGCCTTGCGCGATGCCCGCCGTGCCCTGCGCGCCCTGTCGTCGAGAGCAGCCTCGATCGTCACGTCCAACGAGATATTCAACGAAGCGGCGCGGCGTTGCACGGCAGATCTATACATGCTGATGACCGAAACGCCGGAAGGCCCCTATCCCTATGCGGGCATCCCGTGGTTCAGCACGGTGTTCGGCCGGGACGCCATCATAACCGCCCTGCAGACGCTTTGGCTCGATCCGGAAATTGCCCGAGGCGTTCTCGGTCATCTGGCGGCAAACCAGGCGACGGAAATGAACCCGGCCTCCGATGCGGAGCCCGGCAAGATTCTGCACGAAATCCGTTGCGGCGAAATGGCTGAACTCGGCGAGGTTCCGTTCCGTCGGTACTATGGCAGCATCGATTCCACGCCGCTGTTCGTGATGCTGGCTGGCGACTATGTAAAACGGACCGGCGACCTTGCGGCCATCCAGCGTCTTCTGCCGCATATCGAGGCGGCATTATCCTGGATCGATGAATATGGCGATCGTGACGGCGACGGTTTCGTCGAATATGGGCGGCTGACAGAGGAAGGCTTGATCAATCAGGCTTGGAAAGACAGCCACGACTCCGTTTTCCATGCAGACGGAACGCTGGCCAAGGGTCCGATCGCAATCGCCGAAGTCCAAGCCTATGTCTATGGCGCCTGGCAGGCGGCAGCAGAAATGTTCCAGCGGCTCGGCCAGCCGGAGCGCGCCGCACGCTTCGTTGCGAGGGCCGATGAGCTACGCCGTGCCTTCGATGAGCGCTTCTTCGACGAGGAGCTCGGCACCTATGCGCTGGCACTCGACGGCGATAAGCGACCTTGCAGGATTCGCTCGTCGAATGCCGGCCATGCACTGTTTACCGGCATTGCCTATCCGGAACGAGCAAAACAGGTTGCCCGCACGTTGATGACTGCTTCGTCCTTCTGCGGCTGGGGCATTCGTACCATCGCCTCGACCGAGGCGCGCTATAACCCGATGAGTTACCACAACGGCTCGATCTGGCCGCACGACAATGCCCTGATCGCCAGGGGCCTTGCCGCCTACGGTTATCGCACGGCAGCGGCGAGGATATTCGACGGGCTCTTTGCGGCGTCTACCTATATCGATCTGCGGCGGCTTCCCGAACTTTTCTGCGGAATGCCGCGTCAGCGGGCGCAGGGGCCGACCTTTTACCCGGTGGCCTGCTCCCCGCAAGCCTGGGCGTCGGCGGCACCGCTCTTCCTGTTACAATCCTGTCTCGGCCTCGGTTTCAATCCAAACAAATTGCAGATCAGCTTCCATGAGCCGCAGCTTCCCATATTTCTTGATGAAGTCATTCTGCGGCACTTGCAGATCGGTTCCGGCTCGGCGGATGTCGCCTTACGCCGCTCCGGTCGCCATGTCGTGGTCGACGTTATTGATCGCAAAGGCGATGTCCGGATTCTCACGACCGTATAGGCGCCGAGGCAATTCCAGAGACGGGATGATCCGCCGCCATTTCGAGGCGATTTGACGCCTACGACTGCGGATTCAACAAGCTGAGATAGACGTGGACTTCTTTCTCCAGATCGTCGCAGATTTCCTCATATTGTCCCAATTGATGGGCATCGGCCCGAGCTAGCCGCAGACGATCGCGATGCATCACCGCTTTGCTATAGCTCCTGCATAAATCCCTGAACCATGGAGCATTGCTGGGGTGCGAACGAAGGCCAGGGCATCTCAACGCGAGCGAAGCCCAGCCATGTCTGAAAAGATTGATACGTACGCTTTCCATAACTGGTGATAGTAGATCAGCACAGACTAATCTTGCACTTGACCGATTGGCTTCGTCCATATGGCTATGGAACAAGCCGCGCCAGCTCGGGACATTATAGTTTGGATCGATCAAGAACCCGTCGCCGGCGGGGACACTACCAGCGACGGGCTGGCTTTGGAGGCCAGTTGGAAAGTGGGGGAACTTCCCAACCAATTCCTCAAATAGAGCTGCGCTCAATTTGTTCCATCAAGGCGCGAATTTATCGCCACTGAGCGGACGATGGCTGTCGTTAATACCGACGAGAGCGACGAGCTGATCTTCGTCATGGATCCCTTCTCGGAAGAGCTCGATAATCATCGCTGCCACTTCCTCGCCTTCTTCACTTTCGCGCGTAATATTCCTTTTGAGCAGAATGGCATCAAAAGCGCGCTGACAAATGTCCAAGTCTATTGAATCGAGAGCCAAATCACGCTTGCTGAGATACCTGCTGATCATTCCTTTCCTCCCATCCAACGCATGTTACCAACTGGAAATGATGTATTTTCGGCCCATCCCAATTTCAAGAATTGGCGTGGAACCGGAAACCGGGAGTGACGTTTTCTGATCAAGTACGCTAAGCCCCTGTCATTAGACTGAACGTCGCTCTTTTCGGCTTAGTTCTCGGAGCGACCTGCTGGAAAAGTTGCCCGCCACCCACATGGGTGGCGGGCTTTGTTTGACAGACGCCCATAACCGAGGGAAACCGCCTGCCGCTCACGCCTCCGCAAATCAACGCCATTTCGGCCTGCGCGTTGTGTTGTATCGCAATTCGCTAGCCGTCGCGAACTGCCCAAAAAGCTGGAGAAGTCGAGTTTCCTCTTTGCTGCACAGCCTGTGCCGTTTGCAAAAATCCTTGACTGACCATACGCGCGTCGCGGTGTTGTGACTTACCTTCTTTGGCTCGACGTATTGCATCCAACTCCTCCTATGGAATTGCCGAACGATAGCGAAACCTACATTAGTTAGAAATAAAATAAGACATGTGGGGAGGAATTGTCCGACCCTCAACGATCTGCCGCACGGCGTCGACCAGGACGCCTTGCCCTGCCTCTCGACATCTTCGAGTTTTCGATGCAAGCTTGAAAGCTGTCCGGGGGGACAGTGGAATGTACGCGCATTATTTGAAGCCAGCACTCTTTGGTCTGGCAATCCTCATCGCAACCGGAGTTCCGACTTATTGGTTGGCGAAGAAAACGTTCGAAGCCGCGATCTTCGAGAACGGGCTTTATCTGGCATTGCTGCCAGTCTATCCGGTCGTATGGATCGCCGTCTTTCTGATTTTATCCCATCGCGCCGTGAAGACTTTCAGGCGTCGCTAGAAGCAACGGCGTTCTGCGCCAAGCTTTGAAACCCTTCAAAAGGAATTGTCCTTGTTCCGGCGCTGTCTGGCTCGCCATCGGGATTTGGCATCGCGTCGCGCGACTCGCAATTCCTCCAGCGTCGGCAACCACCAGCCCCGGTCGAGGTCGTCTTGACCCGGTGCCACTCGTGCCGGCCAGGTTGTCACCAATTCTTCCAGCCCGCCTTGCCGCCAGGAGACCCAGACGTATTCCCTGCCTTCGGCGGGAAAATAGTGCGCGCTGATTGTCGCCGGGTCCGCCAGTTCTCCGTCCGTGCCGGTGAAGAAGACGACCCCGACATGCGTGCCGACTGCGTTTTCGAAGGGCGGGCAATCATCGGAGGGGACGGGATATCGCTTCCTGCGACGCTCCCTTGTTCGTGCCTTGGATGCCTCGTCCTCCTCGGTTCCCCTGATTGTCTCCCGCCGCGCTCGCCTTACGTCCGGCTCACTGCGCTCGGCTGCCGCCTTGATCGCCGGCCAGTGCTGCCGGAGTTCGCCGAATGAGCGGTACGGCACGGTCCAGAGGCGCCGATCCGCGTCCCAGCGGGCATAGGGGATTTCGCGGATCTCGTTGATGACGGTCCGCGAATACGGCGTTCGGATTTGGAAGGATACTGGCGCTGCTTCGAGATAGCGGCTTTCGATCGGATCGAATGCGAAGGCGTCCCTGCCCTTTTCGTCCGCGAATGTGTCGGCTTCCGCCTCCATCTCGGCCAACCAGCGGCTGATGCGCCTCTGAGCCGTACGGCCAGGCACGAACCACGCATTGAGACTGTCGCTCCAGCGCGCACGAGGGAACGCCTCCCGAAATCGCTGCACCGTCATTCGATCGTGCGGCAAGTCAGTCGTTGCACCCACGCGTGGGGTCGCGGATTTGTCGTTCGTTTCTTCGTCCATGTGCATGATCCAAGAACTACCCTTTGGAAGTCCTCGCCGAGATGGCGCGACGGTCTGCCTGAAGAACTGCTCAATCCCGCCTCGAATATACAAATCACGAAAGAGCTCTTGGTTTCCTCTCGAACTCCGCCATTTTGGCCGAATGATCTATTTCACAAGCGATACCCATTTTGCCGATCCGCGCGTCCTAAGGATCGACCGGCGCCCCTTCCCCGATATGGCATTCCATGACGTCGCCCTGATCGACAACTGGAACGAGATCGTCGGAACCGGGGACGATGTCTGGCACCTTGGCGACTTCATGTCATCACGCGGCGGGGATTGTGATCAGCTTCTCTCAATGCTGAATGGCCGCAAGCATCTCGTCATCGGGAACAACGACCAGGACGCTACGACTAAAGCAAGCGGTTGGGAGAGCGTTCAGCACTACAGCGAGATCACCCTGGACGACCACCTGCTGATCCTCTGTCACTATCCTTTTCGAACCTGGAATAAGATGAGCAAGAAATCGATCAATCTCCACGGTCACTCTCACGGAAAGCTCAGACCGCTTCCCCGACAGTACGACGTCGGCGTGGACGCGCAAGGTCTGCGGCCGGTGTCGCTCGAGATTCTCCTGAATCCGGCTGGCGGTGCGAAGGCATAGGTGTCGAGAGCTGCGACGATATTCGGATCAATCGGGGAACCGACATTGGCCGGTAGCGGTTATGACCTCACATAGGAGGCTGTCATGATCCGCAAGCTGAAGTCCGGCGAGTATCGTCTCTACTCGCGCAAGGTCGATCCGAAGACCCACAAACGCAAAAATCTCGGCACGTTCAAGTCACGCGAGGCAGCCGAGAAGCACGAGCGCGAAGTTCAGTACTTTAAGCACCACTAGCCGCATTCATTGATGCACGAAATGGCGGGAGCGCTGGTGTAGCCTGCTTGACTTCTGCAGGAATGCCGCGCCCTCGGGACGCGGCAGATCGCCTTCAATTGAGCGTCGACCACTCACTGCGGACGTCGTCTGCATTCTTCGAGAGATGAACGTGAGCGTCGACGTGATCGACCCAATTCAGCGGAATGAGGTGGTGCTTGCCATCATCGGAGTCGCTCTTGGTCAACTTGATACCGGTGTCGCCATCAAGTTCGTCGACGGTCCCGACATGCACACCGTCGGCAGCCAGTACTTCCATATGCTCGCGAATATTGTCTGCGGAAAACATTGTTTCCTCCTATTGCTTCCTACAGGACGGGAACGAGGCGACAGGGACTTGGTTCCCACTGTGGCGGCTCCACCGTCTTGCGTCGATCGCGCGGCAATGCTGGCGCGTCTTGTCTTTGGAACTTTGCGCAAGCAGGCGCGTTTCTTTGGCCATGTCAGGGAAGCAGCCCATCCCGCCCAAGGTCGGCACAATATGGTCCATCGGCGATGGACGGGTTCATTTTCTCGAAAAGGGCGTGCGCGACAAGGAACCGGTGATCCTTCTTCACGGCTGCGGCAGCATTGCCGAAGAATTGCTATTGCCTTTCGAGGATAGCGAGTTTCGCGTGATAGCCCCTGACCGCCCGGGATATGGTCTCAGTACACCCATACCAGCGGCTGAATGCGGTCCGATCGGCCAATCATTCTGGCTTGAGCGTTTCCTCGATTGCGCTGGTTTTACCGGCCTGACGATCGTTGCTCATTCGATTGGCAGCGCGCCTGCGCTGCACTTGGCTGCGCGAAGGCCCGATCTCATAAGCAAGCTTTTCCTGATATCACCCTGTTGCAGCCCGGTACCGCCGAAAGCGATGCTCATCTTAAGGGCCGCCTCAGCTCCCTTGGTGGGCGGCCTGGTGCGTCAGCACGTCATCAGCCGTTGTGCAACCTTCTTCGTCGGCCAAGGCTTGAGGGCATCTTCGTTTCCGAACACCGTCCCAGCTTGCCTCGGCGGCTTACCCGCCAGCCACCTTGTCAATCCACTCGCTGTACAAACCATGGCCGACGAATTGCGGGCATTCAACCGCGATATGCAGCTCTTGCCGAGCCTGCCGCCCCATCTCATCATCCACGTGCTCTTCGGCCTGTCGGACGCGATCATCCACCCGGCATTGCACATAGACTGGTTACGCCGCAAGCACCCTGCGGCGTTCATCAAAGTGCTGGAAGGCGTGGGGCACTTGCCTCACCATGTTGCGCCGGACGAGGCGCGAAACATGCTCGCAAATCTCATCTGCCCGCAAATGCCACAAGGATCCGAACGGCTACCCCTCGACCATGTCGCCTAACAATTGCTTTAGATCATCTGAGCGTTGCGATTGATTATCGCGTTTCCAGTATCCGCATCAAACGGCCGCGATAGCTATCCAGAATGACGGCCAGGACAATGACGGCACCGATGACGATCGGCTTGATGTTGTCGTCAGCGCCCAATAGCTGCAATCCCGTCGACAGCACCTGCAGAATGCACGCACCAACCAGCGTTCCGACGATCGATCCCTTGCCGCCCGAAAGGCTGGTGCCGCCGATGATGACTGCGGCGATGGCATTCAATTCATAGCCGATGCCCGCAACCGGGCTGCCGACGTTGAGGCGCAGCAGATAGACCATGGCCGCAATGCCCGCGGTGAACCCCGAAATCGTGAACACTGCGATCTTGTATCTTTTCGGCTCATGCCCCGACAGTCGGACGGCCTCTTCGTTGGTGCCGATCGCAAAGACGAAGCGTCCGAAGACCGTATAGCGCAGCACGAACCAGCCAATGAGGACGACAACGATCGCAATCAGGAAGATCGACGGGAAGATGCCCCAGAAGATCAGATTTCCGAAATCGACGAAAGGCTGCGGGAGGCCGGTGATGGTGGAGTTATCACTGACAACGCGCGCCAAGCCGCTGGCGACATTGAGCATGCCGAGCGTCACGATGAAGGACGGAAGCTTCCACTTCTCGCATACCCAGCCGTTGATCGCGCCAAGGACGGCTCCGGTTCCCATGGATGCGATCGAAGCCAGAACAATCGCCTGCCATGGGGAAAACCGTGGATCGATCATGATCGTCGCGCCGATGACCGTGCAAAGGGCAAGCAACGAGCCGACGGAAAGATCGATGCCGCCAACGAGGATGACGAAGGTCATGCCCGAGGCAAGCACGGTGTTGATGGCGATCTGAACGAAGATCTTGAGGAAGTTTTCCGGCGTCGCGAAATAGGGTGCCGTCGCCGAGAAAAACGCCAGGATCAGAACAAGGGCGATCGCAACGCCGGCTTCCTTCATCGAAATCCGAATGAGGCTGTCCCAAAAACGGCTCTCTTTCATATCGGTCTTGTTTTCAACGTTCCCGGACACGGCTGTACTCCTTGTAAGCGAGTGAGAGGATGCTGCTCTCTTCAAATTGTTCCCGCGCTATTTCCCCGGCTATCTTCCCGTTCGACAAAACGATGATGCGGTGGCAGATACCCATGAGTTCCGGCAAATCGGAGGAGACCACCAGAATACCCTTGCCCTCGGCGGCGAGTTTCCAAAGAAGCTCATATATTTCGACTTTCGCGCCCACATCGATCCCCCGGGTCGGCTCATCGAAAATCAGTACCTTGGGGCCACGGAAAAGCCATTTGGCAATGACCACCTTCTGCTGATTGCCGCCGGAAAACGTCCTGACCGCCTGGCGGATCGATGGGGTCTTGATGCGAAGCTCGCGCACGAGACGCTGCGAATGCTCGTCCTCGACCTTGCGCAGGATCAATCCCTTGCGGGAGATCTTGGCTGGGTCCGTTATGGTGGTGTTTTGCGCGCAGCTCATGTCGAGCATCAAGCCTTGCATCTTGCGGTCTTCAGTCGCCAGGCACAGGCCCGCGGCAACCGCTTGCCTGGGCGAATGGATCGAGACCAGTTCGCCATCGATGCGGATCTCGCCGGCGGCTTTGACGTCGGCGCCGAATAGCGCCCGGACGGCTTCGGTGCGCCCGCTGCCGACAAGGCCGGCTATGCCGACGATTTCGCCCTTGCCGACGGAGAAGGACAGTTCCGGACTATGTCGCGTCACTTTCAGACCGGAAACGCCAAGCGCCTCGCCGGACACCACGCTGTCCTTGCGAAAGACGCCATGATCCGCAATCGTGCGGCCGACCATGAGTTCGACAATATTCGGGATGGTCAATCCTGCAAGCGGACGGGTTATCACATGCTGGCCGTCGCGCAGCACCGTCACGTCGTCGCCGACCTCGAAGATCTCCTCGAGCCTGTGGGAGATGTAAAGCGTCGTAACGCCGCGACCTCTCAGCCGCTTCAGAATTTCGAACAGGCGATCGACCTCCTTGGAGGTCAGGGTTGCCGTCGGTTCGTCAAGGACCAGAAGCTTGCTTTCGTAGCAAAGCGCCTTGGCGATCTCGAGAAGCTGGAGCTGCGCAACGCTGAGACGGTTGGCCAGGGTCGTAGGGGCGACATCGAGGCCGACGTCGGCCAGGAGCTCGGCGGCCCTACGATTCATTTCCTTGTAATTGACCAGACCGTATCGGCGGGGAAGATGCTCGAAAAGCAGATTTTCGGCGACGGTGAGATTGGAAAGGGGGTGCAGTTCCTGGTGGATGACCCGGATGCCCGCTTTGAATGCCTCCAGCGGAGAGGCCGGGTGATAGGGTTTACCGTCAAAGGAGATGTGGCCATCGTCCGGCCTGAAGACGCCCCCGAGCAGATTGATCAGGGTGGATTTGCCGGCGCCATTCTCGCCAAGAAGAACGTGGCCCTTGCCGCGGCCAACCCGCAGGGAAACATCCTTGAGCGCCACGACGCCCGGGAAACGCTTGCCGATCCCTTCCAGCTTCAGGATGTAGTCATCTGGTGCGTCTGACACGTCCACCTCATGGTCTATTTCGAATTCGAGATGGCCAGCCTCTGCGCGACGCACTCAGAGGTGCGGAAGCGTCACCCTCGGCGATCGACGCGCAAATCGGCTGGTAGCGGTCAGCGCCGGCCAGTGGCCGGCGCTTCTTTTAGCCCCGCGGGCAATCTCAATTACTTGAGATCCTTGGCGGTAATAAGCTTGACGTCCGTCTTGACCCAGCCGGTGAATTTTTCGCCGGCAAGTTCACGCAGGCCATAGTCGATGCCCATGACGGCCATCTGCGCACCATACTGCTCGACAGTGGCAAGCATCTTGCCGTCCTTGATCAGCGGCTGCACCGGCGGAATGTTGTCGAAGCCGACAACCTTGATCTTGCCGCTCTGACCGGTCGCATCGAGAGCCTTGACGACGCCGAGAGCCATGGAGTCATTGGCCGCCATGACGCCCTGAATATCCTTATACTTCGTCAGGAAGTTCGTCATGACGGTATTGGCTTCTTCCGTCTCCCAATGGGCAGTCTTGCTGTCGAGAAGCTGAAGCTTGCCGCCATTGACGGAGTCCATGAAGCCTTCCTTGCGCTCCTTGGCGTTGTCGGCCTCGGGGTTACCCTCGAGGATAACGACCTTCGCACCGGGCCCGAGGTCCTTGGCGAGCGCATCCCCAGCAAGCTTGGCACCTTCGCGGTTATCCGGACCGAAGAACGCGAGGTCGATACCGGCTGCCTTCTTGGCGTCGGCGTCGAGCGGCACGTCGATGTTGATGACCTTCACGCCGGCCTTCACGGCCTTCGCAATGGGGGTAGCCATCGCCTTTGAATCGGCCGGCGCGACGACGATGATGTCGTATTTCTGCGTCACGAAGTTTTCGACGGCATCGACCTGCGCGGCGAAATCACGCTCGTCCTTCATGCCCACGGCCTTGAAGTCAAACTTGTCTTTGTTCTCCGCGGCATATTTGTCGGCGCCGGCCTTCATCTGCTTGAAGAACTCATTGGACAGAGACTTCATGATCAGGCCCACCTTGGGCTTGCTGGCCGCAAAAGCAGGCGACACGCCGCACGACAGCGCGAGCATCAAGGTGCCGGCCAGGCCGAGCTTCAATGCTGCACGCCGCGACGCACTCATCATGACGGAATCACGCTTAATAGAATTGGACATTTTCTTTCCTCCCCACCTTCTGGGCTCAGCTCCATCTGAGTTGCCAGCGGCAATGAACCGTTTCCAACATCTATTGGGTAGCAATGGCCATAAGTGTTGTCAAGACGGCGACATAGAGCCTAAACCGGTTGAAATTTGAAATAATTGTTGCTTGCGTACATGCGCCTCAATGAACCGTTTCCATTGAGTGCATATCAACCTTATGCTATGGAGCTTAAGCGGCACAAAATTGAGATGTGCCCTTTGACTGAGACGATAGAGACCATTAGCTGGAAGCCCGGATCGGGCGCCTTTCGGTGTTCGGAAGGCGAAGATGAAGGAACATGTGCTTCTGTTATGTCAAAGGTCGGAATTCGAGACGTTGCCAAGCTCGCGGGAGTTTCCACCGGAACCGTTTCAAGGGTTTTGAACGATCACCCCTCCGTGACGGATGAATTGAGAGCGCGTGTCAGGCGCATCATCGAAGAACTCGGCTATATGCCCGACCCGTCTGCAAGAAGCATGCGCAGCAAGGTCAGCCGCCTCATCGGCATCGTCATTCCGGACCTGACCAACCCCTTCTTCTCGGAACTTGTGCAATCCGCGGAACAAGCGGCGGCAGGTCATGGCTATAACATCATTGTCATGACCTCCTTTGACCACGCGGCCAAGGAGGCAGACCGCATCGGGCAACTGATGAGCCGGAAGGTGGATGGCATCATCCTCGTTCCCAGCATCGATTTCCACACGATCAAGCTGCCGAAGGGATTGCCGATCGTCGTCGTCGACCGCCTTATGCCAGGATATTCCGGCATCGCCTCCGATCACCGCCATGGAGTCCGTCTCGGCGTCGAACATCTTCTGAAGCTCGGTCATCGCCGCATCGGCTTCATTTCGGGACCTAAACACTCCGTACCAGCCAATGATCGCCTCAAGGGCTACCTCGACGCAATGGGGCAGTCCGATGATGGCAAGCAAATACAAGGATCATCGCTCATAGCCGAGGCGGCTTTCGACTATGAAAGCGGTCGATCAGCAGGAAACTACCTGCTTGCACGAGCGCGGTACGAGCGCCCGACCGCCATCTTTGCAAGCTCGGATCAGCAGGCGATCGGCTGCATGAGAGCGGCACATGATTTGGGAATCCCGATACCTGCAGCCCTTTCCATCGTAGGCTTCGACGGCATCCCTCTCTCCAGCATGACAACGCCGCGCCTGACAACGGTCAAGCAGCCGATTCAGAAGATGGCGGCAGCGGCGGTCGCGGTCCTGTTGAACAAGCAGCCTACGCCTGGCCTCGACCATCCAATCCTGCTCGCTTGCGAGCTGTCGGAGGGAGAAACGACCTCTCCACCCCAACCCGATTAAAACGGCGTACACGTAGCCCGACGCGCTCTATCGGGACGGCGCCCGGTCAGTGCCGCCCTCTATCTCTTGCCGGCTTCGTGCAGGCCCAATCCAAATTGGCTATCGCGGAGGAGACAGCCCTCTCGCTCATCATTCTTTCACGGCGCCAGTCATGGACGAAACGTAGTAGTCGACGAAGAAGGAGTAGAGAATGACGACCGGCAATGAACCGAATAGAGCGCCGGCCATGAGCGAGCCCCACTCGAAGACATCGCCGCGCACCAATTCCGTCAGAACACCCACGGGGATTGTCTTGTTTTCCGAGGATTGGATGAAGGTGAGCGCGTAGATGAATTCGTTCCAGGAGAGGGTGAAGGCGAAGATTCCGGCCGATATCAGCCCAGGCACCGCCAGCGGGAGGATAATTTTGACAAGGATCTGCCAGCGGCTGGCGCCATCGACCAGCGCACTTTCTTCCAGTTCGAAAGGTATCGATCTGAAATAGCCCATCAAGAGCCAGGTGCAGAACGGGATAAGAAACGTCGGGTAGGTGAAGATGAGCGCCAGCCTGGAATCGTAGATCCCGAGCTTGAAGACAATAAAGGCCAAAGGAATGAAGAGGATCGAAGGCGGGACGAGGTAGGCCAGGAAGATCAGCAAGCCGATCGAACGCGAGCCGGTAAAGCGCACGCGCTCGATTGCATAGGCGCCGAAGATTGAGGCCAATAGCGACAGCGCAGTCGATCCGACCGCCACCAATATCGTGTTCCATAGCCAGCCCGGATACGACGTTTCAAAGAACAGGTACTTGATGTGATCGAGTGTCGGCCCCACCACCCAGAAGGGGCTGTAGTTATTGTAGTCGGTCAACTGTGCGTTCGGCTTGATGGCCGTGATCGCCATCCAGTAGAAGGGAAACAGAAGCACGAAGACGAAGACCGCCATCGGCAGATAAAGCATGACGATGCGTCGAGGCAGGCGGTTGAGATAGCCCATGCCTTCGACATTATCGGTGAGTACCGGATTGGCGGTGTTGGCTTTGGTGTTCATGAGGTTCTCCCGATCTCAGTCCTGTCCGCCTTGCTGCCATTTGCGGCGCTGCAGACCAAAGAAGCTGAACATGATGGCGGCAAGCAGGAAGGGAATCATGGCAACCGCGATTGCCGCCCCCTCGCCGAGCTGCCCTCCGGGGATGCCGCGCTGGAAGGAAAGCGTCGCCATCAGATGCGTCGCGTTGACCGGCCCGCCCTTGGTCAGCACATAGATGAGCTGGAAATCCGTGAAGGTGAACAGTACCGAAAACGTCATCACCACCGCGATGATCGGCGTCAGCATCGGTAGCGTTACGTAACGGAAGCGCTGCCAACTCGTGGCCCCATCCAGGGATGCCGCCTCCTGAAGCGAAGCGGGAATGGTCTGCAGACCGGCGAGCAGGGAAATCGCCACGAAAGGAATGCCGCGCCAGACATTGGCGATGATGACCGAGATGCGCGCATTGGTCGGATCGCCGAGGAAATTGATCGGGCCATGGATCAGGCCGATCTTCATCAAAGACCATGAGATAATGGAAAATTGAGAATCGTAGATCCACCAGAATGCCAATCCTGACAGCACCGTTGGAACGACCCAGGGCAGCAGCACGATCGCCCGGAAAAACGACTTGAATGGCAGATGCTGATTGAGAAGCAGCGCCAGCCAAAGGCCGAGCACGAATTTCAGGACGGAAGCTACGAAGGTGTAAAGCAAGGTATTGAAGACCGTCAGCCAGAAGACGGAGTCATGGGCCAGGAATTGATAATTCTCCAGTCCGATGAAACTCCCGGCACGCCCGATACGTGTGTCCGTGAAACCGAGCCAGACGCCGAGCCCCAGCGGATAGGTGAGAAAACAAATCAGAAAGATGGCCGCCGGCAACATGAAGAGGAAGCCGAGCATATTGTTGTTTTGCATGAGCGATCTGATCGGGCTGCGCGTGATATCCCCGGATGGCACAGTCGACATGATATTATCTCCTGATGGACAGTCGCAGCATGCCGTTGCCGGCACGCTGCAGATCTTCGCGAAGGATCAAACCTTGTAGTAGCGGTTCGCCCGGCGCTCGGCCTCTTTCATCGCATCCTCCGGCGACATCTGGCCGGTTACGGCGGCGGCGAACATGTCGACGAGCACGTAATCGGCCATCACGCCTGCCGAAGCATAGCCCAGGGGACCGGCATAGCCATTCGGGCGCAGCGTTTCCGAGGCGCGGGCATAGGGTGCGTGCACCGGATCAGCAGTCCAGACAGGGTTGTTGGCAAAGGCCTTCAAGGGTTGGCAGCAATAGGCGCTCGACCCTTGGATCCAGGCATTCATCTGGTCGCCTTCCATCATGAACTTGATATAGGCCTTGGCGGCCTCCGGGTATTTGGTATGGCTGAAAAGAACCAACGAGCTTGTTTGGTGCAGTTCGACGCTCTTGCCGACGGGGCCGATCGGGAAGTTTGTGGTTCTGATATCGGCCGCGATCTCGGCGAGCTTCGGATCCTTCTTCGCCGCATAATAGACCGATACGCCGTTTGCGATCAGCGATACCTGCCCGGCAAGGAAGGCCCGGTTGTTGTTGATGTCCTGCCAGCTTTCCGTGCCGGGGATGAAGGTCGCGTAGAGATCCATCGCATAGTGGATGGCCGCCAGCGTTTCAGGGCTGTTGATCGTCACCTTGCCGCCTTCGTCCACCATCTTGCCGCCATGGCTCCAAAGCAGCCAATGGGCATAATTGTTGCCATCGCCCACGGCCTTGCCGTGCGGGAAGCCGGCCGGCGTGCCTTTCGCCTTCATTGCCTTGCAAAGCTCCAGGAACCCTGCGGTATCCTTGGGGAATTCGCTGAAGCCCGCCGCCTTTACATGGCTGTCGCGATAAACGACGGCATTGCCGATCGCCGTCAACGGCATGGCGATGAACTTGTCGCCGCGGGTTGCGTAACCGCGCACGCCGTCATACCAGCCGCCGTATTTATTGCCGAGATAGTTACCGAGTTCAGTCAGGTCGACGAGCTTATCGGGATACTGATGAGCATCGTCGAACCAGCACATCACCATGTCGGGACCGGAACCGACATTGGCGGCGACAGCGGCCTTCGGTCGGATGTCTTCCCAGCTTTCCTTGTCGACACGAACCTCGACGCCGGTCGCCTCCGTGAACTTCTTGGTATTGGCAAGCCAGGCATCCTCGTCGCCCTTGACGAAGGGGGTCCAGCGAAGAAGCCTGAGACTTGCGCCCTTTTCGGGCGTGTAGCCGGGTTCGGTTTGGGCGAAAGATGGGCGTATGCCGAGCGGCGCAAGGCCAGCGATACCGGCCGCCGCCGCGGATGCGGCAAGAAAGTCACGTCTCTTGAATGTCATGATACTCCTCCTTTGAAAACGGGAGCAAATCCCCCCGGCGCCCACCTTCCCGTGTGGTGGACGACGACCATCGCATCCGACCTTGCCGGATATTTCCGCACCGACGGGCGAGCAGGAAAACTCCTCTTTTTCCTGCTTCCCACCGAAGCGGTATCAGATCGTCAATCTCCGACCGCTTTCGGCGTCGAATAGATGGACATGCGGCGCGTCGATGGAAACGCGCAGCGTATCGCCGGGTCGGGCATTGATTCGTTCCCGGAAGATGCAGTTGACATCACTGCCGCCAAACCTGACGGTCATCTGCGTTTCATACCCGGTCGGCTCGATCACGATGATTTCCGCCGGTAGACCGTTGGCGTCGAGCGCGATGTATTCCGGACGCAGCCCATAGACGAGATCCCGGCCCTTTGCGCCAGCGGGCGGATTTGCCACCGGCAGGACAGTTCCGTCCGACGCGATGAACCGGCTGCCATTCTCCGCATCGAGGCGGCCTTTGATCATGTTCATCGCCGGCGAACCGATGAAGCCCGCGACGAAAAGATTGGCAGGCGTGTCGTAGAGATCCAGCGGCTTTCCCACCTGCTCGACGACGCCGTCATGCATGACGACGATCTTGTCGGCCATCGTCATGGCCTCGATCTGATCATGCGTGACGTAAACGGTCGTGGTGCCGAGACGTTGATGAAGCTCCTTGATCTCCGCGCGCATGGCGACCCGGAGCTTGGCATCGAGGTTGGAAAGCGGCTCATCGAAGAGGAAAACCTGCGGATCGCGCACGATCGCCCGGCCCATGGCGACACGCTGGCGCTGGCCGCCGGAAAGCTGGCGGGGATAGCGGTCGAGGAGCTTTGTGAGGCCCAGGATTTCCGCAGCCTTCTTGACACGCATATCCATGTCGGCTTTCGGCGCACGCTTGAGCATCAGCGAGAAAGCCATGTTCTGCGCCACCGACATGTGTGGATAGAGCGCGTAATTCTGAAAGACCATGGCTATGTCACGGTCGCCCGGCGCTACGCCGTTGACGGCACGATTGCCGATACGGATCTCGCCGGCGGAAATGTTTTCGAGGCCGGCAAGCATTCTCAGAAGCGTGGATTTTCCGCATCCGGACGGTCCGACCAGGATCACGAACTCCCCGTCGGCAATCTCGATATTCACGCCCTTGATAACCGGGAACGCCCCGAATGATTTCCTGACATCGACAAACTCGACACCTGCCATAAAAGTCCCTCCCAGAACTTGTCACTTCCTTGGCCCTGCCGGTCATCTCCTCCTCCGAGACATTCACCGCCAGAACGCCAGCCAATTCAATTTCGACGTCCTATCCCCTTCCGACGAGCGGCATCTTTGTCGCCATCACGGTCATGGTCAGGACGTTCGCCTCCAGCGGAAGGCTTGCCATGTAGACGACCGCGCGAGCGACGTGCTCAGCGGAAATCGTCGGTTCGGTGGCAATTTCTCCATTCGCCTGCAGCACACCGGAACTCATCCTCGCGGTCATGTCCGTTGCGGCATTGCCGATATCGATCTGGCCGCAAGCGATATCGAATGGGCGTCCGTCGAGCGCGGTCGATTTCGTAAGGCCGGTGATCGCATGCTTGGTCGCGGTATAGGGGGCGGAATTTGGCCGGGGCGTTGTCGCCGAAATCGACCCGTTGTTGATGATGCGGCCGCCGTGAGGCACCTGCGACTTCATCAGTTTGAAAGCCTGCTGCGTGCAAAGAAACGCGCCGGTGAGGTTGGCCGCGACCACGCCGTTCCACTGGTCGAAGGTGAGCTCTTCGAGCGGTATCGCAGGCGCACCGCTGCCGGCATTGTTGACGAGAAGATCGAGCCGGCCGAATTCGGATTTGATCTTGCCGAAGAGGTCAGCGACCTGTTCAGGAGCCCCGATATCGCAGACAATCGCCCGCATCGTGCCGCCAGTCTCGGCGGCGAGTTCGCTGGCTGCCTTTTCCAGCACATCATGACGGCGCCCGGTGAGGACAACGGTGTAACCTTCAGCGCTCAGCGCTTTGGCGATGCTGCGGCCGATGCCGGTACCTCCGCCGGTGACAAGGGCGATCTGGGTTTTTGGTGCGATTGCGGGCTGCGCCATCTCAGATTTTCCCTCCAAGTTCATCATCGATGTGGATCCTTATGATCTCATCGAAATTGGTTTCCGCCCTGAAGCCGAGCGCCGTTGCGCGCCGCGCATCGAAATCCGTCGCCCATCCGGAAACAATCGAGCGGATTGTGGGGTCGATCTCACGGCGGATGAGTTTGACAGCCTTTTCGCCGGCTACGCGGCGCAGAGCCTCGATCTCCTCGCCGACAAGTGCGGACAGCCCGGGCATGGTGAGATTTCGGCGCGGTCCGATCTCGCTGCTGTCGATGCGTGCGGCATGGATGAAGAAGCCGACCGCGGAGCGTGGGCTGGCAAACCAGTGTCGGACGTTCTCGTCCACCGGCAGCACGGCTTCCTGATTGACAAGAGGCTCGCGCAGAATGTTCGAGAAGAAGCCGGAGGCGGCCTTGTTGGGCTTGCCGGGGCGGATGCAGATTGTCGGAAGGCGAATGCCGATGCCGTCGAAGATGCCGCGCCTCGAATAATCGGCAAGCAGCAGTTCGCAGATCGCCTTCTGCGTACCGTAGCTCGTCAGAGGGGTCGTGAAGAAATCATCGCCGATCTTCTCCGGAAAGGGTTGGCCGAAAACAGCGATCGACGAGGCAAAGATGACGCGGGGGTTATAGGGCTCCTTCAGCCCCTCGTGCCGGATGGCCTCGAAGAGCGAGCGCGTGCCATCGAGATTGGTATGGTAGCCCTTATCGAAATCCGCCTCGGCCTCGCCCGATACGATCGCCGCCAGATGGAAGATCATATCCGGCCGCAAGCTGGAAAGCTTGGTCGCACTACTGGCATCGGCAAGATCGGCCGTCATCGCCGTGGAAACGGATGCAAGCGCGGCCGGGACCGGCGGCGGAACAACGTCGACAAGCGTCAACCTGTCGATCCCGCGGCCAAGCACATCTGCCTGCAGACCAATCTTCTCCACCAGCTTGCGACCGATCATGCCAGCCGCCCCGATAACCATCACATGCATGTCAGCCAAACCTCCTCATGCTCAGCGGCTCAAACCGTATTGCCGGTATTGCCGGTCGCCAGCAGAACCTTGGTCGTTTCGTAAATACGCGTCAGATGATGCCGGAACGCGTCGACGACGGCATCGCGGTCATGCCGTGCGAGAGCCTCGTAGATCGATAGATGATCGTCGTAGCTCGCTTCGATAGCGCCCGGCTTGGACATGGCGTTGCGGCGGTAATTCATCATGTAGGTGTATAGGTCAGTGACAAAGTCGGCGAGCAGCGGGTTTCCACCGGCGCGATAGATCGCAACGTGGAATTCGCGGTCGCAAATGAGGAAACGCATCACATCGTCTCCGCCAAGCCGCTGCGCCTCCAGAAGAGCCTGCAACTTTGCCAGCGTCGCATCGTCGATCCGTTCGGCAGCGTCGCCGACGACCTTGAGCTCGACATGGAGACGGGCCGCGTGAACCGACTCCAGATCGTAGCTGTCGATTGCATTGGGGGAGGCGATTGTCACCGTGATGTGGCTGAGGTCGACCTTGCAAACGCGGCTGCGGCTGCCATGCGAAACCGCGATGATACCTTGCGCGGCCAGGGTCTGGATGGCGCCGCGCACCGTTTCGCGGCTGACATGGAGAACGCTTGCCAGTTCGCGCTCGCCCGGCAACTCGTCGCCCGGCCGCAACATGTTGGTTGCTATCAGGACCATCAGCTTCTGAGCGATAACGTCACGCGCCGTCCGGCGGGCGAGACCACGCGCGATATTCGGCACCTCGGTTAAGATCGGACTTTCGTCCATCACACCCTCCGGTCCACTGGTTGGTCCAGCAGATCAGTTTATTAAGAATGGTTGAGCAAATCAGTCAAGCCAATTTCCTCCTGTAACCGCCAATAGGGACATCTTTCATCAGCCAGGCTCGGGACAGAGATATCGCTCGACGTCTGAGCCGCAACGAGAGCAAGCTTGACATCATTAGCGAGCGCCCTTTACCATCACCGACATTCACCAGGGGGGTCCCGGCAAGGGGCTGAGATACTGCTGAACAATACGGCTTTGCCGATTGTGGGCGCAGTGACCCGTTGAACCTGATCCAGTTCATACTGGCGTAGGGACGGTGCAAGCGCTCGAAGGCTTTGGATTCATGCGTGGAATCCGTGTCGGCGTCTTTCCATCATTCCGGCTGATTGACTGGGTCTCCAACTGCAATTTGGAGCCTCAAACCATGACCATTGCCGCAAAGAATCTTACCCCGACCGTCACGACCGGCCCGATGCCGGCATCGCGGAAGATCCATATTTCTGGAGATATCCATAGCGATATCCGCGTACCGATGCGCGAGATCAGCGTCCATCCGACCGCAGGCGAGCCGCCTGTCGTCGTCTATGATTCCTCCGGTCCCTACACGATAGAGGGCGCCGAGATCCGCATCGAGCAGGGCCTGCCCCAACTGCGCCGTGACTGGGTGCTCGCCCGCGGCGATGTCGAATCCTATGTGGGCCGCCATGTCCGCCCCGAGGACAACGGCTTTGTCAGCGGCGAACGGCTCACACCGGAATTCCCAGGGCGACGCCGGCCGCTACGTGCCACGGACGGTAAAGCCGTCACCCAGCTCGCTTATGCACGGGCCGGCATCATTACGCCGGAGATGGAGTTCATCGCCATTCGCGAAAACCTCGGCCGCAAGGCCAACGCCGAAGCACTGATTCGCGACGGCGAGAGCTTCGGCGCTCATATTCCGGATCATGTCACGCCGGAATTCGTCCGCCAGGAAGTTGCCGCCGGCCGGGCGATTATCCCGGCCAACATCAATCACCCCGAAAGCGAACCGATGATCATCGGCCGGAATTTTCTGGTGAAGATCAACGCCAATATCGGCAACTCCGCCGTCACGTCATCGATGGCGGAGGAAGTCGAGAAGATGGTCTGGGCTGCCCGATGGGGCGCCGATACCGTCATGGACCTTTCGACCGGCCGCAACATCCACAATATCCGAGAATGGATCATCCGCAATTCGCCGCTGCCGATCGGCACGGTGCCGCTGTATCAGGCGCTGGAAAAGGTCGGCGGCATCGCCGAAGACCTCACCTGGGAAATCTATCGCGATACGCTGATCGAGCAGGCCGAACAGGGCGTCGACTATTTCACCATCCATGCCGGCGTACGGCTGCATTACATCCCGCTCACCGTCAATCGCGTGACCGGCATCGTCTCGCGCGGCGGCTCGATCATGGCCAAGTGGTGTCTTCACCATCATCGCGAGAGCTTCCTCTACGAACATTTCGAGGAAATCTGCGATATCTGCCGCGCCTATGACGTCTCCTTCTCGCTCGGCGACGGCCTGCGCCCCGGCTCGATCGCCGATGCCAACGACGCGGCGCAATTTGCCGAACTCGAAACGCTCGGTGAGCTAACGAAGATCGCCTGGGCGAAGGATTGCCAGGTGATGATCGAGGGCCCCGGCCACGTGCCGATGCACAAGATCAAGGAAAACATGGACAAGCAGCTCGCCGTTTGTGGCGAGGCGCCTTTCTATACGCTCGGGCCGCTGACGACCGATATCGCGCCGGGCTATGACCACATCACCTCGGGCATCGGCGCTGCCATGATCGGCTGGTTCGGCACGGCGATGCTCTGCTACGTCACGCCGAAGGAACATCTTGGCCTGCCCGATCGCAATGACGTCAAAACAGGTGTCATCACCTACAAGATCGCCGCCCATGCTGCCGATCTTGCCAAGGGGCACCCGGCCGCGCAGGTGCGCGACGATGCATTGTCGCGCGCCCGCTTCGAGTTCCGTTGGGAAGACCAGTTCAACCTGTCGCTCGATCCCGACACCGCCCGCAGCTTCCATGACGAAACCTTGCCAAAGGAAGCCCACAAGGTTGCGCATTTCTGCTCGATGTGCGGCCCGAAATTCTGCTCCATGCGGATTTCGCACGACATCCGCGCCGAAGCGCAGAAGGAAGGGCTGGACGCGATGGCGGCGAAATACCGTGAGGGCGGCGATCTCTATATGCCGATCGACACCCCAACCCATAAGGCAGACTGACATGCGTGTCCTTGTGAAGGGGGCCGGCGTCGCCGGCCTCACGGTCGCACGCGAATTGCAAGCCCGTGGTGCGGAAGTGATCGTCTTCGACCCGCACCCAAACTTCGCTCGCGCTGCTTCCTGGCTCGCCGGCGGCATGCTCGCGCCTTGGTGCGAGCGCGAAAGCGCCGCTGAGACTGTGCTTAAACGCGGCCTCGATGCCGCCGATCGGTGGGAAGCGATCCTGCCGGGCAAGGTCGTCCGCAACGGAACGCTGGTCGTCGCATCGACGCGCGATCATGGTGAACTGAAGCGATTTGCCAGCCGCACGACCTGCTATCAATGGGTGGGAGAGGACGACATTGCTGCACTCGAACCCACTCTCGCCACTCGCTTCAGACATGGCCTGTTCTTCCAGCGTGAGGCTCATCTGGATCCTCGTCTCGCGCTGCGCGAGTTGAAAGAGCTGTTGTCGGCAGAGGGCGTCGTCTTTACCGACGAAGATGTGAGCGAAGACGATTTCTCCGATATCGTTGATTGCACAGGTGCTGCCCGCATCGGGCAAAGTCGCGATCTGCGCGGCGTGCGTGGCGAAATGCTCTATCTGCATACTGAGGAGGTCACGCTCGCCCGGCCCGTTCGCCTGCTACATCCGCGCTTTCCCGTCTATATCGTCCCCCGCGGCGAGGGCCTGTTTATGGTCGGCGCGACGATGATCGAGACCGAATTCGACGGCCCGATCACTGCGCGCTCGATGATGGAACTGCTGAATGCAGCCTATGCGCTGCATCCAGCCTTTGCGGATGCCACTATCGTCGAAACCGGCGCCGGCATCCGCCCTGCCCTCCCCGACAATTTTCCGCGAGTAATGCGGGAAGGCAAGGTCACCTTCCTCAACGGTCTTTATCGCCACGGCTTTCTGCTGGCGCCAACAATGGCGGCGGAAGCCGCCGATCTCGTCTTTTCCGAACGGACGACGCAAAGGAGTTTCCAATGCACCTGATCATTAATGGCGAAGCACAGACGATCGCCGCCACGACGCTTTCGCAGCTTTTGGCCGCCCTCGACTACGAAGGCGAATGGCTGGCAACCGCCGTCAACGGCGAACTCGTTCATCGCGAGGATCGCGACGGACATATTCTGGCCGACAACGACAGGATCGAGATCCTGACACCCATGCAAGGAGGCTGACCATGCTCGATCTCTACGGAAGCCAAATCGGGTCGCGACTTCTTCTCGGCACCGCGCGCTATCCCTCGCCAGCAGTCCTCGCCGAAGCGGTCAAGCGATCAGGGACCGAGATCGTCACCGTATCGTTGCGCCGCGAAGCGGTCGGCGGTCGCAACGGTGGCGCATTCTTCGACATGATCCGCGCGCTCGGCGTTCGCGTTCTTCCCAACACGGCCGGCTGCCATGGCGTATCGGAGGCGGTGCTGACCGCCAAGATGGCCCGCGAAGTGTTTCGAACCAACTGGATCAAGCTGGAGGTGATCGGCAACCACGATACGCTGCAGCCGGATGTCTTCGCACTCGTCGAGGCGGCGCGCATTCTGATCGGTGAGGGTTTCGAGGTCTTTCCCTATACGACGGACGATCTGGTCGTCGCCGAACGTCTGCTCGAAGCCGGATGCCGGGTGCTGATGCCCTGGTGCGCGCCGATCGGTTCTGCGGCAGGACCGCTCAATCTTTCCGCACTTCGATCTCTGCGGGCACATTTTCCCGACGTGCCGTTGATCGTGGACGCCGGTATCGGCCGACCTTCGCATGCTGCTGTTGTCATGGAGCTCGGCTTCGATGCCGTACTGCTGAACACCGCGGTTGCCGGCGCCGGCGACCCTGCCGCAATGGCGGAAGCCTTCGCCAAGGCGATCGACGCCGGCAGGCAGGCCTTCGGCGCCGGTATGCTGGAGCCGCGCGACATGGCAGTGCCTTCGACACCCGTAATCGGAAAGGCGGTTTTCGCATGAAGCTCGATCCATTCTACCTGATCGTTGACAGTGCCGCATGGATCGAAAGGCTGGTGCCACTGGGTGTCAAACTGGTGCAACTGCGCATCAAGGATCGCACTCTGGCCGAGATACGGGCAGACATCCGCCAGGCAAAGGCGGTCTGCGCTGCCCACGCATGCCAGTTGATCATCAATGACTACTGGCAACTTGCCATCGAGGAAGGCTGCGATTTCATCCATCTCGGCCAGGAGGATCTGGCGGTGGCCGATCTTGGCGCCATCCGCGAGGCAGGCTTGAAACTGGGACTTTCGACGCATGACGAGGCGGAGCTGGCGATCGCGCTGGCGGCGCGTCCGGACTATATCGCGCTCGGTCCGATCTACCCCACCATTCTCAAGGCCATGGCCTGGGCGCCGCAGGGTCTCGACCGCATCGGCGAATGGAAGGCGCGCATCGGCAGCATACCGCTGGTGGCGATCGGCGGGCTGACCGTGGAACGCATTGCCGGCGTCTTCGAGAACGGGGCGGACAGTGCTGCGGTGGTCACGGATATCACCTTGAACAAAGCACCCGAAACGAGAACCATGCAGTGGCTGGGGATGACCGACATCTACCGCTCCAATGTCAGCGCGGACCCGATTTAGATACGAAGGGGCGTCTTTGCTGCAGCGGACGCCCCACTTCTGGCCAGAACTGCTTCAAGAGCATCAACGACCAATTCGGCCGTCAGATCGGCCGGTTAGTGCTCCAAGTGCTTCCGGAAGAACGCCAACACCGCGGAATTGAACTCCTTGTGAAAGGCCACCCGGTCGAACCCGGGTCTGTCGCCGCATATGTCCGGACGTTTCTTAGCCAAATCCGGCGTGCAGGGCGTAAGGAAGGCAAAATGACCGGCACCTTGTACGATATGGTAGTCGGGCTTGGCCGGCAGATCGCGATCGATAGCCGAAACAAAGTCAAACGACACTTCACCGCCAGTCCTGTCTTCTCCGCTGTGTTCCGACGCCCAAAGTTGAATCGGAGTTTTCACGTTCTCTAAGCCGTCTGGGCCGAACAATGGACCGAAAGCCGGATCGGCAATGACAAGGGCCTTCACGCGAGGGTCATGCGCGAATGATTGTGCCGGCATCTCGTTTTTCTGCATTTGTGCGCAACTGGGCTTCGGAAAATTCTCCGGGCAGAGCGCAAGAGCCTTTCGAAGATCGGGAGTGCCGCCTGCAACAACCAAGCCTGTATAGCCACCTCTCGAGAAGCCAAAGAACCCTATATTTTCGGGGTCGAGTTTCGAATGATCGGGCCATGCGGTGAGCATGTAGTCGATCAATCGCGTGATGTCGGCCGGACGCTCCGTGAACGGGGCAAGAGTATCGGCACGGCTCAAATCGCCGCCGGCTCCGGCGTCGACCGGATGGTTGAGCGCAACGACAACGAACCCACCATCTGCGAGCATCTCGGCTGTGTCATGGTGGCTGACGAAGGATCCTCCATAGCCATGCGAGATCACGATCAATGGCAGTTTTTCGCCGGACACGGCACAGTTCTCCGTGGCCGGCAGCGTCGTCATGCGAAATTTCACCTCGCCCGCCTCTTCGGCGCAAGGAGACCAGACGGCTGCTTGTAGCATTGGAAGGCCGGGCTCAGCCGGCACGCTGATGAAGCGAAGACCGGCAGCCTGGGCGAACGTTGCCATCAAGCAGAACGTGGCCAGGAGCGTGGACTTGAAAAGGCGCATGCATTGCTCCGATCAAGAGATTTGAACTTGCCGTAGACGGTTTCCAGGATGCTGAGAATTCGCCTCTGTTTATGCGGAGCATTGTCTCGCTCAGGTAGCTCCCATACGAACGCCACCCGGCCAAAGAGGCATTTCACCAAGACTACTTGCCGCCGGAGGATTGAACAAAAAACAGCCCATCATGCGGTTGTATGCTCACCTCGCCGATCCGTGTTGCCAGGCCCATATTTAATGCCTCAGGTGCCCTTACAAATCGAAGTTTCGGGCTCAGGAGGTCGGCATATTGCTTGTCGCTGATTGAAAGCCGCCCCTCGAATATTTCCTTCATTCGATCATCATCGATTGCAAGGGCGTTATATCCCTCATTGATTTGATCGGCGGTCAGTTTTTCGCTGCTGAAGGTTTCTTGGCCGGAGTGAAATGCAAAAAGAGATTCTTTATTTGCAATTCTTTCTTTCCCAGCCAGGAATAAAAGAACTGCCGCCGATTCAACATTGGCAATTGCATAGGTATTAATTTGAACGTCCATGGAAGACAGCATGTGGTATAGGGCGATGCCCGAGGCGATATTTCCACCCATGGAATTTATCATCAGGTATATTGTGCCATAACCCTTTGATCTGAGATTTATGATCCCGCTCGTAAGATCGAGCGTAGACTTTTCATCAATCGGCTGCGAGAAATACAAATAGGCGGAGGAACCGCTATTCACATTTTCCTTCTCTTGAGCAAAGACGACGCTGGATTTGAAGGTACCGATCGCTAAGGCAGATAGACCTAAGCAGACATTCCGGCGATTCAACATTACCGACATATCAGACAGCCCTCGAATGGATTAATCACTTCGGTAAGATACGCGGCACTTGCGAGCCTCGGCAACTTCAAGCGAACGATCTTACTTCAAAGTCACGTGATCTCATGCGCTGCAGGATGCCGTCATCACTGGCAAAAGACCTCGTGTGGAGGATAAAATTCTTTGCCTCAGCCGGTTTAGTGTTGCTTTAAAGAAACTGTGTCAGGGTACAGGCGTGTCCTCTATACCGGCAACCTGATGAAGTTTCGAAGAAATCCAAAGATACTGCGCGGCTTCGCGAGCTCTGTAATAGGCCATACTGGCGCATTTGCTCCGGCAATATTTGCGGCAACTATTGCAGTCATCGTCGTCTGTGTTGCAACGAACTGGCGGCGGGAACGATCGCTGGCCGATGAACGCTCCATTGTTGCCGGCGAGATTGCCACCATTTCATCCCGGCTTCAGACGAACCTCAATAGCAATGTGAAGCTGCTGCAAGGCCTGGCGGCTGGTGTCGCAGTCAATCCAACGATGGACCAAACCGCCTTTTCCAAACTTGCTGCCGAAATCTTGCAGCCCGATTCACAATTGCGAAGCTTCGCCGCGGCGCCTGGCATGGTGGTGAAGTGGGTTTATCCGGAAAAAGGAAACGAAAAGGCCATCGGACTCGACTACCGAAAGAATGAAAAGCAACGCGATGGCGCGATGCTGGCGCGCAACACCCACAATATCGTTCTGACCGGGCCTGTTGAGCTCGTCCAGGGCGGGACTGCTTTCATAGTCAGGTGCCCAGTTTATATCAATGACGGAACAAGCCAGATCTTTTGGGGTCTTCTTTCTGGAATCGTAGATATTCCGAGGCTTTACCAAGATAGCGGCCTTGAATCGACCGACCTTGAGATTGCCATCAGCACCGTACCGGAGCCGAACTCGCCCAAACAAGTTTTTCTCGGTAGCCTGGACACTTTTTCGAAGCAACCGGTCGTGACATTCGTTGATATGACGTATGGCCGATGGACCCTCGCCGCGGTGCCCAAGCACGGATGGGGTCAAAATAGCGGGATTGCCACTTTTGAGCTCTATGCGAGCCTGTTGGCATTCTGTGTCGTTGCGCCGATCATCTGGGTCGGCTTTCTGACCAAATCACGCCAAAAAACCATTGAAAAGCTTCGCCTTCACAAGAAAAAGCTCGTTCGAGCACGGCAAAGGCTGGAATACCTGTCGTTGCATGACGCCCTCACAGGGCTTCCTAACAGGCGATTTATCGACCAGATGATCTCGCAACCGACGAGACCCGGTCCGGAAGATTGTCTGATCCTCATTCATATCGACCTGGATCGATTTAAGGAGATCAACGACACGAAAGGTCATGCCGGAGGTGACACGGTGCTGCAGGCAACGGCTTCGCGCCTTGCCAATTTGGCCGGCCCGAACGACGTCGCGGCTCGGATCGGCGGAGATGAGTTCATCTTCGCTAGCTGGAGCACCGATGCCGAGCCTAAGGCAAACGCATTGGCGCAACAGATTGTCGATACGCTCGAGCAGCCCCTCTCCATTGATGGGGCGGAGTGTGTGGTCGGTGCAAGCGTTGGCGTCGCCTGGGAGACTGAACCTGCGGTGCGCCGGCGGGACCTCAGTCAATTGCTTCTCAATGCCGATTTGGCTCTGTACGAGGCGAAGAAGACCGGCCGCGGCCGGGCCGCCATTTTCACCGAAGAGCTTCGTAGCGCCACAATCCATTCGAAAGAACTGGCGAACGAATTCAATCATGCGCTCGATCGCGATGAACTGGTCGCATTCTTCCAACCGCAGTTTAACGCAGACACATTGGATATCGTCGGCGTCGAGACACTCGCCCGCTGGGATCACCCGCGAAAAGGTCTACTCACCCCGGACAAATTTCTTGACGTCGCGGAAAGGCTGGGGCGCAGCGGCGACATGGACAGGCTGATCCTGCAAAAGGCCCTGTTCGAGCTTACAAGATGGGACAGCCTTGGGATGTACATCCCGCGTGTCTCAGTCAATATTTCAGCGCGTCGACTGGCGCAACCAAATCTGCTTGCCGAGCTTTCCGCACTTCCCTTGGCGAGAGGTCGCCTGTGTTTCGAGCTGCTTGAGACAATCTCCTTCGATGATCTTCAACCTGTTCTCAATGAGATCATTCCCGCTGTCAAAGAGCTTGGGATCGAAATCGAGATCGACGATTTCGGCACCGGACATGCCAGCATCGTCAGCCTGCTTAGATTTGAACCACGAAGGCTTAAGATCGATCGGGAAATTATCAAGCCGATTGTTACGTCTCCATCCCAACGCCGTCTGGTCTCCTCAATTATCGAAATCGGCCGATCGCAAAACATCGACATCGTTGCCGAAGGCGTGGAGACCATGGAGCATGCGAAGATCCTGAAAGATCTTGGTTGCCATCTGCTGCAAGGTTACGCGCTAGCACGACCAATGACCTCGCAGCAGTTGATCGAATTTTGCCGTACGAAGAGTAAAGGACTTACAGAGGCGGGATAATAACGTCGCGACAACACAATCGGCGATTACTGCCCGCGACGTTCTTGCAACGGCGCAAACGCGAATCTATTCTGTGACTGGGACCAACCAAGCTTAGACGGCATTCTCGAAGAACGTCCCAAAGGGACAGAACGGCCCGACGAAATAGCGTCCGGCTGCCGCAATCATATCTGCATCGACTGAAATCCAGCAATGATCCGATCCGGGCCCATACGGAGATCAAGATGACGGACCACCGCGAAATCGATGCTATTCGAGCCCTATTAAATTCCAGGCCCCGCCCCGTCGGATGGGCGGAGCGCCGGCATAGAATCGAGGAAGTCGGTGCCGCCTGGCCGATTGCCGACGATATCGAACTGGAAGAGGTCGAACTGAACGGCTTCTCCGCGGAATGGTCATTGGCGCCGGGCAGCAATGCCGCTCATGTGCTCATGTTCTTCCACGGGGGCGGCTATTGCTCGGGCTCGATCGTCAGCCATCGCCGTTTGGTGACCGAAGCTGGGCGCGCCGCGGGCGCGCGGACGCTCGCCGTCGGCTATCGCCTTGCGCCGGAAAATACGTTTCCCGCGGCTCTCGACGATGCCATCGCCGCCTGGCGCTTTCTGCGCGGACAGGGCATAAATGCCGAACATATCGCCGTTGGCGGCGATAGCGCCGGCGGCGGCCTGACCGTCTCGCTGATCAATACACTGCGCGCTGCCGGTGAAGCCTTGCCGGCATGTGGCTGGCTGACTTCGCCTTGGACTGATCTGACCATGTCCGGCACGACGCTTGCCACGAAGGATGCGATCGATCCGCTCATTCACAAAGACTATTTGCTTGAGCTCGCCGAGGCCTACGTGCCCCCGCATGTGGATCGCAAGGATCCTCGCGTTTCCCCGCTCTATGCCGATCTGAAGGGAATGCCGCCGCTCCTAATCCAGGTCGGATCGGATGAAACCCTGCTCGCCGATGCCACAAGATTTGCAGCGGCTGCCGGCGAAGCCGACGTCGAGGTCACACTCGAGATCTGGCCGCGCATGATCCACGCATGGCCGCTATGGAACGCACAGCTCGAAGCAGGACGGCAGGCAATCATACATGCCGGAAACTTCATCCGGCGATGCATCAGCGGAGAGCCAAGATAGCGGGCCGCGGATGCCGCCGATGCTTCATCACGCCTGGCGCCGGTCGTGATGGTCATTGTAACAATGAGCGTTCTGACCCCCGTCGATGTTACTTAAGCTTGACCTGATCATCGTTCGGCGACAAATAGACCGTTGAGGCGCTTCCAACCGTCCGGCTTCATGAGAACACGCACGAGGATTGTCAAAGTCGATCCCATGGATAATGACATCAGCCGACTGTTTGAACTATTCGAGAGCGCCCCTGTTCTCGTAGCTGCCTATGATGAATTTGACCGATTGCGCTACGCGAACAAGGCGTTTCGGATGACCTTTTTCATCGAGCCCGATGAGACCCCTTTCTGGCCAGATCTGATGCGGCGGAATTTCCATGCGAAACGGGGCACTGTCATCCACGCTGCAGACTTTGAAGAATGGTTGATTTCCACCCAATCCCGCCGCGGGAAGATCGGCTACCGAGCTTTTGAAACCGATCTCGTCGACGGTCGTTGGCTTTGGATGACGGAGATGGTTCAAAAAGATGGGTGGATGCTGTGTGTCGCCAGCGATGTGACGGGTTTGAAGGCAAAGACACGCACGGTCCGGCAGGACCGGGATCTGGCAATAAAGGCCTCCTATACCGATGAACTGACCGGTATTGCCAATCGCCGCTTCATCACCGCCCGTGTCGAAGACATGTTGCTGCCACGAAAGGACGCCGAGCCATCGTCCGGCTGCCTCTGCGTCCTCGATATCGACCGCTTCAAAAGCATCAACGACCAATTCGGCCATCAGATTGGCGACTTGGTGCTCAGAGACTTCGCAAAGCGGGTTCATAGCCTCGTTCGGCGCACCGATTGCTTCGGACGCATCGGCGGGGAGGAATTCGTGCTCACGCTTCCAGCCACTCCCATCGGCCAGGCACATTTGATCGTCGAACGGATGCTCGTTTCCGTTCGCAAAGCCAGACCGCTGCCGGAGCATCCAGAATTTCAATACACATTTTCGGCAGGCATAGCGTGCGCGCAGCCGGGTGACACAGCCCTCAGCCTATATGCCCGCGCGGACCGGGCACTTTATATGGCAAAGCTCGGCGGCCGTGATCGAATTCACGCAGATGGTTCAGCGGACGATCGACCCGCGAGCGCGAGATGAAAGCAGGACCTTGTCGCGGCATGACCAGGCTAGAGGCCAGCCAGCGCTTTATCGATTTTCGCCATTACATCTGGCTGCAGCGGTCCCTTCGCGAGGGCACCGGCATTTTCCTCGACCTGGGCCACCGTGCGGAAGCCGGGAATTGGCAGCGTGCGCGACGAGCGCGCCCATAGCCATGCAAGCGCACCCTGCGTCAGCGTGCGACCGTCTTCGGTCAGCAGATCGCGGACCGCTTCCAGACGGGCGGCAAATTCAGGAGCGATCTTGCCCTCCTTGAAGTAGATCATCCAGCCGAGGCTTGCGCCACGCACATCCTTCTCGCCGACCGTTTTGTCAGGCGTGAACTTGCCGCTGAGCAACCCCATGGCGAGCGGACCGCGATTGATGGAAATCAGGCCATTGCGCTCGATGATATCGATCATCGCCGAAGCCGGCTCGAAGACATTCATCGTATGCTGGATCGACACGAATCCCGCGCGATGCAGATGACGTGCGGCACGATCCGGATGGTCCGTGCTCCAGCCGAAAGCGTCGATCTTGCCTTCGTCCTTTAGCCTTTCCAGCGTTTCAAATACCTCGTCCGACGCTTCGAGCGGAAAATCGTTGAGATGGAACTGCAACAGGTCCAAACGATCGCGGCGCAGCCGGCGCAAGGACGTCTCGGCGGACTGCCGGATGAAGGCCGGGTCGGCGAAAGCGCCGATCGCTTGTTTGGTCTTCTCGTCCGTCGCGGAGCCGAATTTGGTGGCGATGACGATGTCGCCTCGATTGCCAATCGCCCGACCTAACACCTCTTCGGAATGCCCAGCCCCATAATTCGAGGCGGTATCGAAGAAGCGAATGCCGAGATCCACCGCCCGCTCGATAGCACGGATCGATTCATCGTCATCGACATCGCCCCAGCCAAGTGGAACGTCGCCGGCATAAAACGGCCCGCCGATCGCCCAGCATCCCATGCCGAGGCGCGGAATCTCGCGGCCATTCCAGAGAACCATTGTGGTAGCATTGTCGGGTTCAGTCAGCATGTCATCCTCCGCGATCGTTTGCCGTTGCGGGGAGAGATAGGGGCAGCTGCCCGAGTGGCAAACAGCCAAATCTGCAGGGTATTTTTCACGGATGAAAAACGGTCGTTGGCGGCTACCCGATGGGAAAACTCCGCATTGAATGTATGACCACAGCACTCAGCCGGCATTATCCGCTCCGACGTTTCCGCAAATACCGGCAACAAGCGAGCGGAACCATTGGTGAGCGGGATGGGTGTGAACGCGTTCATGCCACACGAGCTTATAGACCAGCTTCTCGGCCTCGAAAGGAAGATGACGAACGACCAATCCATGCTGGGAGACGAGCGATCGGCCATGTCCGTTGATGAATCCGCTGGGCACACAGGTCATCAGGTCGCTTCCCGCGACAATGCGCAGCGCATCGACAAAATGGTTGACGACGACGGCGATTGTCCTTGTGCGACCATGCAGGCTCAACCAGCCATCGATCACGCCCAAATCCATCCCCGATGGCGTCACCAGCACATGCGAAGCTGCGACGAACTGATCAAGGTCCATCTCTCCCTCTAATGCATGTCCTCGCCGCATCACGCACATGTAGTGATCTGTCCGAAGCCCCTGAACATGGATGTCTCGTGGGAGCGACGGAAACATACCGACGGCGCAGTCAAGCGTGCCACGCTCTATCCCCTCAAGAGAGCTCGCATTGGTATGGAAAGAAAATGCCAAGCGGGCATAGGGTGACATCGCGCGCAGCTTCAGCGCAATGCCGCAGACCGCTTCCTCGGCAAGGCTATCCGTAACGGCAATTCGGAAGCTGGTCGGGTCCGAGCGCGGGTCGAATTGCTCCGGTGCGATTGAGGCTCTGATGACCGCGAGCGAACGGTGAAGCTCGGGCCAAATGGCGAGCATCCGTGAGGTTGGCTGAACGCCGTCCGCAACTTTTAGGAAAAGTTGGTCGTGCGTCAATTTTCGGGCGCGCCGAAGCGCGTTGCTGACTGCTGGCTGGCTCATCGACAGACTGGCTGCGGCTCGCGTCACGTTCCGCTCCAGCATAATCGCTTCAATGACCACCAGCAGGTTGAGATCAAGCCGCATGTTATTCACCACGATGATAATCGTGCCCTCTAAATCTAAATTGGACGATTCAAACCTTTTGGGCAACTGTATCGACAAGAGCCAGAACGATGATGTCCTGCATCGGAGATAAGGCTGCGACAGACAACTGCGCAATATACTGCGAGGATTTATCTCATGAATGATGCTCCTGCCGGAGACCTGTTGCCGAAGCTGACCGGTAAGATCAGCCCCGATCGTATTCGTCTGATGCGGGCGCCACGTCCGCCGCATGGCCTCATCGAGAAGTTCAAACGCATCCCCGATGCGACGAGCGTGGTCGCCGACGTCATGGACGAGCTGGGCATCACCGGCGCTATCGGAGCATCGGTTCTCAAGCCGACCCTGCCGAACGCAAGCATCGTCGGGCCGGCCCTGACCGTGCGCAATATCATGCAACGCGACCATGTCTACGAAACTGCCCGCAACCATGTGAACCGCATGGCGGAGTTCGAGGCTCACAATCTGGCGCTGCCTGGTGACGTCGTCGTCATCGATGGTGTTGCCGGCATATCCAACATGGGCGGCATTTCGGCGCAGACCGGCAAACGGCAGGGCGAAGCCGGCGCCATCGTCTTCGGTGGCATCCGTGACGTCGGCCATTCCCGTCGTGTGGAATATCCACTCTGGGCCACCGAGATCACCCCGGTTACGGGCAAATGGCGCATCGAGACGGTGGAAATCAATGGCGATATCCAGATCGCCGGCATTCGCGTCGCGCCCGGCGATATCGTCGTCGCCGATGAGACCGGCGTCTGCTTCATCCCGATTGCGCGCGCGGCCGAGGTGCTGGAGCGGGCGCTGGCGAAGGCTGCCTTCGAGCACGAAAAATGCGGTGCAATCGATGCAGGGACCGCAGTTGCCGACTTGCCGAGCAAAGAGTGACTATAATGGCTAATCTCACCCCCAGACTGCGTGTGGCTATCCTCGACGACTATCAGGATGTCGTTCGTACGCTCGACTGCTTCAGCAAACTTCAAGGCCATGAGGTGACGATTTGGAACGATGCGGTAGCCGACGTGAACATGTTGGCAGAGCGACTTGCCAATGCCGACGTACTCGTGCTGCTGCGCGAGCGGACCAAGGTGGACGAAGTGCTGGTCAGCCGACTGCCGAACCTCAGGCTGATCAGCCAGAATGGCCATGTGCCGCACATCGATCTCGCCGCATGCACGCGGCACGGCGTTCTGGTCTCCTCGGCTCTGACGCAACGGCCTTCATATCCAACGGTGGAGTTCACCTGGGGCCTGATCCTCTCGGCGATGCGCAACATTCCGCTTGAAAGCGCCGCGCTTCGGGAAGGGTCATGGCAGACGACCGTCGGACTCGGACTGCGAGGCCGCACACTCGGAATCTATGGCTTTGGCCGGCTTGGCGCGATGGTGGCGCGGATCGGCGTCGCCTTCGGCATGGAGTTGCTGATCTGGGGGCGCCAGGGGTCTCTGGACCGGGCGCGGCAAGAGGGCCTTCCAGTTGCCGCGAGCAAGCAGGCCCTGTTCGAGCAATCGGACGTGCTCAGCCTGCACCTGCGCCTGAATGCCGAGACTGCCGGCTTGATCGACGCCGACGACCTTGCCCTGATGAAGCCGACGGCCCTGCTGGTGAACACGAGCCGAGCGGAGCTGATCAAGCCTGGGGCGCTGGTCGCAGCCTTGCGCAACGGCCGCCCCGGCAAAGCGGCAGTCGACGTGTTTGAGCACGAACCTTTGACCGACCCGAGCGACCCCTTGCTGATGCTGCCAAACGCCTTGTGCACGCCACATCTCGGCTATGTCGAGCGCGACAACTACGAATATGCCTATGGCAATGCCTTTGACCAGATCGTCGCCTTTGCCCAGGGCGCGCCGATCAACATCCACAATCCGGATGTGCTGAAACAGGAGAATGCGCAATGAACCTTGAGCTGGACGGCAAAGTCGTTTTGATCACGGGCGGCAGCAAAGGCATCGGTCTTGCCTGCGCCCGGGCCTTCGCCAGGGAAGGCGCCCGCGTGGCTATCGTATCGCGCGGCGCCGATAATCTGGCCGCCGCCCGGGCAGCACTTGCGGCCGACGGCATCGACGTCACACCCTTCGCCGCGGACCTGTCGGATGGCACCGCAGCCGAGCGTGCAGTCATTGCGGTTGAGGAGCAGGTCGGACCGATTGCTGTGCTGGTCAATTCCGCCGGTGGCGCCGTGCGCGTACCCCCGAGCGAACTAACGCCGGACAAGTGGCGCATCGCGATGGACGCGAAGTTCTTCACCTACATGAACGTCATGGACTATGTCTTGCCGCGCATGGTGTCGCGGCGCGCGGGTGCGATCGTCAACATTATCGGCACTGGCGGCAAGATCGCCTCGCCGATCCATATTCCTGGCGGCGCTGCGAACGCGGCGCTGATGCTGGCCTCGGCCGGTCTGGCTGCAGCTTGGGGACACGCGGGCATACGCGTCAACGTCATCAATCCCGGGGCCACGATGACCGATCGGGTGCAAATGTCGCTGGACGCGGAATCGCGCGCCACCGGAAAGCCGCCGGAGGAGCTGCTGCGTCAAAACCAGCAGCGCATACCGCTTGGGCGCTATGCCACCCCAGAGGAGGTGGCCGATGCCGCGCTTTATCTCGCCAGCGTTCGAGCATCCTACGTGACCGGCGCGTCGTTGACGATGGACGGAGGCCTGACGCCGCTCGTTGTGTGACCGGCTGAGTGCGAAAAATCAACATTGGGAGGAGACCAAATGTTTGGCTGGTATCGCGAGCTAACAAATAGAGAGCGAAATACGTTCTGGGGATGCTTTGCGGGGTGGGCAGTGGACGCGATGGATGCGCAACTGTTCAGCTTTGTGCTTCCGGTGCTGATCGCAGCATGGGGATTGACGACGGCGCAAGCGGGCTATCTCGCCACAGCGACACTCCTCTCGGCCGCCGTGGGTGGCTGGGCATGCGGTTATCTGGCAGACCGCTTCGGCCGCGTCCGCGTCATGCAGTTCACCATTTTATGGTTCTCGGTGTTCACTCTCATCGCCGGCTTCACGCAGAACTTCGAACAGCTCATCGTCGTGCGGGTGCTGCAAGGGCTGGGCTTCGGCGGTGAGTGGGCCGCTGGTGCCGTGCTGATGGGCGAGATCATCCGGCCTATCCACCGCGGCAAGGCGGTGGGCAGCGTTCAAAGTGGTTTTGGCGTCGGCTGGAGTGCCGCGGCCATATTGGCCAGCATCGTTCTGGCCTACGTACCGGCGGAATATGCATGGCGGACCCTGCTGATGATTGGCGTGCTGCCCGGACTTCTGGTTCTGCATCTGCGCCGAACGATCGAGGAGCCGGAACTCTATCAGCAGACCCGAGCTGCGATAAAGGCCACCGGCCGCGACCCGAGCCTCAGCGCGATCTTCCACCCTGGCATGCTGCAGGTGACGATCCTTGCTTCACTGCTGGCTTTCGGCGTCGTCGGCGTGGGCGGAGCAATTGTCAACTGGCTGCCGACGTTCATGAAGACGGTCCGTCACCTCTCGCCAAGCGCCTCAGGCTACTACGTATTTCTGGTTACCGGCGGTTCGTTCTTCGGTTTCCTGGCAAGCGCATACCTGTCCGACGTGCTCGGACGGCGACGGACATTCCAGTTGTTTCTGGTCTGCTCATGGGTGGTGACCATTGCCTATATGTTCCTGCCGCTATCGGGCTGGGGACTCATTCTGATGGGTGTGCCATTCGGCTTCTTCACGATCGGCAACTACGCAGCGCTGGGTCCCTTCTTTACCGAACTCTTCCCGACAGCGATACGTGGCAGCGGCCAAAGCTTCGCCTATAACTTCGGCAAGGCGGCCGGTGCTATCGCAGTCTCCTGCATCGGCATTCTGGCGCAGTGGATCACCTTGGCAGAGGCCATCGGGCTGATTGCGTTGCTCGGCTACAGCATCGCGATCGTGGCAACGCTGCTGCTTCCTGAAACGAAAGGCATCAATCTTATGCCAGGCCTCGGTCCAACGGCGGATGAGGACGACCAGTCCGCCGCAACGAGGGAACAAACCGCTGCGGGTAGCCCCTGACCCCACAGGGACCGTTGGAACCCGACGGCACGCGATATGCGATCCACAGAGATGACATAGGACCTCGGGCCCGCGCCCCGAGAGACGAAATGACCAACCACCGGTTTGCCGAGCGCATGCGCTTGGGACAAATCGCAACCCTCCACGACGCAACCTGGATGCTTCCGTGGAGCTTCTTTCTGGACCAAGGAGAGACCAATGAAATCAACTTTCCCGTACCTGGTTCTTGCCATGACTTTGGCGACACAAGGGAGCATCGCCCAAGCGCAAGCCGCAGGCGGACCAATGCAAATCATGGTTGCGACACCCCAGCAACTTTCGATCACTCAGAGCGCCTCGAAGACGGTCGGCGTGTCCCAGGTTTCGGGTCAGAGCGCTGAAATGCTTTATGGCGATCCGACGAAAGCAGGACTTTACACGGTTCTGCTGCGCCTCGAACCACACAAGCGCATCATGCCGCTATCGCATCCCGATTCCCGCTTCGTGACCGTCTTGTCGGGCACCTTCTACGTTGGGTTTGGCAATACCTACGATGAAACCAAGCTCAATGCGCTTCCGGCGGGAGGCATCTACACCGAACCCGCCAATGCCAACCATTTCGGGGAAACGCGAGACGAGCCAGCCCTCGTCGCGATTACCGGATATGGGCCGAGCGGCACAAACTATGCGAACCCCGCGGATGCGCCAAAGTAACTAAATGCACTGCCAGAAACCATGCGCTTTCAGCGGCGCCCGATGGAGCGCTGAAGTGAGATGACAGGAGAAACACATGTCTCAATCGCCAATGACCAATCCGACCGATGTGGTGCAGGCAAGCTCCGCCACAAGCCGCCGCAAGAGCGTCACCGTCGAACGCTTAGCCCACAAGTTCCCGGTCCCCAACGCGTGTCGAATCGGGAACCTGGTCGTCTCGGGTGCGATCCACGGCGTAGATCCCGAAACGCAAGTCATGCCGGAGGACCTCACATCCCAGTGCGCCCATGTGTTCGCAAATATGAAGACGATCGTCGAGGCCGCCGGCGGCAGCACCGATGACATCATCAAGATGACGGTCTATCTGCGCGACCGCAACAATCGAGAGCCGCTCAATGAGGAATGGGTGCGCATGTTCCCGGACCCCGAAACCCGACCGGCTCGACACTCGCAGCCCTTGTTGGTGGAAGGACCTTCGCTGGTTCAATGCGATTTCATGGCAGTGATTGGACGAGCAGGCTGACGGCGGCGCGGCGCGATCGTCGGGGGATAAGATACGATGAAGATCGGAGCAGTTAAGGAAAGAGCCGCAGGAGAAGCGCGCGTTGCGATGACGCCAGAGGCCGCTCTTCAGCTCCAGAAACTGGGTTACGAGTGCGTGATCGAAACCGGTGCTGGAAAAGCGGCCGGATTTTCGGACGAGGCCTATCGTGGCGTGGGTGTCACGGTGGTCGACAGCGCGGCTTTGCTCTACGAGACATCCGACGTCATTGCCAAGGTCCGGCCCCCTGAAGCCGCAGAGGTTGATCGGCTGGAGCCTGGCAAGACGCTGATCTCCTTCTTCTACCCGGCGCAGAACAAGGAGCTTCTCGATCAGGCCAGCTCCAGCGGAGCGAATGTCATCGCCATGGACATGGTGCCGCGCATCAGCCGAGCCCAGAAGATGGATGCCCTGTCGTCGATGGCCAATATTGCCGGCTATCGCGCGGTGATCGAGGCCGGCAACAATTTTGGCCGCTTCTTCACCGGTCAGGTGACGGCCGCCGGCAAGGTGCCGCCGGCCAAGGTCTTGGTGATCGGCGCGGGTGTCGCAGGGCTTGCGGCGATCGGCACGGCAACCTCGCTCGGCGCCATCACCTATGCCTTCGACGTGCGCCCTGAGGTGGCCGAGCAGATCGAATCCATGGGGGCGGAATTCGTCTTCCTCGACTTCGGCGAAGAACAGCAGGATGGCGCCGCGACCGGCGGTTATGCCGCGCCGTCCTCGCCGGAGTTCCGCGAGAAGCAGCTTGCCAAGTTCCGGGAACTGGCGCCTCAGATCGACATCGTCATCACCACCGCCCTGATCCCCGGCCGCGATGCGCCGAAGCTGTGGCTTGCCGATATGGTGGCAGCGATGAAGCCGGGCTCGGTCGTGATCGACTTGGCCGCCGAACGTGGCGGCAATTGCGACCTGACGGTCCCCGACGAGCGCATCGTCTCCGACAATGGCGTGATCGTCATCGGCTATACGGATTTCCCGAGCCGCATGGCGGCGCAGGCCTCGACGCTTTATGCCACCAATATCCGCCACATGCTGACGGATCTGACGCCGGGCAAAGACGGGGTGATCGTCCACAACATGGACGATGACGTCATCCGCGGTGCGACCGTCACCAAGGATGGCGCAATCACCTATCCGCCGCCACCGCCGAAGGTGCAGGCGATCGCCGCCGCCAAGCCGAAGGAAAAGGTGAAGGAGCCGACGCCGGAGGAAAAGCGGGCCCGGGAACTGGCCGCCTTCAAGGCGCAGACCAGGAACCAAGGCATCCTGCTCGTCATCGGCACCGCACTTCTGCTGCTGGTCGGCGCCTATGCGCCGTCGAGCTTCATGAGCCATTTTGTCGTCTTCGTGCTCGCCTGTTTCGTCGGCTTCCAGGTGATCTGGAACGTCAGCCATTCGCTGCACACGCCGCTGATGGCGGTGACCAACGCCGTCTCCGGCATCGTCATCCTCGGCGCGCTGTTGCAGATCGGCTCGGGCAACGGGCTGGTGGTGACGCTGGCGGCGCTGTCAGTGCTGATCGCCACCATCAACATCGTCGGCGGCTTCCTCGTCACCCGGCGCATGCTCGCCATGTTCCAGAAGTCTTAAGCGGCAGGGATCTTCACAATGACCATCGGTATTGTATCGGCCGCCTATGTTGCGGCAGCGGTTCTCTTCATCCTCTCGCTCGGCGGCCTGTCCGGCCAGGAAAGCGCCAAGCGCGCCGTCTGGTACGGCATTGTCGGCATGGCCCTTGCCGTAGTTGCCACGATCTTCGGCCCCATGATCGACAAGACCGTCGGCAATTGGTTCATCATCGCGCTGATGATCGCAGGCGGCGCGGTGCTCGGCCATTATGTGGCGAGCCGGGTGCAGATGACGGAAATGCCGCAGCTCGTTGCGGCGCTGCATTCCTTCGTCGGCCTTGCCGCGGTGTTCATCGGCTTCAATGCCCATCTCGAAGCGGCCCATGTCGCTTCTCTCGACGATGCTTCCCGCGCAGCGCTCACCGGATTTGCCGGCATATTGGCCCACAAGGACATGGTGGAACTGTCGATCATGAAGGTCGAGGTCTTCCTTGGCATCTTCATCGGCGCCGTCACCTTCACCGGCTCGGTCGTCGCCTTCGGCAAGCTTGCCGGCAAATTGGACGGCAAGGCCAGGAAGCTGCCGGGCGGGCACGTTCTCAACGCGAGCGCCGCGATCCTGTCGCTGATCCTGCTGTTGATGTACTTCAATGGCGCCGGGGTCTGGACGCTCGTCCTGATGACGGCACTTGCCTTCTTCATCGGCTATCACCTGATCATGGGCATTGGCGGCGCCGACATGCCGGTCGTCGTCTCGATGCTGAACAGCTATTCCGGCTGGGCGGCCGCGGCGATCGGCTTCACGCTCGGCAACGATCTCCTGATCGTCACCGGCGCCCTAGTCGGCTCCTCGGGTGCGATCCTCTCCTACATCATGTGCAAGGCGATGAACCGCTCCTTCGTCTCGGTGATCCTCGGCGGCTTCGGCGCGAGCACCGGCGCGCAGATGGAGATCATCGGCGAGCAGATCGCCATTAGTGCCGAGGGCGTCGCGGCCGCCTTGGACGAGGCCGACAGCATCGTGATCGTGCCGGGCTACGGCATGGCGGTGGCCCAGGCGCAGCAGTCGGTCTCGGAACTGACCCGCAAGCTGCGTGCTGCCGGCAAGACCGTCCGCTTCGCCATCCATCCGGTGGCCGGCCGTCTGCCCGGCCACATGAACGTGCTGCTTGCCGAAGCGAAGGTTCCCTATGACATCGTGCTGGAAATGGACGAGATCAACGACGACTTCCCCAATACCGACGTCGTCATCGTCATCGGCTCGAACGACATCGTCAACCCGGCGGCGCAGGAAGATCCGAACTCGCCGATATCCGGCATGCCGGTGCTCGAAGTCTGGAAGGCCAAGCAGGTCTTCGTCTCCAAGCGCGGTCAGGGCACCGGTTATTCCGGCATCGAGAACCCGCTGTTCTTCAAGGAGAACACCCGCATGTTCTACGGCGATGCCAAGAAGTCGGTCAGCGAGCTCTTGCCGATGATCGGCTAGGCAGGATACGCGCGCAGCCCTGCGACGAGCGTAGTTGTTGCGGGCCAGATCAAACCCGGCTTCGTCGACCCCGACTATCATTCATCCCAATGATGATGGTCCCGTCAAACTCTGAATTGGACCGAAATAAAAGCGCCGTGCAAACCTTCATCCGGTGCAGCGCCGCGCGGGAGCAATGAAGGTTTGACTTCGTCGTGCACCCGCATCCCGCCGCCCGATCCGCAATCGACAGCCCAAGGAAGCCAGCGATGACTGAGAACAGACAGATCAATCTTACCCGCCGTTCCCTTCTTATCGCGTCATGCATGTGCATTGGGTGCGCCGTGCCCGGCCCCCTGTTTGCTGCCGCACCGATAGCCACGAGCGAAGCACCCGGCTTCTATCGCTTGATGGTTGGTGACTACGAGGTAATGGCGCTGTCCGACGGCAAGCTCCCTCTTGCAGCGATGAAATTGCTGCAAGGGAACTCGGCGCGGATAGCCGAAGCCTTGAAAAGCGACTTTCTCGGCGAGCAGGTCGAGACCTCCCACAATTCCTTTCTTGTGAATACCGGCGATAAACTGGTTTTGGTCGATGCAGGCGCGGGCACTCTATTGGGTCCGCATACCGGCAAATTGCTCGGCAATCTACGCTCTGCTGGCTATCGGCCAGAACAGGTGGATGAGGTCTATCTCACCCACATGCATACAGATCACATCGGCGGGCTGATGTCGGGTGAGGAACGCGCTTTCCCGAATGCGATTATCCGCGCCGATAAGCGCGACGCAGATTACTGGCTGAGCGAAGAAGAAATGCGCGCCGCTCCCGCCGAGGCGAAGCGCTTCTTCCAGGCCACCATGGCTTCGCTGTCCCCTTATATGAAAGCTGGCAAGCTGAAGACTTTCGAGGGCAGTACCGACCTGATTCCGGGGATTCGAGCGCAACCGGCCTATGGGCATACCCCCGGACACACGATGTTCGAGATAGAAAGTAAGGGGGAGAAGCTGCTCCTGTGGGGCGATATCGTCCATGTCGCCACAGTTCAGTTCGCCGATCCGACCGTCACGATCGGATATGATGTCGACCGGACCCAGGCCGAACAGGAGCACTGGCGCGTCTTCGACGACGCAGCGCGGAGCCGGTGCATGATCGGGGGCGCGCACCTCCCCTTTCCTGGGCTTGGCCATGTTCGCGATAACGGCGACAAGACTTACGCCTATGTGCCGTTGAGTTAGCGATCGGCATAAGCCAGCCAGGAGACGATCCGCTAAGCCTCTGCCGATCCCGAGTTCTCGCCGAGCATCAGCACTTGGCGGGGAAGCGCCGTTGCAGTTCGGTCGTCTCGTCACAACTCAACGGTCTGGTTTTCTCGCCGCGTAGCAGCAGGAACAGTTTGGCGGTTTCCTCAAGTTCCTCGGCGGAATAGACCGCCTCGGAAAGATCGACGCCGGCAACAACCGGGCCGTGGTTGGCGAGCAGCACTGCATGGCTATCGGAAATCCGCTCCGCAACCGCCTTGGCCAGGGCCTCGTCGCCGGGCGGATAATACGGGACGAGAGGCAGACGTCCGACGCGCATGACGTAATAGGCCGTAAGCGGCGGAAGCACATCGTCATGGTCAATCCCGCAGAGACAGCTAACCGCGACAGAATGGGTCGAATGCAGATGGACGACAGCTCTCGCACGTGGCCGCTTGTCGTACATGACGCGATGGAGAAACGCTTCCTTGGTGGGTGCGTCGCCCGAAACGTGCCGCCCCGCCTCATCCAACTTGGCGATGCGCGATGGATCAATCGTTCCCATGGACGATCCGGTTGGGGTCATCAGCCATCCATCGTCAATGCGGACGCTGATGTTTCCGGTCGATCCAGCGGTCAGGCCGCGATCGAAAAGCGATTTTGCATAACCGGCGATCTGGTCGCGAATTTTTGTTTCGCTCATGCGATAATATCCAAGGCGCGTTCAAAAAAATCCGGGCCGCCGAAATTGCCGCTTTTGAGCGCCACCTGCAAGGGCCGATCGGAAAGCGTCGTCGTCCATGGCACTCCGGGGGCGATCTCGACACCGATGGAAAGTCCTTGTATTTTGAGCGCCGAAATCACCGCTCCGGAAGTTTCTCCCCCTGCCACCAGCAACCGGCTGACGCCATCCGCCACCAGCCCTTCCGCGATGGCGGCCAGTGTATGCTCCATCATGGCGCCGGCCTGCTCGCGCCCGTATTTCGCCTGGTTTTCCTCAACCTCATCGGGATCGGCAGATCCGTAGATCACGACCGGCCGGTCGACAGGCTGGCTTTTCGCCCAGGAAATGGCCTCCTCCACGACGGGATGCTTTTCGGCTATGGCGTCCAGGTCGATCCTGCGGCTCGGCCAAAGTGCCCTAGCCCTGGCAAGCTGCTGGCGCGTGGCGGCGGAGCAACTGCCGGCGAGGATTGCCGCTCGTGGCGGCGTCGAGGATCCATAGGCGCGTTCGACCGGCTTGCGCGGCGAAATGCCGAAATTGGCTGGCAGGCCCATGGCGAGCGCCGAGCCGCCGGTTACGAGCTTGTGACCGCGCACGGCGCGTCCGATGGACCGGAGATGCTCGTCATGGATCGCGTCCGTAACGGCGTAGCGTTGTCCGGTCTCTGTGAGACCGGCAAAAGCTTCCGCAATCGCGGCATCGCCCGCAGAGACGACCTCATGAGGAACGAGACCAACATCGTGGGCCGACTGTTCCGCCATCAGCGAGACGAGGTCGGAACGGCGCATCGGCGTCAACGGATGGTCCTTCATCGGCGAATCCTGCAATAGCTGGCGGCCGACGAAAAGATGCCCGTTGAACACCGTCCGCCCGTTCTTCGGGAAGGCAGGACAGACTACCGCGATCTTCGCATCAAGCGCGTCGCTCAAGGCATCCGCGACGGGACCGATATTGCCCTGGGCGGTAGAGTCGAATGTCGAGCAGTATTTAAAGAAAATCTGCTCGGCGCCGTGTGTCCGCAGCCACTGAAGGGCACCGAGCGATTGCGCGACAGCTTCCGAGACGGGAGCGGTCCGGGATTTTAGCGCAACGACGACAGCATCGGCGTCGTGAACGTCGAATGCCGGCGCGGGAACGCCGATCGACATCACCGTCCGCATTCCTTCGCGTACGAGAATGCTGGCGATATCAGTTGCCCCGGTGAAGTCGTCGGCTATGACGCCAAGAAGAATACCCATCGCTCATCCCCGCTTATAAGGTTCAAACCAGCCCAAACCGTCCGTCGTTCGACCGCGGGGATGATACTCGCAGCCGACATAGCCCGTGTAGCCGAGCCGATCGAGCTCGGAAAACAGGAATGGATAGTTAAGCTCTTCGCCGTCCGGCTCCTGACGCGACGGCACACTGGCGATCTGCACGTGCCCGCTGATTGGCATCAGCTTGCGCAGGCGTGTCGTCACGTCGCCATGAATGATCTGGCAATGGTAGATGTCAAACTGCAGCTTCACATTGGTGAGGCCGAATTCATCGATCATCTGCGCAGCCGCATGGAAATCATTGAGGAAATAGCCGGGCATATTGCGCCCATTGATGGGTTCCAGCAGAAGATCGATGCCTTTTTCGGCCAGTCGATGAGCGGCATGCTCCACCGCACGACGATAGCTGGCCTGCGCTTGTGGATCGCTGCGGTCGGCGAGGCCGGCCATCAGGTGAATCTTCTTGACGCCAGTGGCTTCGGCATAGACGAGCGCGCGGATCACGCCCTCGTCCACATCGCCGAAGCGGTCCGGCAGCGATGCCAGCCCTCGCGCGCCGGCGGCCCAATCACCCGGAGGCATGTTGAAAAGTGCCTGGGTTAAGCCGTTGCGGACAAGCCGTTCCTGGATGTCCTCGGGCTTGAAGTCATAGGGAAACAGGTATTCGACAGCCGAAAACCCGGCCTCGGCGGCAGCGTCGAAACGGTCAAGGAACGACCATTCGTTGAACATCATCGTCAGATTGGCGGCGAAGGTTGGCATGGCTCACCTCGTCTTTTCCGGAAGCGAGGCGCCGGACAGTTGCGCATAAAGGCGTGCGAGCGACGAATCGTCGTCGCGTCCCATGCCGGCGCCGGAAGCCGCAAGGTACATTTGCAACGCCGCGGCACTGAGCGGCACCGGATAGCGTTCGGACCGCGCCATGTCCTGGATGATGCCGAGATCCTTCACGAAAATATCGATGGCGCTGAGGGGCGTGTAGTCGCCGGCGAGCACATGGGGGATGCGGTTTTCGAACATCCACGAATTGCCGGCGGATGCGGTAATCACTTCGTAGACCTTGTCGAGGTCTAGCCCCAGTTTCGCGGCGAGCGAGATCGCCTCACAGGCGGCGGCGATGTGAACGCCGGCGAGCAACTGGTTGATCATCTTGAAGGCAGCGCCAGCGCCAGCGGTTTCACCGAGCTCATAGACCTTAGCGGCCATGGCATCGAGCGCGCGGCGCGCGGCGCTGAAGGCAGCCTTTGTCCCCGAGGCCATAACCGTCAGCTCGCCGCTGGCGGCGCGCGCCGCTCCACCCGAAATGGGGGCGTCGAGATAGTGAACGGCCCTTGCCTCGAGCTGCGCGGCAAGCTTGCCGGCCACGGCAGGATCCATGGTTGCGGACGAGATAAATACGGAACCGGGACGCATGACACCGGCAATGCCGCCCGCACCGAACAGGACGCTTTCCGTCTGCGCCGCGTTGACGACCACCGAAACAACGATGTCGGCCTCTTTCGCGGCTTCCGCGATGCTGGAAGCGGAGCGGCCTCCTGCCTGCACGAAGCGGGAAACAGCATCCGCGGAAATATCGATGCCGATCACATCGAAGCCGGCCTTCCTGAGCGAGAGAGCCATGCCCATGCCCATGGCGCCAAGACCAATGACGGCCGCCACCTGGGGCGTTTCCGCGTTTTCCTGAAGGGTTGTCATATGATGATCCTTAAATGATACAGCGGTTGGCCTCCCCGGCGCCTGATGTCGGGGAGGCACTCATTCAGCGGTTTACCGTCTTTGCCGGCACGGAAAGTGTTGCGATGCAACCGACGATCAATGCCGCCGCCAGAAAATACATACCAATGGAGTTACTGCCTGTGGCGTCCTTGAGATAACCGATTATGAACGGTCCCAGGAAGCCCGCAAGATTGCCGACCGAATTGATCCACGCGATGCCGGCTGCGGCACCCGTGCCGGCCAGAAAGGCAGTCGGCAGGGACCAGAATAGCGGTGCGCAGGTGATCGCGCCGGCAGCAGCCAGCGAGAGCGCCGCGATGGCGACCCCGGTACTCGATGCGGCGGTTGCGGCGATGAAGCCGATGCTGGCGATCATGGCAGGGACGACGAGATGCCAACGGCGTTCGCGGAAGTGATCGGACGAGCGTCCGAGAACAAGCATAGTGATGAATGTGCAGATGTAGGGGATTGCCGAGACCAGGCCGACGTTGAAATTGCCGACAACCCCGGAAGCCTTGACGAGCGTCGGCATCCAAAAGTTCAGGCCGTATTGACCGAGCACGAAGCAGAAATAGATGAGGCTCATCAGCCATACCCGACCGTCGCGCAAGGTCGCACCGAGGCTGCTGGGACTCGCTGTCTTGATCCGGTTCTCAGCCTCCATGTTGGCGAACAGAACATCTTTCTCCTTTTGATCCAGCCATTTCGCATCTTCAATACGGTTGTCGAGATAGCAAAGGACGACAAAGCCGAGCAGCACAGCGGGGATGGCCTCAATCATGAACATCCATTGCCATCCGGACATGCCGTTGAAGGTGTGAAGGCTGTCCATGATCCAGCCCGAAAGCGGGTTTCCGAAAATGGCGGAAACTGGGATGGCAGACATGAACGTCGCAATGATCTTGGCGCGCCGATGGGACGGATACCAGGATGCCAGATAAAGAATGATCCCCGGAAAAAAGCCGGCTTCCGCAAGACCAAGCAGGAAACGCAGAATGTAGAACATTCTTTCCGAGGACGTGAATGCGAAGGCGGCGGAAATGATACCCCAGGTGATCATGACGCGGGCGATCCATATCCGCGCGCCGACCCTGTTCATCAGCAGATTGCTGGGCACTTCGAAAAGGAAGTAGCCAATGAAGAAAATGCCGGCACCGGCACCATAGGCCGCTTCCGAAAGACCCAGCTCGCTGGACATCTGCAATTTGGCGAAGCCGACATTGACGCGGTCGAGATAAGCGACCACGTAGCAGAACATCAGCAAGGGCATAATTCTCCAGAAAACTTTCTTGTAAGCGATATTTTCCACCGCTTCGGACGCGCCCGCACGGGCGGCCGATGCCTGATCCAGCACCGTCATTGCTCTCCTCCTCCGATAAAATACGGGTAGTCCCGCCTCCCGCGCCCCAAATTGGCAGCGCTGCCATTTCCTATAAACAATTTTGGCAGCGCTGCCAAGCAGTTTTTGGCAGCGCTGCCATTGAACAAAGGAGTGCTTTTCTAATATGCTTGCAAAGGCCGCTTTTCAGAGTGCGACGCGCTTTCCAAAGTCTTGATGGACAAGCCGAAACCCGCGAGGCACTCGAAGGAACATTTCGCGAGAATCTCGAGCTGGGGGAAGGAAATGGATCTGAAAAACACGCCGATCACACTGGCCGAGGTTGCTGACGCGGCCGGCGTCGGCGAAAGCACGGTCTCGCGTGTGCTGCGCAATCATGGGTCCTTTTCCGAGAAAACGCGCGCCCGCGTCATGGCGGCGGTCGACAAACTTGGCTACGTCCCCAACAAGATCGCTGGAGCCTTGGCATCGACCGGCACACCCCTGGTGGCGATCATCGTGCCCTCTCTCTCGAATATCGTCTTCGCCGACGTCTTGAGCGGCGTTACCCGGGCGCTTGAGACGCGGCAGAAGCAGGCCGTGTTCGCCGTTACCGAATATGATCCGCTACGGGAAGAGGCGCTTGTCGCGGCCGTTCTGGCGTGGCGACCGGAAGCGGTCATGCTTGTCGGCCTGGAGCATACCGAGGGAACGCGAAAGCTGCTTCGCGCCGCGGGCTGCCGTGTTCTGGAGCTGCTGGATATCGATGGAGAACCGCTAGATATCGCTGTCGGATTCTCGCATCGATCGGCCGGCAAGGCGACTGCCACCCATCTCATTGAAAAAGGCTATACACGCATCGCTTATGTCGGACACGACATGGAACGCGACACCCGCAGCGCAAAACGCTTCGCAGGGTTTGTCGATCAACTCAGCCAGGCAGGGCTCGCGCTGAGAGATCGGGAAATCCGCAATGCTCCTTCCTCGGTCAGCCTGGGAAAAGCGGGATTGGCGAGTGTTTTAAGCCGATCCCCAGACGTTGAGGCCGTATATTTCTCCAATGACGACATGGCGCTTGGGGGCTACTTCCATTGCCTGTCCGCGGGAATCTCCGTGCCCGACCGGCTCGCGATCATCGGCTTCAACGCTCTCGATATCTGCCGCCACACCCCGCAGCCCATCGCCAGCATTCTCACGCGGCGTGTGGATATAGGAAGGCGGGCCGCGGAACTCCTTCTGGAGGATGCTCCTCCCCAAACGGTCGATGTCGGATTCGATCTCGTGCCGGGCGGGACGGCCTGACAAAACTTCGCGGTACGGCGGGCACAGCCCGAGGCGGTGGTCGCGTCGTGTCGACGCGCGCTCCCGAGAGTCTCAGGGCGAGCGCCGCATCCGAACCCGCCCTCGTTTCAGCAATGCGTGCCTGGACCCGAATGAAACCATCTGAGGCTCCCGACATACAACCTATTGCGGCTGCGCGGCCGCGCTGCTGTAGACGGAGTAAACTAGCCAGCCACAGTCTACCGGTAACACCACGCCGGTGATCGCGGCTGCAGCGGGTGAACACAGGAAATAAATTACTTCGCCTATTTCGCTTGGCTCCACGAATCTCCGAAGCGCAGACTTGGACACGACCTTTGACGGATCGCGCTCTCCTTTCTCGATGCGATCCTGCATCGCCGGCGTCAAAGTATAACCGGGCGCTACGGCATTCACCCGAACCCCTTGAGGTCCCAATTCGGCAGCCATCACTTCCGTCAATGTCCTTAGCGCAGCCTTGCTCATCGCATATGCAGGTTGCGGATGAGCCTGAAAGGTTGTCAGCGAACACATGTTGATAATCACGCCGCGTCCAGCCTCAGCCATTCTCTTTCCGAAGGCTCTGCCGGTCAAAACGCTTCCGCGAAGGTTGACGCCGATTATCTTGTCAAAATCTTCGACGCGCATGGACGTCAATCGGGTCGCATTTTGCAAGATGCCACCTGAGTTGGTGAGTGCCTCCACAGCACCGTCTTGGGAAAATACCGATTCTGAAAAATTTTCGACGGCCATTTCATCCGTAACATCGAGATAGACGAACCGAGAATCGCAGTTTTGCAACGTTAATTCGTCCGCGATTTTCCTGCCGCGATCAGCATTGATGTCAGCGATAATTGTTCTCCAGCCGGCCGCGGCAAATTTCCGAACCGTCGCCTCTCCAATCCCGCTTGCTCCGCCCGTTACCACCGCGAGTGGTGCTCTGGCGCCGGTTTTCTCATTCATGCGTGGGCTCCTGAACCACTTATCAAATCTAGAATCCGTCGATCTAATGTCGACAATAACAAAATGTCAATCGACATTTCACGAAGAGGCAGGTCACATTTGAAGCAATATTTATGTCGACATTTGACCGACAATCTGCAAAATATGCTATCAGAGGCGTAACTGAACGCCCTAAACTGAAGTGACCAACATGACCATTTACACGTTCGATTGCATTGAAGGTCACACGGCTGGCATGCCCGTGCGGCTAATAACTTCTGGACAGCCAAATCTTGTAGGCGCGACGCAAAGCGAGAGACGACTGGATTTCATCGCCCGCCACGATTGGATTCGCACTGGCCTGATGTGTGAGCCCAGGGGCCACGAAATGATGTCGGGAGCGATGCTGGTTCCGTCCACCCGAAGCGATTGCGACGCCGGCGTGCTCTACCTGGAGACCTCAGGGTGCCTGCCAATGTGCGGTCACGCGACGATCGGGTTGGTTACTTTCATCATCGAAAAGGGATTGATTGAACCGGCGACACCCGGCCTTGTCCGCCTGGACACGCCTGCCGGAGTCGTTGAGGCCAGATATGAAAAGACGGGTGAGAAAGTCAGCGGGGTTCGTTTCAGCAACGTACCCTCCTTCGTTCTTGCCGAAGGCGTCGAATTGAACCATCCGGATCTCGGCCTCATCGTCTTTGACATCGCCTATGGTGGAAATTTTTATCCCATAGTCGAGAGCCAGCGGAATTTTGGAGATTGTGCGGATTATTCCCCCGAAGAGTTGCGAAGAATGGCGCAGGTCCTTGTCAAGCTACTTCCCAGCGTCATCGATGTCGTCCACCCAGACAATCCGAGCATACGGGGGGCGCATCACACGATGTGGTGCGGCGCGCCTATGAAGGGCGCCGACGCGCGCGCAGTTGTCATCGCGACCCCCAAAATCATTGATCGCTCACCGTGCGGCACCGGCACATCGGCACGCGTGGCGCTCCGGGCAGCACGCGGAGAGCAGCAGATCGGCGATGTTTTCAGCCACGAGAGCTTGATCGGTTCCATATTCAAAGGACGGATCGAGCGTCATGTAACCCTGGACGCCGGCATACCCGCAGTCATTCCAAGCGTTGAAGGCCGTGCCTATATTACGGGGGTCTCAACTCACGTTATCGATGACCAGGAACCATACGCTGCAGGCTATTTGACCTGAATCAGCAGCGCCCAATCATGCGGTCTCATAGTCGAGCGGCATCAAACCGATGGCCTCACGCTAATATGAGCCGGCATAACCTTCAATGGCCGTCGGGCGGGACTGCCTCGGCCGGGACCGTTTCCTTCAGGTTCTTCCGGTGGAAGATGAAGAGACCGGCAAAGACGATGATCGCGGCGCCGATGATGATCTGCATATCGGGAATATCGTTGAAGAAGATGTAGCCCAGCACAATCGCCCAGAGCAGCAGCGTATATTGCAGCGGCGCGAGCAGCGATGCCGGTGCGAGCTTCAACGAGCGCGTGATGAGCAGATGCGCGCAAGAGGCTACGATGCCAAGCAGTAGCATGCCGAGCCAATCGATGGGCGTCGCCGGCCGCCAGTGGCCGATGCTCAAGACGATGCCGGTGGCAAGGGCGGCGATCGTCTGCCAGGTCACGAGTGTCGTGTCGCTGGTCGAGCGCAGATAGCGGCTCATCACCAGCGTCAGTGCAAAGGCTAAGCTGCCCGCGAGACCGAAAAGCGATGGAAGCGACAGCATCGCTGTGGAGGGACGCAGCGCGATGACGACGCCAGCGAAGCCGACCAGAACGGCTAGCCAACGGCGCCAGCCGATCTTTTCCCCGAGAAAGAAATGCGAGAGCGCCGCAACATAGATCGGCCCGGCCATATAGAAGGTCATCACATCTGCGAGCGGCAGATAGGCGACGGCAGCGTAGAACAGGCCGACATCGCCAGTCGCCATGGCCACCCGCATGAACTGGAGGCCTTTCTGCTCGACGCGGAACAAGGCCATCGGCCCTTGTCTCACGATCATCGGTCCGAGCACGACAAAAGCTCCGAACGAGCGGATCACCAGCACCTGACCGACGGCAAAACTCGAGACCAGCCACTTGCCCATCGCATCATTCAACGCAAAGAGCAGATCGCCGAGCAACATCAGCACGACACCGGTCATGATCAGGCTTCCGGTATTGGCCACGGCCGTCTTGGTCTTCATTCCCCGAATCCTCGCAAAAACGGCCGCGCATGCGCGGCCAAATGCGGCTTCGACCTTAACGCTGCCGATGTCAAGTGCTGGCTTAAATACGACGGCTACAAGCGATCGGAGCGATGAATAAACCGGTCAGACAAGCAGACGGACAACTGCTACTACCGACCCGGGAACGTCAGAGACGCGACTACTTCGCTGAAATAGTTGACGATTTCGGGAAAGTATCCTGGAATGGCGGTTTTCCATGCAGATGCTTTAGGCGACACCGATGCGACGAGACTGATATCGCTGCAAGTCCAACCACTTACCTTCTGCCTGTCATTCGTGTGTCACGATCGCCCGCTAATCACGACACTGTAACGTGACTTCACAAACGCGCGAGGATTCCCATGCGTAAAACTCTAATCGCTCTTGCCGCCGCCACCATGCTGGCCGGCGTTTCCCACGCAGCCACCGTCTATCCGCTCGATCGTGCAACGATCCTGGTCGGCTCGCCTTTCGACTTCAAGGTCGAGTTCGACGGCGCCATCAAGAAGGAAGACGTGAAGATCACCATCAACGGCCAGGATGCCAAGTCCGTTCTCGGCGCCGATTTCAATTTCGTGGCCGACGAGAAGGGCAAGGACGACAAGAGCCTCGGCTCTGCCGTTATTCTGCGCTCCGCCAAAATCGGCAAGGCAGGCACCTATAAGGTAGAAGTCAGCGCCGGCGGCCAGACGAAAGCCGTTACCTGGGACGTGTTCGGCACCTCCGCGACCCCGAAGGCCAAGAACGTCATCTTTCTGCTCGGCGACGGCCTCTCCGTTGGCCACCGCACCGCTGCCCGCCTGATGTCCAAAGGCATGACCGAGGGCAAGGCGAACGGCCGCCTCTTCATGGATGACCTCGATCACATGGCGTTCATCGGCACATCGTCCACCAATGCGATCGCCACCGACAGCGCCAACACCATGTCGGCTTACATGACCGGCCACAAGACCGCGATCAATGCGCTTGGCGTCTATGCCGACCGCACGCCGGACTCGCTGGACGACCCGCGTGTCGAAAACATCGCTGAAGCGGTGCGCCGCCTGACCAAGAAATCGATCGGCGTCGTTTCCACTGCCGAAATCGAAGATGCCACACCGGCCGCCGTCATTTCCCATACGCGCAAGCGCGGCGACAAGGCTGAAATTGCCGCCATGTTCCTCAACACCAAGCCGGATGTTATCCTCGGTGGCGGCTCGGCCTATTTCCTGCCGAAGGACGTCCCGGGCTCCAAGCGCAAGGACGACAAGGACCTGGTCAAGACCTTCAAGGACGATGGCTACGCGCTGGCGACCGATAAGTCCGAGCTGACAGCCGCCGCCGGCACCAATACCGGCAAAATCCTGGGCCTCTTCCACACCGGCAACATGGACGTGACGCTGGATCGGGAATTCCTCAAGAAGGGCACGGTCGGCAAATTCCCGAACCAGCCCGGCCTCAAGGACATGGCCAAGGTCGCGCTTGATCAGCTTTCCAAGAATCCGGACGGCTTCTTCCTGATGATCGAGGGCGCCTCGATCGACAAGCAGGCTCACACGATGGACTGGGAGCGCTCGGTCTTCGAAACCATCGAATTCGACCAGGTTGTCGGCATGGCGCGCGAATTCGCCAAGACGCATCCCGATACGCTGATCGTCGTCACCGGCGACCATACGCATGGCGTTTCGGTCATCGGCACGGTCGATGACGAAAAGCCGGGCACGGACATGCGTGAGAAGGTGGGCGTCTACGCCGATGCCGGCTTCCCGAACTATGAGGACAAGGACGGCGACGGTTTCCCTGACAAGGTCGACGTGAGCCGCCGCCTCGCCATCTTCGCCAACAATTATCCGGACTATTACGAAACCTTCCGCCCGAAGATGGACGGTCCGTTTGAGCCGGCAATTCAAAACGAGAAGAAGGAATACGTCGCCAACAGCGCGTATAAGGATGTTCCCGGCGCCGTGCTTCGCGAAGGCAATCTGCCGCGCAATGCCGATACGGCCGTTCATGCCGTCGACGACGTCGTGCTGCAGGCAACAGGTCCGGGTTCGGAAGAGTTCAAGGGCTACATGGAAGAGAGCGACGTCTACCGCGTTCTCGCCGATACCTTTGCGCTCGGTGCAGAGACTATGTAATTTGCCAGAAACCTCCGGGCGGCATTGGCCGCCGGGAGGCCATTTCCGAGGAGGTGCGCGGTGGGCAACATTCTTTACGGTTCCGTTGTCAGTCGCCGCAGCCTGCTTGCGATGATCGGCCTGTCGCCATGGGTCATGACCGCAGGCCCCAGCCACGCCTCGCCCAGCGAACTCTCCATCGGCGATCTCTACGGCAAGGTCAGCGCGCTCGGCCTCGAATTTTCCGACAAGGTTAAGTCCCTGAACGGACAACAGATCCAGATGCGCGGCTTCATGGCGCCGCCGCTGAAGGCAGAAGCGAAATTTTTCGTGCTGACCGAAATCCCGATGTCGATCTGCCCCTTCTGCTCGACCGATGCCGACTGGCCGGACAATATTGTCGTCATCTATCTCTCAGAAGCGCAGACCTTCGTGCAACCCGGCACGCTGATAGCCGTCGCCGGCACGCTCGAAGTCGGCTCCTGGACGGACCCGGAAACCGGATTCTTAAGCCGGCTTAGATTGCGCGAAGCGAACTATTGGATTGCCTGAACAAGATGCTATCGCTCGAACTCGCCGATATCTCCATCACTTTTCCTGGGCTCGCCGCGCCGGTGCTGACGATCGAGCGACTGCAGATTCCGGCCGGCGGTCGCGTGGCCGTCACTGGCGCCTCCGGGTCCGGCAAGAGCACCTTCGTCAACGTTATCACCGGGCTCGAACGGGCACGCCAGGGCCGCATCGACTGGAGCGGCACGAACATAGCCAAGCTCTCCGAAGGCGGCCGGGACCGTTGGCGTGGCGCCAATGTCGGTCTGGTGATGCAGGATTTTCATCTGTTTGCCGGCCTGTCGGCGATCGAAAACATCTTGCTGCCGGCAAGGCTTGCCCGCGCGGCATCCGTCGAGATTGTCGAACGGGCACATGATTTGTTGAAGCGGGCAGGTCTGAAGCAGCCCAAGCAAAGGATCGAGACCATGTCGCGCGGCGAGATGCAGCGCGTTGCCGTTGCCCGGGCGCTGCTGCAAAAACCCGGCGTTATTGTCGCCGACGAGCCTACCGCCAGCCTCGATGTCGACAGCGGCGAAGCCGTCGGCAGCCTGCTGCTGGAACTCGCCGATCAGGAAAAGAGCACACTGATCGTCGTCTCACACGATGAGCGGCTGACCAACCGGCTCCAACGCAAGATCACCTTCAACCTCGGGCGCATCGCCAGCGATACCCGGTCGATGGAAGATGCAGCATGATCCGTTTCATCCTGGCCGATCTCCGCAGATTCTGGCTCGGCTCGGCCGTGCTCGTTCTGATCGTAGCCCTTGCCGTGGCGCTCGGGGTGACGGTCACGCTGCAGGAACGGGCGCTCAGGCTCGGCAGCGCACGGGCCGCCGACAAATTCGATCTGGTGATCGGCGCAGCCGGCAGCGAGAATCAGCTCGTGCTTTCCTCGGTCTTCCTGCAGGCCGCGCCGCTGCCATTAATGGATGGCGGGCTACTGCCAAAGCTTGCCGCCGATCCCCGCGTCGCCTGGGCGGCCCCGATCGGCTTCGGAGATTCGTTCATGGGCAATCCGATCGTCGGCACGACGACGGCGCTGGTGCACAATCTCGCCGGGGAACTGGCGGAGGGAAAAATTTTCGCAAAGGAAGGCGAGGCGGTGATTGGCGCAGGCGTTGCCCTCAAACAGGGCGATGAAATCAAGCCGATGCACGGCTCGGCGCAGGAAGGGGGACATACCCACTCCGAACTCGCCTACCATGTAACCGGCCGCCTGAAACCTACCGGAACGGCCTGGGATCGAGCCATACTGGTCCCGATCCAGGCGGTCTGGCATATCCACGGCATGGGCCATCACGACGATCACGAAGACCCCGCCGAAGCGCATGATGAGCACGAGCATCATGCCATCGATCCGGATGCGCCGTTGAATGAAACGTGGGATGATGAGGTTCCCGGCCTGCCGGCAATTCTGGTGAAGCCGAAGACCATAGCCGATGCCTATAAGCTCAGGCAGCAATACCGCGCCGGTGCAACGCTGGCGGTGTTCCCCGCCGAGGTCCTGACCCGGCTCTATGCGACGCTTGGCGATGCGAAACGGGTGCTGTTTGCGATCGCTGTGGGGTCGCAAGTCCTAGTGGCGGCGGCGCTGCTGCTGGTGACGGTCATGCATGTCGGGCAGAGGCGGCGCCAGATCGGCGCGCTTAGGGCTTTCGGCGCCCCGCGCGGCGCGCTGTTTGCGATCGTCTGGTTGGAGCTGTTCGCGCTGGTGGCCATTGGTGTCGCCATGGGCTTCGGCATCGGCTATGCAGCGGCAGCGGTAATTTCTGAGGTCGTGGCGGGGGATAGCGGCGTCGTCATGCCGGTCGGATTCCTTCGCGAAGATATCGGCTTCGCGGCGGCGCTGCTGACGTTTGCGGCATCGATCGCGTCCGTACCCGCTATCCTCGCTTACCGTCAGCCGCCCGCCGCCGCACTCCGCGGCTGATCGGAACGATCTCGGGGGCACGCTTGCCCTTAAGACGTGTTCCGACCGGGCATTGAACGGCAGATAAGGGATTTGGCTCTATTGAAACTGCGCCAAAAGTGCCTCAGCCCCCTTGTCGATCGCGACTTTCGAGGCCTTGAGGGCGCCGAAGCTCGCGCCCACGTTCATCGCGCCGGGAAACTGCTTGGCGACAAAGGCGGAAAGCAAACGATTGCTCGGGGCGTCGTAAATCTCGACGGCATATGAAACCGAGCCGGTCATCGATCCTTCCTTGTCACGGGCGGCTTGGACCGCGTTGTAGACGTTACCTCCGACATCAAGATGCGAGAACGGTCCAAGGACGGGCGTCGTCTTCTTCGCGCCGGTAAGCGTCAGGTGAATCCGCAGGGTTCCCGGCATCGGCGTATTGACGATGCCGAAGCGGGTTCTGAGCTGTTCGGTGAAGCGGGTCTGCATGTAGTTGGCCAACTCGCCTTTGTCCTGCTCGCTCGTGTCGATGAACTGGTTGTCCTGGGCTCGATAGACTGTCACCGGATCGATAATTGCCTTGTCATACTGCTTCCAATCGGCATTGCCCCGATAGCGGAAGGGAACGCGCCCACTCGGGTCGCTGGGGTTGGGCTGCAAATTCGGCGCTGACGCCAATCCGGAATAAACCAGCGGATCCGCCGTCGTGCAGCCGGCAAGCGCCGACCCAATAAGGATGAATGCGAGCGAAGCTTTGGAAGCAAGTTTCAAGATTATCTCTCTCGTGAAAAAATGGGCAGGCGAAAGATGTCACTTGAACCAGCGATAGCGCCTGATCGCGTTGCTGTGTGTTCAGATATGTTTAGAAATGTTGACGCCGGTCATTGAGCTCCGTCGGATGCTGGCAGGCCGGATATGGCTCCACTACCAGCGGTGGATGCAGTCCATCTTGAAGGGATAGGAGCGGAATTGGGTATCTGCGATTACCTGGGGCAGTTCGCTGGTGTCGCGATCGGGCACCGATGTCACGGTGCAGCACCGCCCGAGCCGGACAATCGGGGCGAGCCCGGCCCGGCACAAAGGCATTCTTTGCCCGGCGCCGCCGAAATGTGGGAGCGCCAGGCAATTGCTTCAATGACCTCTTAGATCAAGCACTTCGACTTAGCTTTTTGGCTTGAGGCTTTCAGGGTCGTAGATCGGCTTGTAACCGATGCCAACCACCTCCACCGGATAGGTCTCGGCAAAATATTCGATATTAAGCTTGCGACCTTCCTGGCAATGGCTCCATGGCAGGTAGGCGAGCGCGATATTCTTGCCGATGGTCGGGCCAAAGGCGATCGAGGTCGTGTAGGAGCGGCGGCCGAGTTCGTCCACCAGCACCTCGCCGGTTTCCGGATCCATGACCGGGAGGTTGCCGAGCGGATAGCGGGCAACACCCTTGCTGTCGACATTGTCGGTCATGACGAGGGTGCAGAGCATGGCCGGCTGATGGTCGCGTGCCTTGTACTCCAGATGTTTCGCCTTGCCGCGGAAGTCAGCTTCCTTAACCTTCGGGCGCGCGAGGTCGCATTCGAGCAGGTTGTACTGGGTCAGCAGGTCTGCGTTCTGCAGGCGCAGGCTTTTCTCCATGCGGCGCGAGTTGGCATATGTTTCGACGCCGAAGGCCATGACGCCCGTTGCCCGCAGCGCATCCCAGACCGCAAGGCCGTCCTCGTACGCCATGTGCAGTTCCCAGCCCTGCTCGCCGACATAAGAGATACGGAAGGCAGTGACCGACTTGCCGGCGATCACGATCGGCTTGATCGCTGCAAAGGCGAAGTTTTCGGGATCGAGTCCTGCCGGATCGGCAACGACCTTCTTCAGTGTGGCGCGGGCGTTCGGACCCCAGAGACCGATGGTGACGAATTTCTCGGAAACGTCGGTGACGGTGACGTTGAAGCCCTTATCCTCGGCAATGCGCTTTATGTAGTGGAAATCGCGCGGGCCGGCGTCCGCTCCGTCGATCACTCTGCAGCGATCGGCCATGCGAATGACCGTCAAGTCGGCGCGCACCATGCCCTCGTCGTCGAGGAAGTGGGTATAGATGCCCTTGCCGATATTGGCATCGCCGCCGATCTTTGCGGCACAGACCCATTCCATGAGTTCGACATGGTCAGGCCCCTCGACATCGAACATGTAGAAGTGGCTGAGGTTGACGATGCCGCAATCCTCGCTCATCGCCAGATGTTCCGCATTGGAGACGCGCCAGAAGTGGCGATTGTCCCATTCGTTTTCGCGAACCGGAACGCGGTCGCCGTATTTCTCCAGCAGGTGTTCGTTGGCGGCATAGCCGTGAGCACGCTCCCAGCCACCCAGCTCCATGAAATAGCCGCCGAGCTGCTTTTCGCGCTCGTAGAAAGGCGAGCGCTTGACGTTGCGGCCCGAAGCATAGGGTTCGCGCGTATGGACCGCTGGGAAATAGATCTTCTGCGCGGCCTCGTAGCAGCGGCCTTCGATAAATTTCTCTTCGAGCTGGTGCGGGTAGAAGCGCGAATAGTCGATGCTGGCGTGGTCGATCTCGGTGCGACCATCGGTCATCCAGTCGGCAATCAACTTGCCATATCCGGGACCGTCTTTGACCCAGATGGCAACGCAGTACCAGAGGCCGCGCACCTTCTGGCTCTCGCCACACGACGGGCCGCCGGCGGCGGACACCTGCAGGAGACCGTTGAAGGAGTGGCCTTCATTATAGCCGAGCTCGCCGAGGATCGGTGTCAGTTCCATCGCGCGCTCGAGCGGCTCGAGAATCTGTTCCATGTCCAGGTCGCGCTGCGAGGGCGATAGGCGTGCCTCGTGCTTTTCGAGCAATTCGCGCGGATGGCACATGCGCGGATTGTCCTTCTCGTAGTAGCCCCACTCGATCTGACCGCCCTCGGTGGTCTTCGGGTCGCCGGTGTCGCGCATATAGGCGGAGTTGCCCTGGTCGCGCAGCAGCGGATAGCCGATTTCCTTGCCCGTGCCTTCAAATTCATTGTAGGGGCCGAAGAACGTCAGCGGGTGGTCGACGGGCATGACCGGCAGATCTTCGCCAACCATTTCGGCGATCAGGCGACCCCATAGGCCAGCGCAGACAACGACATGGTCAGCCATGATAGTGCCGCGATGGGTTACGACGCCCTTGATGCGGCCACCTTCGACAATCAGTGACTTGGCCGGCGTATTGCCGAACACCTGAAGCTTACCGGATTTCTCCGCGGCATCAACCAACTTGCCGGCTACGGTTTGCGAGCGTGGAACGACGAGGCCCGCATCCGGATCGAACATGCCGCCCATGACCTGATCTTCCTCGATCAGCGGGAACATCTTCTTAATCTCGAAGGGAGTCACGAGATGGGCGCGCGTGCCAAAAGACTTGGCCGACGTCACCTTGCGCTTAATTTCTTCCATCCAAACGTCATCGCCGGTGCGAGCGACTTCGAGACCGCCGATGCGAGCATAGTGGCCGAGCTTTTCGAAGAAATCGATGGAGTACTGGGTTGTCCAGACCGAGAGATAGTCATGGCTGGTGGTGTAGCAAAAATCCGAGGCATGCGCCGTGGATCCGATGTCAGTAGGAATGCCCGACTTATCGATGCCGACGATGTTGTCCCAACCGCGTTCGATCAGATGATGCGCGATCGACGCACCAACGATACCTCCGAGACCAACGATGACTACCCTCGCTTTTTCGGGAAACGCTGACATTTTCACCCCTCTTCGTTTCTAACGACATTGAAATTGACTGTATCAGGCCGGGTCTAGCAATGTTTTCGATGTGCCGTGCGACAGACTCCGACAGTAGATGTTCAAAGCGGGCCATCCGAAGCTTGCGGGTCATCCCGGTCGCGCCTGGCAGACATCCGCTGAAATGATCGCTTCTGACGGGACTGCAGCAAGGCTCGCCAGGTGCTAGGTATCCCTCTCACCGCAGGGATGCCATCGATTTTCCGTGCATCCGGACCTTCGGCATGAGATTTCCCGTCGATTTTTATATGTTCCTCACCGTCGCCTAGCCGGGACAGAGGAAACGTCTGCCGAAACGATCAACCGAAATGGTCTAATTCAGTAGAATTGAATGCTCGAAATACCGAAATCCTTGAAAGTACTTATCCGATTTCCGTATCGATCGTCTTTAAACCTATAGGCGCAATCCTTACGTCCTCTATCGTTATGTCTATCAAGGCAACACCGATGTGAGATCACTCACGACCACGCCGTCCCTCAGTGGGGACTCGGGACGCGCGGTCATTTTCCCAGACAAATGAGCAGCCCAAGCGTTCGACACGCCCTTAATGCGTCGAGCGTAAAGCCGCGCGCAATCTCCCCGTCTTACAACCAACACCAACCGGGCGGCCGTCGGATGGACGAACCCGTGCGCCCATAGGAGAGAAGAGATGGAATCCTTACAATATCTCAGCCCGATGGAATGGATGGCGATCGAAATCGCCGTCGCGGTCATCGTGCTGGCAATCCTGTTCCGGTGGAGCGGCCTGGTCCGTTATATCCCCAACGACAGGCTCGGCATCCTCGAAAAGCTGTGGAGTTTTCGGGGCTCCGTCAAGAATGGCTTCATTGCACTCAACGGCGAAGCCGGGTTCCAGCCGGAAGTCGTGCGCGGCGGCCTGCATTTTTTCATGCCGTTCCAGTATTCGATGCATCGCGCCAATCTCGTGACCATTCCACAAGGCCAGATCGGCTACGTCTTCGCGCGTGACGGCAAGTCGTTGCCGCCGACCCAGACGCTCGCCTCGAATATCGAAGCCGATGACTTCCAGGACGTGCGCGGCTTTCTCCTCAAGGGCGGCCAGAAGGGTCCGCAGCGCAAGATCCTGCGCGAAGGCACCTATGCCATCAATCTCGCGCAGTTCATCGTGCTGACGGCACAATCGACCCACGCCGTAAACCTGAGCTCGTCGGAACAAAAGCTGTTTGCGGATATGTCCACGCTGATCACCGAACGGGATGGATTTGTGCCCGTCGTCATCCACGACGCCGAGGACCTGATCGGCATCGTCACTATTCACGACGGTCCGGCGCTGCCGGATGGCGAGATCATCGCGCCGACCGTTGCCAACGACCCGAAGGATCCGAATTTTCACAATAATTTCCAGGACCCGGAGAAGTTTCTCGATGCCGGCGGTTATCGCGGCCGCCAATTGCAGGTGCTTGCCGACGGCAGTTACTTCCTCAACCGCATCTTCGCAACGGTCGAACTCGTCGAGAAGACGATCATCGATGTTGGCACAGTGGGTGTCGTCGTCTCCTATACCGGCCGGCGAGGCGCGGATATTTCCGGCCAGTCCTATCGCCATGGCGAACTGGTCGAGACGGGCGCACGCGGCGTCTGGTCAACGCCGCTTCTGCCGGGCAAATATGCATTCAACACCTATGCCGGCAATATCGTCATCGTGCCGACCACCAACTTCGTGCTCAAATGGTCCAGGGAACAGTTCGGCGAGCACAGGCTGGACGAGAATCTCTCCGAAGTGTCGCTGATCACCAAGGATGCGTTCGAACCCGTGCTGCCGCTCTCGGTCGTCGTGCATATCGACTATATGAAGGCGCCCCTCGTCGTGCAGCGTTTCGGGGACATCAAACGGCTGGTCGAACAGACGCTCGACCCGATGGTTTCGGCTTATTTTAAGAATATCGCCCAGACCAAGACGTTGATCCAACTGCTGCAGGAACGCAGCGAAATCCAGCGCAAATCCGGTGATGAAATGCGCGAGAAGTTTGCCTCCTACAGCCTCGAACTGCAGGAAGTGCTGATCGGTACGCCGCGCGCCAACAATGGCCAGAACAGCATAGAGCAGATCCTGATCCAACTGCGCGAGCGCCAGATCGCCGTTGAAAAGGTCGAGACCTATAAATTGCAGGAAGCGGCTGCGATCCAGGAGCGCACATTGCGCGAGAAGGAAGCGCTCGCCGAACAGCAGGCCAAGATCACGACATCAGCACTCACCATCGAGATCAGCGAGAACGAGGGTAAAGCGCAGCTCGCCCGCACCCGCCAGCAGGCAGAAACCATTCAGGTCACGGCCAAGGCAGAGGCCGAGAAGGTGCGCCTCGCCGGTCTCGGTGAGGCCGACCGGATCAAGGCCATTGCGCTTGCCGATGCCGAACGTATCAAGGCGACCGGTTTTGCCGATGCAGAGAAGGTGCGCGCCGTCGGCCTGGCGGAAGCCGAAGCCACCGAGAAAAAGGTCGCGGCCTTCGGCGGGCCGGACTATCAGCTCAACTCGCAGGTGCTCATGCGCTTCGCCGAGGCGATCGAGAACGGCAAGCTGCCGCTCGTGCCGCAGATCCAGGTCGGCGGTGGCTCCGGCGAGAAGGGTGCCACCAATGGTCTGGTGGAAATGATGCTGTCAATGTTGGTCGCCGACCGGCTTGGACGACAGGCTTCGCCGACCGCGGTGCCGGCGCCGCTCGAGCAGGACTGATTGTGGACGGGCCGGTCATGCCGGCCCGTTTTGCATCCTGCCCACAGGCTCATTGCGGCCCCTGAAACGACCAATGCGTCTGAATGATTTTCCACCCCTGCGGCTCGTGCCGGAAGACCTCAGTGCAGTTCCAGCGCATCGCCCCTTCCGTGCCGGCCCACGAGTGGAAATGATAGGTCAAAATCGCAACGTCGCCGACCGCCTCTACGCGCACATCGAGGAATTCGTACCGCGAGGCAAATATCTTGCCTCGAATGGTATCATAATGGGCATGCAGATTATCGAGCCCGTCGATGCGGCGTGGAATAAAGGGATCGAAATAGGTGACATTGCGGGATGACAGTTCAAGGAACCCATCGGGATCCCCATTGCACCACCGCGCCATTGCGGCTTTTTCCAACTCGACGACGGCATGAGACTGTGACATCTGCTCTCCTTTAAAATTTTCCCGGTTGCGGAAGAGCCGTCCATTAATAGGATTTCCGTGTCCTTGGACAGTACGCACAAATAGCGCAGCTACTGTCCCAAATCGCCAAATTGTGGAACATCATGCGCAAGCAACGTCATCAGGTCTATGCCAACTGCCCGGTAGAAGCAGCACTCGACATCATTGGCGGCAAATGGAAGGCCATTCTGATTTTTCATGTCCTGGACGGGCCGAAACGATTCGGTGAACTCGGACGCCTGCTGCCGGGACTGACGCAGCGGATGCTCACGACGCAGTTGCGCGAGCTTGAGGCCGATCACATCATCACGCGCACGATTTATCCGCAGGTGCCGCCCAAAGTCGAATATTCGATCACGCCCTTCGGCCAAACCTTGGTCCCGGTCCTGCGTGAACTGGCGCTGTGGGCTGAAGACCATGTGAAGCCCCTTATAGAGCAGGCACGACACGCAGATGCGGAGGCACGGACAATCAATCGATAGAGGATGGCTTGTGCAAAGTTTGGGTTGACCGTTTTCGATGGCGAAGCGACACTTGTAGCCGGCAGCAAGGCAGGAGGAAAAAGATGGATGAGCCAGACCGCTGGCGCCACATGGCAAGCGCACCGAAAGACGGCAGCCGGATCCTCGTCACGATCCGCCCGTCCGAACAGGGGCCGGCAGAAGTTGATCTCGCATATTGGTCGAATGGCGATCAGTTCGGTGCAGAAGGCTGGCGCGCCTCTGATTCCTCGCCCGGCCGCATCGTTGAATATGCCGAGCCGGAATTGAAGTGCTGGATGCCGATGCCCTCGGCCAATCTCCAGCGCACCTCGATGCCCTCCCCCTGGGAAGGTGACGACGTTGAGCAGCTCGACGGGTCAGGGATTTAAGACCTCGCGCCGCCATGTGGCGAAGTTTCGATACATGGCGGGTGACAAAATCCGGTTGAGCTATCCACAACCATCCTTCGCCCGCGCGGTATCATTCCAATCGGTACCGACCGTTAGGACACACTTCACGATCGACACATCGCTGTGGCTTTCATAAAAACGGCGCGTCCGAGACGCGCCGCTTGAGATTTCTATGCCGACGGAAAGGCGTCAGGCGCCGGCGGTTTGCGTATGCGTTGCAAGCTGCTCTTCGTGGTTGTTGAACAGCACGTGGACGGCATCGTGGCCTGTCGGCGCGTAGTTCTGCAACGTGGCGACCACATGGGTTTCCGAGCCGGTGTTGATGCTGATCTTCGTCGAATTGGTTGCGGTGTCGACCGCTGCCGTCATCGACGCGACAGCACTTGCCTCGGTCATGCCCGGATGTTCGCCGACCAGCGCGTTCAGCAGGTTCGAAACATCCAGCTTATCGCCCTCTCCCTTCGGGCTGAAGTCGGTGATGACGTCAGCCATGTTGAGGTTGTGCAGAGCCTGGGCATCGAGCACGAAAGTATCCGCACCGGCGCCGCCGGTCATGGTGTAACCGCCACCGCTCGTCAGCGTGTCGTTGCCGTCGGTGCCGTAGAGGTGGCCGAAGTCGATCTCGGCATAGTCGCCATCATGACCGAGCGAGAAGTCGCCGGCCGAGTAGTCGCCGGTGAGACCGATGCTGGCGGTGTGGGTGCCGTCGGTGACGGTCAGCACACCACCGGTTTTCGCCGCGTTTTCCGCATAGGAGAAGCTGGCGGTCGCGGCGGAGATGTCGCCGAACCGCAGCGTGTCATTGCCGTCGAGGCCGGCGATCGTGCCGGTGAAGGCGGCCGCGTGGTCGATGGTGATCGTAGCCTGGGCATCCGTGCTCAACGTAATCGCCTGGCTGAACGAGCCGCCGATTTCGAGGCCAGCGTGGCCCGACAACAGCGCCGTGCCGCTGCCGCTGACATTGCTCTCGAGATTAATGTTGCCGCCATTCGCCCACAACACGCCATCATTGATGACGCTGCTGTGTATGTCGAGGCCGCCGGTCCCGGTCGCCTCCAGCGTGCCGGTGTTGCTCACAGCGTTGACACCCGTGTCGATGACGAGCGCGTGGCTGCCGTCGGCAATGATCGTGCCTTCGTTGACCAGCGTCAGGTGACCGTCGCCAAGTTGGCCTGCACCGGAGATGGTGTTGTCAACGTTGGTCAGCGTGACCGCGTCACCGCTGCCGAAGATGACGTTGGCCGCATCGTCGGACAGCGTCACCGTGCCGCCGCCGGTCAGCGTGAGGCCGTGCTGCACGATTTCGAAGGCCGTTTCGCTGCCGGTCGAAGAGAGATGGATGCTGCCGGTGTTGTCGAGCGTGCCGCTGAATGGCATCAGCGCACCGTCGCTAAGCACCATGTCGCCAGTATTGTGCGTCACCACGGTCTCGTTGAAGAGGAAGTCGTCTGCCGTAAGAGCCGCGGCGCTGACGCCTGCCAAGGTAATGGTCTCGCCATCGCCGAGCGTGATGACGGCATTGCCCGACGCGTCGGTCGACAGATGGGCCTGAACGTCCGCAAAGCTTGAGAAGCCCGCAAAGCCGACCAGATCGATCTTATCATGCGCCGTATCGAAGTTGTGCACGACGTCGGTGCCGATGGTGTTCGCAAAGACCAGCGTGTCGTTGCCGCTCGATGCGGTGAGCGTATCGTCGCCCGACCAGGCAAAAATCGGCGCACCCTTGGCATAGGCTTCGATGTTGTCGGACACATAGGCCGTGCCGGTCGAGCCATCGGCATTGATCCAGGTCTCGGTGACCTGAAGAACCAGTGCGCCGGTGACGCCATCGGGCGAGGTGACCGTCAGCGACGACGGATCGTTCGTCACCACGGACCAGGTGCCATCGGCATTATGCGTGCCTTCGCTGAGCACCCAGCCGGCGGGAAGGCCAGCAACGGTCAACGTGACCGCGCCGACATGATCCGACGGCGCAGAGAGCGCGAGGTTCATGGCCTCGCCGGAGGTGCCGGCGGGCTTGAAAGCGGTTAAGAAGCCGTCCGCTCCGGAATTGCCGGCCAGGTCCGTATAGCTACTTCCTGCAACCCACACAGACTTCCAACCGTTATTGCCGGCGGTGTAATTCACCGTGTAGACGTCCTGTCCGGAACCGTTCAGGCCAACATGCATGAAGTTGTAGAGCGTATAATTGCCACTGCCCACGATGTCTGACACGTTAAACCCTGACACCGCCTCACTAAAGGTGAAGGTGAGGACGTTCGTTCCGCCGGAGCTACTTTGCGTTATGGCGACTGTCGGCGCCGTCGTATCGATCTTGATATCATAGGCGCCGCTCGTCGACAGCGGGCTGGTGGTGCCCGCATCCGTGAGCGAGGCACGGAAGTTATAAGTCGATCCGTTCGTCAGCGTCGGCGTGGTAATGTCGACATATCCATTGCTGATGTTGGTCGCCGTCAGCGTGACCGCCGAGCCGAGTGCGGTCGTGCCGTTATATAGCTGCACCGTATCACCGCTGACAGCACCGGTTCCGGTCAGGCTGACGCGGATCCCAAGATTGGTGTCATCCGTAACCGCACCATCAGCCAGGTTGCCTTGGATCGACCCGACATTGTCGGCGACACGGCTGATGCTCGGTGCCGATACCGACTCGTTGGTGCCGTGGATGGTCACCACGATATCCTGTGAAGCCGTCCCGTCTGCGGACGTTACAGTCAACTTATCCGTAACTGCCTGCCCGCCGTTCAATGCCTGAACATTCGATGCAGAATTGTTGAGCGTGTAGCCCCAAACACCGGTCGTCGCATTGAAGGTGAACGTGCCGTAGGTGCCGGTCAGCGATGTCGGCGTCTGGAAATGGTTCTGGCCATTGTCGACATCGGCAGTGGTCAGCACACCGTTTGCCGTCAACTGGCCGTCCTCGGTGACCGAACCGGTCGCCGTGCCAGAGATCGAGGCTGCGTCGTTGGTACCATTGACCGTCACAACGACCGTCTGCGTCGTGACGCCACCTTGGCCATCGCTCAACTGAACCGTGAAGCTTTCCTGCGGATGATCCGAAGCCGTCAACGGATCTGCCTTCGACTGATCCAGGGCATAGGTCCAGGTGCCATTCACACCGACGCTCAGCGTGCCGTAAGCGCCAGTGACCGACCCACCATTGACGGTCTGGCCGCTGCCCGCGACTATCGACCACGTCAGCGACGTGCTGTCGACATCAGCCCCGGTCAGATGGCCGGAAACCGAATTGTGAGCGCTGTCGTCGGCAACGCCAACACCAGCCTCTGTCACGGCACCGCTGGCGCTGTCGCCATTGGCGATCGAGATCGTCGGCGCATCGTTTGTGCCGTTAACCGTCACCACGACGGTCTGTGTCGTGACGCCGCCTTGGCCGTCGCTCAACTGAACCGTGAAGCTTTCCTGCGGATGATCCGAAGCCGTTAGCGAATTGGCCTTCGATTGATCCAAAGTGTAAGTCCAGGTACCGTCCGTACCGACACTCAGCGTGCCGTAAGTGCCAGTGACCGACCCACCATTGACAGTCTGGCCGCTGCCGGCAACCACCGACCAAGTCAGGGACGTGTTGTCGACATCAGCCCCGGTCAGATGGCCGAAAACCGTGTTGTGAGCACTATCGTCAGCAACACCAACACCGGCTTCAGTCACGGCACCGCTGGCGCTGTCGCCGCTGCCGATCGAGATCGTCGGCGCGTCGTTCGTGCCGTTGACCGTCACCACGACCGTCTGCGTCGTGATGCCGCCTTGGTTGTCGCTCAATTGAACCGTGAAGCTCTCCTGCGGATGATCTGAAGTATTCAGCGAATCGGCCTTCGACTGATCCAGGGCATAGGTCCAGGTGCCGTCCGCGCCGACGCTCAGCGTACCGTAAGTGCCGGTGACCGACTCACTCCCATTGGCAGTCTGGCCGCTGTCCGCAACCACCGACCACGTCAGTGTCGGGCTGTCGATATCCGCCCCGGTCAGATGGCCGGAAACCGTGTTATGAGTGCTGTCGTCAGCAATGCCAATGCCGGCCTCTGTCACGGCACCGCTGGCGCTGTCGCCGCCGGCGATCGAGATCGTCGGCGCGTCATTGGTGCCGTTGATCGTCACGACGATGTCATGGGTCGTTCCGTCAACCGAGGAGACCGTGAACCTGTCGGTCGTGCTCTGGTTCACACCCAGATTCTGCACGGCTGACAGGCTGTTATCGACCTTGTAGGTCCAGCTACCGTCCTCACCGATCGTCAGCGTACCAAGATGCGTGCCGTCAGCGTTTATGGTCGCCGCCTGGATTTTGCTTTCGCCCCGATCCGCATCGTCGATCGTCAGCGTGCCGCTTGCCTGCAGATAGCCGTCGGCGGAAACGCTGAGGTCTTCCGTGACGGCGCCGCTATCGGCGCCGCCGATCTCTGCCGCGTGATTGACATGGTCCACAGCGATGGTGAAGGCGCCTGTACCCAACGTCACCGAGTCACCATCGGAATCCGTGGCCTTCAGGTATTGCGAGAAGTCGAGCGTCTGGTCCTTGGCACCGTCGATCGTCTGGTCAAGCACGAACGTGGCGTGGCCGCTGCTGTCGACGGTCAAAGTGAAGACCGTGACGCCTCCCGCCGAGCCGGTGATCGTATGCCCATCCGTGCTGTCGAGCGTGATAGCCGCACCGTTGTACGTCAACTCGGTGCCGCCTGTCAGAGTGCTGGAGGAGGTACCGGCTGCGACGGCGTTCGCCGACCAGGTCAACGGGCTGTCGGCACCAGAGTTAACCAGTGAGGTCAGTTCCGCCGTCGTCGTTGCGGAGTGTTCGGCGGCCGTCACCACGCCATTGTCGGAGACGGTTGCGGAAATCCCTGTACCGGTCAGCGTCGGCGCGTCGTCGGCGATATTGAACGTCAGGGTCTCCTGAGCCGTTTTGCCGTTCATGTCCGTCACCGTATAGGTGAACTGATCCGTATCTCCCGATGCGTTCGAGCCAGCATGTAGCAGCGTGTAGGTATATGCGCCGTTCGCGTCGATTACGAGATCACCGTAGGAACCGTGGATCGTCGTCGTCTGGCTGTCCGGAGCCGTTTGATCGACGCTTACCGGCGCGCCGTCGGCACCCGCGACGCTGGTGATGTGCGGATTATCCAGGGTGCCCAGCGCAATGCTGCCCGTGGCTGTCAGTTCAGAAGGCTGCGGGTTGGAGCCGCCCGAAAGATTGGCCTCCGACAGTGGCGTTGCATCGATCGTCGGAGTGAAGACCGTCGGAGCGATGACAGCGGACGTCGTCTGCGTCGCGACATCGCTGAAGCCCTGGCCATCCGTATAGCTCACCGTCAAGATCAACGAATGCCCGACATCGGCACTCGTCACCGTGTAGGACGATGCGGTTCCGAGAACCGTATGGGACTGATCGTCCGCCCAGCTCCACGCATAGGTCAGACCGGACTGCCCGTGATCCGGGTCGTCTGTTGCGATCGCCGCGTTCAGCGTATCGCCTGCGACGACCGCATTGCCGGTATGCGTCGTCTGATCGGCAATCGAGACCTTCGCCGTGCCATCGTCAACGGCAGTCACGGTAACTGTCATCGTATGGGCGGTTGACGTATCCGCACCGCCATTGGCCGTGCCGCCATTATCCTGCACCGTGAAGCCGAAGTTCGCGGTTTCGGTCGCGCCGGCAAAGTCTGACGAAGGCGTGAAGTGAAGTGTTGTCAGCGCGCTCGCGGCGATGTGCTGACCGACCGTGACGGCCGTCCCGTCGAGATAAAGCGTCCCACCCGTCGGAAGGCTGGTGATGGTGACGGATTTCAGGGTATTGCCGTCGATGCTATCGCTGAAGGCGAAATCCTTCGACGAGAAATAGTAGGCCGCATGTTCGCCGGTGGAGACGCTTCCGTCCGCCGTGGTCGGGGCATGGTTGACGCCGTCGACCCTGATGGTGAAGGTGCCGTTGGTTTTGCTGCCGTCGCCGTCGGTGACGGTATAACCGATCGAGAGTATCGAAGAGTGGCCAAGCGGCAGGGCATCCAGTGCGCTGCCCGGCGCAACGGTCACATGACCGGCGTCAATCGTGACCATGGACGTGCTCAGCGTCGACCCGGCGAGATCTCCATTGGCGCTGACGCTGTCGACATGGATTGCCCCGCTCTGGGCCGCTCCGTCGGCGCCGAAGGCGATGGTTCCGGAAGCCAGTGCGAAGGTCGCGCTGCTGTCGTTCTCATGCATCGATCCGACCAGAATGGTGCTTGCTATCGGCTTATCATCGGTAATGTTGAAGGTCAGAGTGGCAGTCTGGCTTTCACCGTCAATCGGCGCGTCGCTGACTGTGACGGAGAAGGCGTCGTGGTTGCTCGCCCCGCTCGTGGTGCTGGTCAGCGTATAGGTATAGTTGATGGCCGTCGTAGTGACGCTGAGGATGTGCAGCGTTCCGTAGGCACCATGAATGGTGGCATTGGTATCGCCATTGGCGATTGTGGCGCCGACGTTGAACGTATGGCCTGCGATTGTCACCGTCGAAGGTGCATCGCCTGCAGTGATTGCGATGCTACCGGAATGGACGTTGGCGACGCCAGCCGCCCCCGTACCACCCGGCAAGCCGCTTTCGCTGACGCTTGATACCAGGCCGGCCGAATTGATTGTCGGAAGGCTGTCCGTGGCCGACTGCACGACGATGGTGACGGAGCCGCTGCCCAGGGTGACAGCATCGCCGTCGAAATCCGTCGCCGTAACGTATTTCGAGAAGTCGAGCGGCAGCGTTTTGCCGCCGTCGATCGCATGGTAAAGGCCGAATGTGGCGTGGCCGCTCGCAGGATCGACAGTCAACGTGAAGACCGTGACGCCCCCGGCCGAGCCGGTGATCGTGTGTCCATCCGTGCTGGCGAGCGTGATGGCCGTGCCGTTGTAGGTCAGCCCGGTACCGCCCGTCAGGTTCCCGGAAGACGTTCCAGCGGCAACCGTGTTCACCGACCAGGTCAACGGGCTGTCGGCGCTGGCGTGAACGAGCGAGGTCAGATCTAGCGTTGTCTCAGCAGGATTGCTTGTGGGCGTCGTGGTCGTGTCGGTGACATGGATGTTGTCGACCGTGACTGTCAGCGAGTTGTCATGCGGATCGATCTCGAGCGACGTCAGTTGCTTGCCTTCGAGCGCCGTGCCGGCGGCCGAGAAGGTCGTACCGGTAGTCGTCACCGAATAGGTGTTGCCATTGGCATCGGTGCCGATGATCGTGACGGTCTTGGACGACGCGCCTTTGTGGTCAAACACACCTATATCCATCTGGGCGAGGACAAAGGTCGTCCCCGTGTTGGATACGAGCACGATATCGCCCCCCTTGGACGACGATTCCACATGGCCGTCGCTGACACTGCCCTCGCTGACCGTCAGTTTGGCAGCCGAAGGGTTCACCGTGTCGAAATCGACGGTGTAAGATCCCGTCGTCACCAAGGGAGCATTGATCGCCGTCTCCGAGACGGTCGCGGAAACCGAGGCATGATCAACCAGCGTCGGCACATCGTCGATCAAATCGACCGAGAAGCTCTGCGTGCCGCTCGTGGTGTCGCCGTCGCCGTCATGTCCGGCAACCTGGAAGGTCAGCTTGATATCCGAGAGGTTGCTTTGACCGTTGACGTCGTCGAGCGACTTGTAAAGCGTGAAGTCGTAGGCGCCGCTGGCGTGGCCGCTGTCCTGAGACAGGACAACCTTGAAGACCCAGCTCGACTGGTCGGCGGCATTGCTGCCGGTGTAGGCGATGAGCGTCATGCCGTCGCCGCTGAGCGAGTAGGACAGCGCATGGCCGCCGGAGCTGAGCTTGGTCGCATCAAGCGTCTGATTATTGCTGTAGCTTGCGGTGAAATAGCTGCCGTTCGAACCCGCTACGAAGGTAGCAGCATGGGCGGCCGGGCCGTCAGCGCCGAAGGCGAGATTGAGCGCAACCGCACCAGTGCTGATGCCGGAGGGCGACAGCGAACCCGAATTCGTCAGAAGGTCATGCTCGGCAAGTGTCTTTGCCGATACGGCACCGCCGATCGACGGGCCGTCATCATCGAAACGAATGCTGCTGCCGATGGAAACGGACTTGGCGACGGTGTCACCGTCGCTATCGGTCGCGCTCAGCACCGCCGAGAGCTTGCCGGTGAGATCGACCGTATCACCGTCCGACTTCGACGTATTCGGGTTGGCGAGCGACATGTACTGGGCGATGCTGACCTTGCCGCTGTTGTCGAGGCGGATCGCAAAGGCGATCTCGCCGTCGGCGATCTTGCCAACAACCGTGCCGTTGGCGAGCTGCGAGAGCATGATCGCCTGACCAGCAGTCGTCGTCAAGCCGGAGTCGGCATTGTCGATATGAAGCGTCAGGCTGCTCGTCGTACCCGACGCATCGTCGGCACCCATCGAGACCGCCGGCGAGACGACGTTGTGCTGAGCGTAGACCGTCGACATATCGGGATCGTTGCCGCCGGTGATGCCCGCAAACAGGCTCTTGACCGCATTGCTGGCGTTGACGTCGTTGTCGCCACTGCCGCTCTCGTCGATCGTAATCGAGCCCGTGAGGGCCAGATCGACCTTCGGCGTGTCATCGACGATGGTGACCTTCAAAGCGCCGGTCAGCGTCACGCTGTCGCCGTCGCCGTCGGTCGCCTGGATGACGGAACCGAAGTCGATGGCCGAGATCGAGCTATTGCCTGAGCGCAGGTCGTTGCCGGGACCAGCGACGTTGTCGAGCTGATCGTACTGCTGGAAGGTGAAGCTGCCGTTGCCAGACAGCGACAATGACAGGACCGGGCGGTCGAGGACCGGGTTGTAGCCGCTATGGTGGTCATTATCGACATAGCCGATGATCACGTTGTTGACGACCGCATAGGAGAGCGCTTCGCCACCCGAAGTCAGATGCAGAGCGGTAAGCGTCGACGCCGCATTGGCGGTGAAGCTGAAGCCGCCACCGACCGCTGCGCCGTCGGCACCGAAGGAAACGGTGGAAGCAACGGAGCCGGATACCGTGGCCGCAAAGCCGAAACCGAACAGTGCCGGCTGCGAAGACGATCCGTCATGCGTGCCATCGAGCGCGCTGTTGCCATGCGACAGGAGATTGTAAATGTCGCCCTCGTCGGCCTTGACAGCAACGGTCGTGCCGGAAGCAACCAGGACGTCGTCCGTGATGGCAATCGCCAGCGAGCCCTTCGCTGTATCGCCGTCGCCATCCGTGACCGTGAAGCCGAAATTCAGCGTCAGGCTGTCTTCGGTCGTCGACGACGTCGAATGAACAAGCGGCGCATCCGCGGTGAAGCTGTAGGAACCGTCCGAATTGATCGTCAGAACTGCAACGGTGGCATGGCTGGAGGCGCCGGTTGCCGTCCAGGTCGTCACACCGTTCGCCGCAGACGACGTCCAGGAAACGGCTTCCTGGTGGCCGATGCCGTGGCTGTCGAGGTAGATCGCCTTCAGTGTCGGCAGGCTGTCCATCGACACGCCCTTGACGCCATCGGCACCGGCGGAGAACAGAGCTCCTGCGTCGCCATTGATCGTCTTCGCGTCGGCGGCGCCGTCCAGGTTGCCATGTGCCTGCGCGTCGTCGTTGAGCGGCGTCGAGGTGGCATCGACCTTATAGGCGATTGGTGCGTCGTCCTTGACTGTGACCGTCAGCGAGCCGCTGGCCGTATCGCTGTCACCATCGGTGACGGTGAAGTTGAAGGTCAGATCCTGCGTATTTTCCGCGGCCGCATGGACGACCGGCGCACTGAGCGTGAAGCTGTAGGAACCATCCGTGCCGATCGTGAGGGTCGCGACCGTCTGGCCGCTGTCCTTGCCCGTCGCGATCCAGATCGTCTCGCCGCCCGCCGCCGTCGTCGGGCTGTCCCAAACGACCGACTCGACATGGGCAAAGCCGTCCTTGCCGGTATAGATGGCGCTGAAATCCGTCGTCGCTCCGAGCGTCACCTGATGGACGCCATCGGCGCCGCCCGAAAAAAGCGTGCCGCACGTGCCGCTGACCGTGTCGGTATCGGTTACGCCAACCGTGTCGGGATTTCCGCCCTTCAGCGCGTCGTCGTTCAGCGTCACGCTGGTCACAGTGACGGTATTTGCCAGCGGTACGTCATCCGTAACATGCAGAGTCAGCGAGCCGGTCGATGTATCATTGTCGCCATCGGTCACCGTGAAGGTGAAGGTCAGCGACAAGCTTTCTTCCGTCGTGCCGGAGGTCGGGTGGACGAGCGGCGCGCTGGTGCTGAACGTGTAGGAGCCATCGGCATTGATGGTCAGCGTGGCGACGGTGTCGTGATTGGCGCTGGAAGCAACCCAGGTTGTCGCACCGCCGGAAACCGTCGGCTTGCCCCAGGTAACGTCTTCCTGCTGTGCGAACCCGTTGGCGTCGACATAGATCGTCTTCAGAGCCGGAAGGCTGGACTGATCGATCGAGACGCTTGCAGAACCGTCGGCGCCAGCGCTGAACAGGGCGCCGGCAGCGCCCGAGACGCTATGCGCGTTGGCGTCGTTGGCATCCAGGTTTCCGCCGATCTGAGCATCGTCATTCAGCGGCGAAACAGTGTTGTCAATCGTCTGAGCAATAGGCTTGTCGTCGGCGACGGTGATGGTGAAGCTGTTCGTGGCGGTGTCGCCGTCGGAATCGGTTGCCGTGTAGCCGAAGGTCAGCGTGATGGCGTCCGAACCCTTGGCGTCATCGAGCGACTGGACCAGCGTAAAGTTATAGTGGCCGTTGTCGGTATCCGAGACCGTCGCATAGAAGACGATGTTCGAGCCAACCCCACCCTCGCCATTCATCACGGCCGTTGGAGCAGTCTCGCCGGTGTAGCCAACCAGCGTGCCATCGGCCAGCAGTACTGTATGTACGGCCAGACCATGCGAGCTCAGCGCTTCGCCGTCCTGGCCCGTCGCCGCAACCGAGGCATCGGTGAAGGCGACCGAGCGGTCGCCGGCGCCGCCATTGTTGGTGTTGGCGTTATCGGCACCCCAGGAGATGTTGAGCGAGCCGGTGGTGATGGCATCGGTCTCGACATGCGGGGTCTCGTTGCCGCTCGCCAGCGCGCCTTCGGTGACCGAGCCTGCATCGCCGGTCGCAGCGACAGGCTTGTCGTCGGCGACGGTGATGGTGAAGGTGTTTGCGGCGGTGTCGCCATCGGAATCGGTTGCCGTATAGCCGAAGGTCAGCGTGATGGCATCCGAACCCTTGGCGTCGTCGAGCGACTGCACCAGGGTGAAGTTGTAGTGGCCGTTGTCGGTGTCCGAGACCGTCGCATAGAAGACGATGTTCGAGCCAACCCCGCCCTTGGCATCCACGACCGCCGTCGGAGCGGCCTCGCCGGTATAGCCGACCAGCGTGCCGTCAGCCAGCAGTACCGTATGAACGGCCAGACCATGCGAGCTCAGCGCTTCGCCGTCCTGGCCCTGCGTCGTGACCGAGGCATCGGTGAAGGCGACCGAGCGGTCGCCGGCGCCGCCATTGTTGGTGTTGGCGTTATCGGCACCCCAGGAGATGTTGAGCGAGCCGGTGGTGATGGCATCGGTCTCGACATGCGGGGTCTCGTTGCCGCTCGCCAGCGCGCCTTCGGTAACCGAGCCTGCGTCGCCGGTGGAGGCGACAGGCTTGTCGTCGGCAACGGTGATGGTGAAGGTGTTTGCGGCGGTATCGCCGTCGGAATCGGTTGCCGTATAGCCGAAGGTCAGCGTGATGGCGTCCGAACCCTTCGCATCATCGAGCGACTGCACCAGCGTGAAGTTGTAGTGGCCGTTGTCGGTATCCGATACCGTAGCATAGAAGACGACGTTGGTTGCGGAGGTTGCCGTCGGAGCGGTCTCACCGGTGTAGCCGACCAGCGTGCCATCGGCCAAAATCGCCGTATGAACCGCAAGACCATGCGAGCTCAGTGCCTCGCCATCCTGGCCCTGTGTCGTGACCGAGGCATCGGTGAAGGCGACAGACCGGTCGCCGGCGCCGCCGTTGTTCGTGTTGGCGTTATCGGCACCCCAGGAGATGTTGAGCGAGCCGGTGGTGATGGCATCGGTCTCGACATGCGGGGTCTCGTTGCCGCTCGCCAGCGCGCCTTCGGTGACCGAGCCTGCATCGCCGGTCGCAGCGACAGGCTTGTCGTCGGCGACGGTGATGGTGAAGGTGTTTGCGGCGGTGTCGCCATCGGAATCGGTTGCCGTGTAGCCGAAGGTCAGCGTGATGGCGTCCGAGCCCTTCGCATCATCAAGCGACTGCACCAGCGTGAAGTTGTAGTGGCCGTTGTCGGTGTCCGAGACCGTCGCGTAGAAGACGATGTTCGAGCCGACCGCGCCCTTGGCATCCATGACCGCCGTCGGAGCGGCCTCACCGGTATAGCCAACCAGCGTGCCATCGGCCAAGAGCGCCGTATGAACGGCCAGACCATGCGAGCTCAGCGCTTCGCCATCCTGGCCCTGTGTCGTGACCGAGGCATCGGTGAAGGCGACAGACCGGTCGCCGGCGCCGCCGTTGTTCGTGTTGGCGTTATCGGCACCCCAGGAGATGTTGAGCGAGCCGGTGGTGATGGCATCGGTCTCGACATGCGGGTTCTCGTTGCCGCTCGCCAGCGCGCCTTCGATAACCGAGCCTGCATCGCCGGTCGCAGCGACAGGCTTATCGTCAGCAACGGTGATGGTGAAGGTGTTCGTGGCGGTATCGCCATCGGAATCGGTTGCCGTGTAGCCGAAGGTCAGCGTGATGGCATCCGAACCCTTGGCGTCATCGAGCGACTGCACCAGGGTGAAGTTATAGTGGCCGTTGTCGGTGTCCGAGACCGTCGCATAGAAGACGATGTTCGAGCCAACCCCGCCCTCGCCATTCGTCACGGCCGTTGGAGCAGTCTCGCCGGTGTAGCCAACCAGCGTGCCATCGGCCAGCAGTACTGTATGTACGGCCAGACCATGCGAGCTCAGCGCTTCGCCGTCCTGGCCCGTCGCCGCAACCGAGGCATCGGTGAAGGCGACCGACCGGTCGCCGGCGACGCCGTTGTTGGTGTTGGCGTTATCAGCACCCCAGGAGATATTGAGCGAGCCGGTGGTGATGGCATCGGTCTCGACATGCGGGGTCTCGTTGCCGCTCGCCAGCGCGCCTTCGGTGACCGAGCCTGCATCGCCGGTCGCAGCGACAGGCTTGTCGTCGGCGACGGTGATGGTGAAGCTGTTCGTGGCGGTGTCGCCATCGGAATCGGTTGCCGTGTAGCCGAAGGTCAGCGTGATGGCATCCGAACCCTTGGCGTCATCGAGCGACTGCACCAGGGTGAAGTTATAGTGGCCGTTGTCAGTGTCCGAGACCGTCGCGTAGAAGACGATGTTCGAGCCAACCCCGCCCTCGCCATTCGTCACGGCCGTCGGAGCGGTCTCGCCGGTGTAACCGACCAGCGTGCCGTCAGCCAGCAGTACCGTATGAACGGCCAGACCATGCGAGCTCAGCGCTTCGCCGTCCTGGCCCTGTGTCGTGACCGAGGCATCGGTGAAGGCAACCGAGCGGTCACCGGCGCCGCCATTGTTGGTGTTGGCGTTGTCAGCACCCCAGGAGATGTTGAGCGAGCCGGTGGTGATGGCGTCAGTCTCGACATGCGGGGTCTCGTTGCCGCTCGCCAGCGCGCCTTCGGTGACCGAGCCTGCATCGCCGGTCGCAGCGACAGGCTTGTCGTCGGCGACGGTGATGGTGAAGCTGTTTGCGGCGGTGTCGCCATCGGAATCGGTTGCCGTGTAGCCGAAGGTCAGCGTGATGGCATCCGAACCCTTGGCGTCATCGAGCGACTGCACCAGGGTGAAGTTATAGTGGCCGTTGTCGGTGTCCGAGACCGTCGCATAGAAGACGATGTTCGAGCCAACCCCGCCCTCGCCATTCGTCACGGCCGTTGGAGCAGTCTCGCCGGTGTAGCCAACCAGCGTGCCATCGGCCAGCAGTACTGTATGTACGGCCAGACCATGCGAGCTCAGCGCTTCGCCGTCCTGGCCCGTCGCCGCAACCGAGGCATCGGTGAAGGCGACCGACCGGTCGCCGGCGACGCCGTTGTTGGTGTTGGCGTTATCAGCACCCCAGGAGATATTGAGCGAGCCGGTGGTGATGGCATCGGTCTCGACATGCGGGGTCTCGTTGCCGCTCGCCAGCGCGCCTTCGGTGACCGAGCCTGCATCGCCGGTCGCAGCGACAGGCTTGTCGTCAGCGACGGTGATGGTGAAGGTGTTCGCGGCTGTATCGCCGTCGGAATCAGTTGCCGTATAGCCGAAGGTCAGCGTGATCGCGTCCGAACCCTTGGCATCATCGAGCGACTGCACCAGCGTGAAGTTGTAGTGACCGTTGTCGGTATCCGATACCGTAGCATAGAAGACGACGTTGGTTGCGGAGGTTGCCGTCGGAGCAGTCTCGCCGGTGTAGCCGACCAGCGTACCATCAGCCAGCAGCGCCGTATGAACGGCCAGACCATGCGAGCTCAGCGCGCCATTGTCCTCACCCGTCGCCGAAACCGTGGCATTGGTGAAAGCGACCGAGCGATCGCCGAGGCCGCCCTTGTCGGTGTTGCCGCCGTCAGCGCCCCAGGAGATGTTAAGTGAACCAGTGGCGGTCGCGACGCCGGTGTCATGGGTCAGGGCTGCATTACCAGCAGACAGAGCTGCTTCGGTAACCGAACCCGCCGTACCAACGGCCGCAACCGGCACGCTGTCCGTGATATCGACGGTTGCGACAGCCGAAACCGTATGGCCGCTCGTGTCGGAGACCGTATACCGAAATTGAAGTTCAAGCACATCGCTGGCCGAATTGGCGCCGCGGGGATGGTCGAGGGCAGCGAGCTGGGTGAAGGTGTACGCGCCAGTCGAGGCGTTGAATACCAGCGTGAAGACAGTGACGCCATTCGCGACGCCGGTGACGGTCTGGCCGCTCTGGGTGACGACAACGGGAACGCCGCCGGAGGTCAGGCCCGATAGCTGCTGCGTACCGCTGCTGGTGATTTCTGCCTCGCCGACCAGCGTGACAGTGGTGATCGAGGCATTATTGCCGCCGAAGCCGAAGCGGCCGGTGCTGCTTGTCGTGAGGAAGGCGCCAGTGCTGCTGCCGCGTTCGATCAGCGAAGCTGTTTCGGTCGCCTGCTGAAGGATAAAGGGAACGCGAGTCTGGGTGCCAGACAGATTGCCGCCGTTCCCGTTGCCACCTATGTCGCCAGGACCGAGCAGACCAATCAGATTAAGCGGCGTGCGGGCATTCGGGGCCTGGCTGTCAGTGAACTGGTGGCCGGAATCCGTGCTATTGCCGGCGTGAACCGAACCGTCAGGACCTTCGGCGACGTTGATGCCCTGCTGCTGCAGGGCAGCGACGATGGCCTGCTGCGGCAGCGTGACTTCGCCGATCAGGAAGGTCGGGACGTGCAGCGCGCCGTTGATGATGACGATGCGCGTGCCGTCGGCCTGGATGAGAACGAGGTTGCGCCCCTCGACGTGAATGTCGTCGATCGAGGTGTTCGGCGGCAGGTGGACGACGTTGCCATTGTCGGGCACGATTTGGATTGGCTGACGGGCATCGGCGTTTTGCGGCTCGTTGGCGGCAAGGCGCTCGGTCTTGCCGTTCGCCTGCTGCTCGGCGGCCTGTGCCACCTCAAACGCGGCGACATCAGCATTCTGCGACAACGGCCGAGACGCATTGATGTCGGCTGCAAGGCCTTCGTTCCGGTCGCCCGATACGAGATCGTTCGAAACCGCTTCGTGGTCTACCGTCGAAATGCGCGAATCTTCCATAAGTCTAACTCCCGGTGTCTCGTAATTTGACGGCAATCAATTACGAGAGCGGGGTGATTGCAATACTTCGTTAACCTCACAGATATAGCCGGTTATGCACGACCGCAGATATATTTACCCATGGTTAACTCAACAACCAAACAACTCCTTAAGTATACCGCTTGACTTTCCGTCAGCCGCTGTGTGCAAATGCGCCGCCATAGGCTGTCGCAGCCTGCGTTCGGGAATCGGGGGAGTGAGTTGTGCCGTTTGCGATCAGCCTTTCGTTGAGCCTTTTGACTGATTGGCTGCGGCGCAGACAGCACCGGCGCCCAACAGGCGGTGCCGTTCTTGTCCTCTGCGCCAGCCTCGCCGGATGCCAGATGAACGGTGCTGGCCTGAGCAGCAACAGCAAGAACGACGACGTAAAAATGCCGTCCACCGCCATCGATGAAACCTACGGCGGCGACAGCGGCACGGAAATTACGTTGCTGATGCGCAAGGGCGCAGCAGGTCTCTACGAAGGTCCGGCTCGCGACGTGCGTGACGGGGCAGTGCTTGGCGTCGGCGAGCTCGGCAGCAATCAGGTTCGGCTGCGTGTAAAAGATGTCGGCCAGGGCCCTGCAGGAATCGCGGCGCAGGTCGCCGCGGCCAAGAGCCGCAATGCCGCGCTGATCGTCAGCTATCTGCCGCCGGCCGAGACCGCTGCCATTGCCGCCATTTCCCCCGCCCAACGCCCGCCACTGCTTAACCTTGCGAGTGCTATGGCCTCGACCGGTGGCGATGTCTTCAACCTCGCTTCGGACGAAATCGATAGCGCGACCGAGGGCGTCAAGGCGGCCGGTCCCGGAGGTCACAAGAAGGTGTCGGCGCTGGTGCCTGCGGATTTTTCTCCATCCGACAGCACCAGGTTGAGCAACGCCATCTGGAACAGCGGCAACACTTTCATGGGCCTTGGCCGTTACAACACAAGCGATCAGGCCGCGGATATCCTTACCAAGAACCGGCCGCTTATCCAGTCGGCCGAGATCGTGGTCATTCTCGGTAACACGCCGGAAATCGGCGCAGTAGCGAGTGCCGTGCGCAGTGCTGCCATTCCCGCTCAGGCGGTGGTGGGCACCAACAGATGGCCCCAATCAATCTATGCCGTGTCGGCTGTGGCTGGTGCATTTGTCGCGACGGACGACACGCAAAGCAGCGGGCTAATTGCCGAGCGCTACCAGCGCCACTTCAACCATCCGCTGACAACCTCCGGCGCCTATGGCTACGACGCTATGGCGATCGCCTCCGGCCTCATCCGTTCCCAGGGCCCGCAAGCCATCACCACCGCCAACCTGATGAACAAGGTCGGCTTCCGCGGCACGACCGGGCTGTTCCGCTTCAATGCCGCCGGCATGGTAGAGCGCAAAATGGTGATCAATACGATCGACGGCGGCAAGCTGAAGGTCGCCGCGCAGCCCTCGCAGTCGTTCTGAAGCTGAGCAATCGCATCGAGCGCAGTGCACATAGCGCGCACTGTCGCGCCGCGCTGTGTTATCAGTTGCAGCGCCATGCTGGATCATTTTGTGCGCCTGACGGCATCATCCTTAATGGTTTCCCACCAAACCCGGTTGAATTTTATACTTATTTGATCGCTTAATTTATACTTAGATTATCTACGCTTCCGAACGCCGTATTCAGAGGTATGGCGCATTATTCTCTCAACCAGGGAGAATAATGCACCAATGGAACGCAAGAACAATAAAGTTATACTTGCAGCGATTGCTGCAGCTTCCCTTGCCTTTGGTCTGTCGTCATCAACCACCTGCCTGGCGGCGACCAGCGATACCGTCCGCCCGGTCGTCAACCTGCTTTCGGATCCGCTGTTCGACACGGTCATCAATCTCTTTGCGCCGACCGCCGCAAACACAGCAAAGGCGATTGAGGGCCTCGACCTTGCCGCGCTGAGCCAGAGCCTCGCCGTCGAGCCCGCAGGTCTTCCGCATAATGATGAAGCTGTGCTCGAGCCGGCACGTCCCGCACAGCCGACCAACACCCCAATGGGCGACTCGGTGTTCGGAACAGTCGCCATCCCCTTCAAGCATCTTGCGGCGCTCGACAAGTTTGCCGGCCCGCTCGCCGAGATCCGTTCCGGCAAAGCGCTCGGTTGCAGCGCTGGTGGATGCGATACAGCCGCAGCTGCCGTCGCGGCTGCCGAGACAAAGGCTGCCGGCGCCTCGATCCGCGACAAGATCAACACCATCAATTTCACCGTCAACCATGCCATCCGCTACGCCAGCGACATGGATACCTATCATGTGACGGACTACTGGGCGAAGCCGAGCGAGGCCCTGTCGCACCAGCAGGGCGACTGCGAGGACTTTGCCATATTAAAGATGGCCGCCCTCTACAATGCAGGCGTCGATCTCGACCAAATGGCGCTGGTCATCCTCTTTGACCAGCAGCGGCATTTCTACCACGCCGTCCTCTCGGTCTCGGTCAACGGCAATTATTTCATCCTCGACAACATGCGCGATGAGGTTTTGTCCGACAGGCGCATTGCAGAATATCTGCCGCTCTATTCGATCGTCGCCGGCCGCGGCTATCTGCACGGCTCCCGCGATCCTCATGCGAAAGCGGTTGTCGCCGCAATGCCGCTCGCCAAGGTGGCCCCTGGCGAAGGCGAGATCCACTAATCGGGCTCGCCTTTTCGACGTTCCGCGGCGAATGCCGCGCTCAACGAACGTGACGACTTCTCAATAAACGGAAATATAGCCCATCAGCATCGGGGCCTCGTGCGTCGGTGCCAGTGCCAGATTGATCTGGCCCGTCAGCGATTGCGAGCCGAGGCCGATCTTGAAGCCTGTATTCAGCGTCTTGCCGCGATTGCTCGATAGGACGGAGAATACTTCCTCGACCTGGGTGTCGATGGAAAAGCGCAGGGTGCGCGCCGTCTGCTGGACGTCATCAATCAAAGGCAGGCGGTGGCGCAGCATTTTCAGGAAGGCATCGTTGAAGAGCTTGATCCCGCGCTCCCGCGTCAACACCACCGCCGGCGTCGGCGACGCCTGAAGGACTGCGTTGAGATTGGTCAGCGACGCAACATCTTCGATGGCGTCCAGACGGCTCAGCGCCCATTTGAAGCTCAGAACGCGCAGCAGCGAGGCGAGATTGCCCGTTTCCGGCATATCGGTCGCCGTATGGTAAACGAGGTCGCCGATGCTGATGCCGCCGGCTTCGGACATCCGTCCGAGGCCGTCCCAATAGATCCGCTCCAAGCGGATGCCGCGACGCTCACCGCCGCCAGTCACGGCGCGGAAACGCGGCTCCAGTTCGTCACCATCGACGGATGGCAAGGCTTCGCTGCGGGCCATCGTCGTGACTTCGTCCTTTCCGGCTCCTTTGCGCATCGCCGCCCTCACCGTTCTGTCAGCGCTTCGGAGCGCGCCTTGTTGATCGGCTTCATCAAATAGGCAAGGATCGCCTTGCGGCCGGTCATGATCTCGGCCGAAGCCACCATGCCGGGGATGATCGGATAGCGCTTGCCGTCGCGCTCCAGCTCCGACTTGTCGGTCTTGATGCGCACGAGGTAATAGGTTTCGTTCTTGTCCTTATCGACCAGGCTGTCGGCGGAGACGTTGACGACCGCGCCATCCAGCGCGCCGAAGATCGAGAAATCGTAGGCCGAGATCTTGATGACCGCCGGCTGGCCGAGGCGCACGAAGGCAACGTCGCGCGGTGAAATCTTCGCCTCGATTAGCAGATTGTCGGCTGTCGGCACGACGCCGGCGATGACTTTGCCGGCGTCGACATAGGCGCCGATCGTGTTGACCTCCAGCGTATTGACGATGCCGTCGACCGGGGAACGGATATCGGTATGCTTGACCCGGTCGGAAGCCCCACGGATCGTCTCGTCGACGACGGACAGCTCCGACAATGCCTGCCCCTTGTCGGTCAATGCCTGCTGGCGCAGCTGCAACCCGAGGTCGTTGACCTGCAGATTCGCTTCCTTGATGGCTGCCTGCAGGCGATCCAGGCTTTCGACATAGACTTTAAGCTGACCCTGCAGGTCGACCAGGTCTCGCTGGACTTTCAGGATTTCAGTTTCGGCGACGAGCTTTTTCTCGCCGAGCGGCTTCAGAAGATCATACTGCTTCTGAGCCCCGGCGATATTCTGCGTCAAACGGTCTATGTTGGCGTGGGCCTCGTCCAGCTCGTTCTGATGCTGCTTCAAACGCTGATCGAGAACATTAAGCTTGTTCTGATAGGCGGCGCGATCCGCCTCGAAAAGCTTTTCCTCGTTATCGCAGACGTCCTTGGCGGTGGCCAGAATATCGGCCGGACAGATAAATTGCGCGTCGTAGGTGCCGGCCTCCTCCAAGGCGAGGCGCTCGACCTTGGCACCGAGAGCGCGGGCCTTGGCCACCGACTCACCAAGCGTCGATTGTGTCGTGGTGTTGTCGAGCTGGACCAGAAGATCGCCCTTATGGACGACCTGGCCAAGATTGACATTGATCTGCTGGACGATGCCGGGCTCGGACGACTGTACAATCTGCGTCTTCGATACCGGTATCACCTTCCCCTCGCCCCGTGCGATCTCGTCGATGTCGGCCAAGGCCGCCCAGGCAATGAAAGCGGCAATCATCAAGGCACAGATACCGAGGATCAGCCGGGCGAAAAGCGGAGGATTGTCGTGGATATTGTGGCGATGACTACGCATCAGGACACCGCCTTGCGCTGCATCGCCTCGATGACGGCGTGCTTTGGTCCATCGGCAATGATGCGGCCCTTGTCGATGACGATCAGCCGGTCGACCAGCTCCAACATGCTGTGGCGATGGGTTGCCACCATCACCGTCGTTTCCGGGCCGAACGCATTTGTCAGCTTGTTGATCAGGTGCCGTTCGCTCGCCAGATCCATGGCCCCCGAGGGCTCGTCGAGGAAAACGATCTTCGGCCGGGTCAGGAGCAGGCGGGCGATGGTCAATGCCTGCTTCTGGCCATTCGAAAGGTTCGCGCCGCGCTCGCCGACGGGCATGTCGAAACCGCGCGGGTGAACGGCGACGAACTCCTCGACACCGGTCATCCGCGAGACGGCCAGCAACTCCTCGTCGCTGGCATCGGCCCTGCCGAGCAGCAGGTTTTCTTTCACTGTGCCGGAGAACAGGTCAGACGACTGGCCGGCGACAGCCACGGCGGCGCGCACCTCTGCCATGTGATACTGGCGGATATCGACGCCATCGATCAGCACGCGGCCGCTGGTAGGCTGGAAAAGCCCGTCAAGCAACCGGCCGAGCGTCGTCTTGCCCGAACCGATGCGGCCGATAATCCCGATCTTCTCCCCGGGCGTGACCGTGAAGGACAACTGATTGATGACCGCCTGATCGGAACCCGGATATTGGAAAGAGACGTTCTGGAAGCTGAATCCGCCGCTGCGGATCTGCCGGTTGACGAAGCCGACAGTCGACGGTCGATCATCAGGCTGTTCCATGATCTTGTCGAGAATGCGCAGCGACATGGTGGCCTGGCGGAAACGCGCCAGTGTCATGGCGATCTGTCCGAAAGGCGCGCCGGCACGGCTCGCCAGCATGACGGTGGCGACGATCGCGCCCATGGCAATTTTTCCATCGGCGAATTCATAGGTGCCCGCCACGACGATGAACACGCTAACCATCTGTTGCAGCAACATCGTCAAGTTGATGGCGTTCGACGAGATGTGCTTGATGTCCTCGCTGGTGCGGCTCGAATATTTCGTCAGCTCCTGCCAGCGGCGTAGCATGGTCGCTTCGGCTCGAAGGCTCTTCAATGTCTCGATCGTCGAAATCGTCTCGACAAGCATGGACTGGCGACGTGATGCCTCGTTCGTCGCAGCCGCCATGCGCTTGCCAATCTGCGCCTGGGCCACAAGGCCGATCACGACAGACAGAACGAAAGCGACAGCCGGAATAACCACCAGCCAGTCGGCGATCATATAGATGACGATCAGGAAGATGATGACGAAGAGGCTGTCGATCAGCACACCGATCGTGTTCGAGGTGAAGAATTCTCGCACGAATTCATATTGCGTCACGCGGTTGGCATATTCGCCTGTCGACATCGGGCGAGAGGCTAGCGTCGAATTCAGGATCTTGTCGAAGATCAGTTGCGAAAGGCGCAAGTCCGCCTTGCGGCCGGCATAGTCGATCAGCGCCGCGCGGGCCGTCTTCAGCAGGAAATCGAACAGATAGGCCAGGGAAATGCCGATCGTCAGCACCCAAAGCGTTGGGAACGCCTTGTTTGGCAGCACGCGGTCATAGACATTCATGGTGAAGAGCGGCGAGGCCAGCGCGATGATGTTGATAAACAGCGCCGCCAGCATGACACGAGTATAGGTGCGCCAGTAGGGCACCAGCGTCGTTGCCAGCCAATGCCGCTTCTCTATCTCCATCGCATGACCGACGCGCGCTTCTTCCGAAGCATTCTGATAGTAGAGCGTGAAGGCAAAGGCGGCCTGCGGATTGAGCGCCGCAAGCTCATCCCGCGTCAGGTGGAGCGGCGTCCCCGCTGTTGGCGCGATATCGATGACGTAGGAGCCATTTTCGGCGATTTCAAGCAATGGAAGCACACCGCCACCAGCAAAGGTGACGATGGCGGGACAGTCGAAATTACCCAGCCGGCAATCGCGCTCCTTGTGCTGCAGCACCTGCAGGCCGACGCGTTCTGACAGTCGCTCGACGTCGTCCTGCTCCATGGCCTCCAGAACCTCGTCCGGAACGCCTGAAAACAGCACTGTGTCGGAGCTCGGGCGACCGTAAAACGCAGCGACCGATTTAAATGCCGATTTAAACGTCTGCAGCGGTACGCTCGCAGACACCTCAGGTGCCACGTTCAACATGGAGTATTATCCAATCCGGATCGCGACGATTAGCGAATCGGCTCGAGCAGATCCATCGGCAGGCCGGGCTTCTGATGCGAGTCGTATTTGGTATAGCCGGGATCAGCCGTGTTCGACGACACGCTGAACTGATCACGGGCATAAGGCGTTGCCTGATCGACCGGCTTCAGCTTCATCGTCGACAATAAACTGCCCGATGCGGCAAGGATCTTGTATTCGGCAAAGAGCGAGGCGACGTCCGCCGTCTTGGCCAAAACCTCGGTGTTGAAGCGAGTGTTCTGGGCATCCAACAGATCGAGCAGGGAGCGCTGACCGACCTTGAACTGCTCACGATAGGACGTCACGAGCTGGGCGTTTGTCTTTTCCTGCCCGTCCAGGATACGCGCGAGCTGGGCCTGATTGGTACGCTCGCTCCAAGCGGAACGAACAGACTGATCGACCTCGCGATATGTTTCACTCAGCGCATAACGCTGTTCGGCGGCGCGACGGACCAGTTCCTGCTGATGGGCGGTATCGATGCCGCCGTGATAGAGGTTCCACTTGGCGACGACACCGACCTGGACGTCGTTGGTGTTGCCCTTGTTGCCGTCCACATCGTCACCGATACGGGCGCTGCCGACAAGGTCCAGCTTCGGCAGGAAGGCAGACTTGGAACCGCGGACATCGGCGTCCGCGGCGTTCACGTCAGCTTTGCCGGAGGAAATCTGCGGATTGTTCTTTTGGGCGATGAAGACAGCATCATCCAGCGTCTTCGGCAGGTAATGCGACACGGAGGCCGGACGCTGGGCATTGCTGATCGGTTCGCCGACGACCTGAAGGTAGCGGATCTTCGTCGCATCCAGTTCCTGCTTGGCTTCCTGAAGACGGGCATTTGCCGCCTGCAGGCGCTCGCGGCCCTGATAACGATCGGCATCGGTAAGGGCCCCGCCCTTAATGCTATCCTCGATGTTACCGACCATCTGCTTGTGGAAGGCGACGTTCTTTTCCGCGGCCGCGACAATTTCCGTCTGCAGCATATATTCGAGATAATCCTGGGTCACTTCAAGCGCTAAGGCTTCCGAGCGCTGCTGGACGCGAAAGGATGCGCTGTCGACACGAGCCGCCTGCTTATCTTTCTGTGCCTTGCGGTCGCCGCCGTCAAACAACGTCTGCGTAATCGTCAAGCTGACGTCGGCCGGATTTAGGTAATCCGTGCTACGCGTCAGGGCTCCCGACGTGACATCCGAAAGCCTACGGCGACCATAACCCGACTCCAGATCGACCGACGGCAGATAAAGCCCCCTCGCCTGCCGCAGTTGGAACTCGGTTGCCTCCCTATTCTGGGCAGCCTCCATGATCTGCGGGTTGGTCTTCATTGTCTTGTCAATTGCCTGCTGCAATGTCGTAGCGTAAGCAGCGCCGCTCAATAAAGAACTAATGGCTACCGAAATGCCGATCGCCCCAATCAATCGTTTTCTATAAACCAAAATAGTACCCTTCCCCAAAAACAGTACTTTGCTAATATACTTCCAGGCTTATTCATCCACTAGGTAGACGAAATCACATCTACTTGCAAAGTAGATTCTTATTTATTTCCTCTGAAGCAGTTAATATCGCGGCGCGCAAGCCTCATGACTAACAATTTGTTGACCATTTTTGGTCTGTTCACAGTCACTGCGCAGACGTGCGGTCGATCCGGCACGCAGTCGTCTCTTTATGCAGAACACGGGCCTACCTTCGGCGGTGTGGGCTGGTACAAAACGACCACCGATAACTGAGAATGCTGCACGCTATCTTGGCCGCAATCACGTAATCGAGGACGGCAGGGCCCAGTTATCGCGTCGCCGGCGCTTTAGCCGAAGCAACGCCGTAGAAAGTTGACTATATTCTCACTCGATCTCAGAACCGTAAGTTCTGCGAAGCCGATCTGCGATTATCCGGAAACATATCTCGCTTCTGTTGCTGAAAATTACTTTCAAGGCGCCGAATATCTGCTCGTTATGGGATCCGAACGCGGACCCCGTCGAAGGCGCCGGCAGGGTCGATGCGCGCTACTCCGGCAGGCCGGCAGCACGTAGCGCATCACCAAGGCATTGCGCGAGCGCCGGCGCACAGTCGACGCCTGCAAACTGGCGGCCGAAGTGAAACGTTGGATGCAGCTCAAGCACCCGCGCAGCGGCTGCCCTCGCTTCTTCCAGCCGGCCGAGCTTGGCCAGGGCGGCAGCCAATTGCACATGGGTGATGCTGTGTGCGGGATTGGCCTGAACAGACTTGTAGGCTGCGCGACAGGCTTCATCATAGCGGCCAAGCAGCAAATGACTCATCGCTTGCGCATCGAATGCGGCAAAAGCCCATGAGTCAAATGGGCTCAGCCGCATGCCCCGCTCGCTCCACTCGATGGCCCGCTCTGCTTCTCCGCCCCATCCGAGAATGACGCTTCCCAAGATATAGGTCAGGGCAGATGACGGGCTGATGGCGAGTGCGGCTTCCAGTGCGGTGAAAGCAGCTTTCCGGTCATGTCCATCCATGCCAATGGAAAAACCCGCAAGGGTCAGGGCGGATGCATCATCCTGTCCGTGGAGGATCGCTGAGCGAGCATGGCGGATGGAAGCGGCACGGTTGGCTTCCTGCAGGCCGGCGCGCAGGAAGAGGCAATGATGGCACATCGCGGCATTGCCATGCGCCAGCGCATAACCCGGATCGAGTTCGATGGCACGATCGAGCATCACCAGCGCTCGCGCAACCCGGTCCGGCATGCCGGAATCCACGTCGAGCTGCGCCCGCAGCACAAGATCATATGCATCGAGGCTGTCGGGACGCTTGCGCTTCACCCTATCGATTTCGGCACGCCGCAGGCTGGGTGCGATTGCACCGACAGCCGATAGGGCGATCTCGTCCTGAAGCGCAAAAATATCGGTAGAGCAGCGGTCGTACCGCTGAGCCCATACGTGAGCGCCGGTCGATGCATCGATCATCTGGCCGGTCACGCGTACGCTGCCACCGGCTTTCCGCACGCTGCCTTCGAGCACGTAGCGGACACCGAGCTCGTGGGCGACCTGCTTCACGTCCACCGCGCGACCCTTGTAGATGAAGGTCGAGTTACGCGCGATGACGAGCAGCCAATTGATGCGCGCTAGGCCGGTGATGATGTCGTCAACCATCCCGTCAGTGAAATAATCCTGTTCAGGATCGCCGCTCAGGTTGGAGAACGGTAAAACCGCGATCGAAGGCTTGTCTGGCAATGTCGGCGTTGTCGTAGCCAAGACCGCGGCTGCCGAATCAGGACCATCAACTGCGACCGCCGGTCCGACATAACGATAGCCGCGTCGTGGCAGCGTCTCTATCCAGCATCCGCCACCGCTAAGGTTTTCGAGAACCCGCCGCACCGCCGCGATCTGGACCGTCAGGTTGCTGTCCTCTATGGCGAGCCCGGGCCATGCAGTCTCGATTAGCGCTTCCTTCGAAACCGGTGAACCCGACCGCTCCAAGAGCAGCGCAAGCAACGCAACCGCCCGCTGACCGAGCGGCGTCGGCTTGTCGCCGTGGAACAGGATCCCGGCATCGGCGTCGAGGCGAAATGGGCCAAACGTGAGGCTTGTAACCATTCCTGAAGAAGATACCGTTTGCGATCTTTTCGCAACAATTTCGGAACGGCTTCAGGACTGTCCGACAGGGCGGTGGCATTCTGGGTGGGTGCTTGCGGAAGCAGCACCGAGCCAATGGAGGATAAGATGAGCGCCGCCCCTGTCATCCGCATGCCTGACGAGAACAAGGGGGTCATGCTGCGTGGCCATCCCATGGTGTTTCTCGTCACCGGCGAGGATACGAGACACACGAGCATGTTCGACTGGACGATCCCAGCCGGGTTTGCCACCGGCCGGCATATCCATCGCGTGCAGGAGGAAACCTTCTACATGCTCGACGGCGAATGCCTCTGGCACGTCGGCGAAAAAACGATCCGCGCTACCCCGGGTACCTACCTGTTCATTCCAGCGGGCGTGCCGCACAACATCACCAATGTCAGCGAAAAGCCGGCGCGCGTGCTGATGACCGTCTCTCCGCCCGGACACGAGCATTATTTCGAAGAGCTTGCGAAGCTCGCTGCACACGGCTCTCCCGATCCAAGCGCGCTTGCCGACTTGCGGAGCCGCTACGATACCGATCAGATCTCTACTCTGACAACAAGCGCGTAGGCGCGATTGGCAGGCCCAGTGCAACGCGGCGACAGGTGCAACGCAGGACCTCTGGCGTTGGTTTACAGGACCTTCTCCGGTCCGCCGACCGGATTTTTTGCAGCAAGCGAGGCCGACTACAATCACGCTGACAGTATTCAGCGCATTTCGTCCGATTCATCCGCGACGCCGACATGATGTCGATAGACCATTCCCCAGCCTTTCCAACCCGTGAACAGGAGGATGAGGACAACGATCAGCGACAGGACGAGGCCAACCGGCACCACCGCCGCCTCTGCGTGGGCATATCGCGAGTACCAGTTGTAAAGCTCGATCAGGACGACAAGGACGTTGCCGCCGGCGTGAAGCCATAAGTCCTGAAGGTTACGGATCTGGGCGTCGCCAAGGACGTCGGTGAGTCCGGCAACAGCGGCCAGCGCGGCCATGATCAGGCCGGCCCCGAGCAGCCAGAGCGAACCGGTGACCCAGGCTGCATTGCCGGTTCGCCAGAAAACGAGGTCGCAAACGAAGGTCGCGACGAAGAAGGCGATCGGGAATGGTATCAGCATTGCGTGGACAGGGTGGCCGGCAATGCTTGCCGTGCTGTGAGGATTGTGGGTGATCATAGGCTGGGCCATCGTAATGCCTCCCGGAGGCGCGGCGAGCGCCGCCATCAGACCACATCACGACGCATGAGAGGCTTGGCAGCACAAAGCCATACATATGAACTCCGGTTGCATAGGAATGTTCCACAACGCGACGGCGGTACGGGCGCGTCTATAGGGCCATTTAGGAATGCAACAATTGGACCAGCTACAGATCCAGTTGCCCCTTGTTCCGTTGATGAGACGCAATGCCACTGCCGGACGAGCTGCCATTGCAGATCGCAAAAAGCGGGCCAAAACGGCCGGTTCACCATTTGTGAAGGTCCGGCGGCAATGCTGCGTCATTCTGAGGTGATTCGACTTACAAGGACGAAGACAGTATGACGGTTGTACAGTTTCCTGCCGATCGGCGCGTAGCCGAAGTCAAACGATGCGCAGAAGCTCTCCAGCGCCTTCATGGCGAGGAAGCTAACCGTTTCTGGCGGTCGGAGATGGCGGCGCTTGCCGCTGCGCTCGAACGGCAAGGTATGACCGAGGAGGCTATATCGCGCCAAGCGAGCCGCTTCATGCATGCGGTTCAGATGGAACTGCAAGTCGCCTTTGCGATGGATGAGGCAGGACACTAGGTTTCGAATAGCAGCTAGGCGGCCTGATCGGGAAATAACTGGTCAGATATCGACGATGAGGCCCTTGGCTTTCAGCACCGGCTCAAGCTTGCTGACTTCGATGACCGATTTGCCTTGCCTATAGGCTTCGATGTAGCCCGCTTCGGCATCGTCACGCGCCTGCGAAAGCCGCGCGACCTCCCGCGCTTCCTCTCTGCGAACGACGACAAGACCATCCGCGTCGCCGACGATGATATCACCAGGATTGATGATCTCTCCGCCGACGATGATCGGATCGTTGACCGCAGCGAGCGTCTCCTTGACCGTGCCTTTGATGCAGACGCTGAGTGAGAAGACCGGAAACCCGAGTTCCCTCAATTGAAGCGTATCGCGCACGCCTGTATCGGTCACCAAGCCGCCGATGCCCTTGGCAAGGCAAGCATTGGCCAGAACATCGCCGAAGGAGCCCGCTTCCTCGTATTCTCCCGCAGACACGACGATGATGTCGCCCGGTTTGGCGTAGTTGATCGCAAGCTGCAGCATGATGTTGTCGCGCGGCGCGCACTTCACCGTGAACGCCGGACCGCAAAGCTTCATGCGATAGTCCACGGGCTTCAGACGCGAGGAGAGCGCGCCGCGGCGACCCTGGGCTTCATGGATCGTTGCGGGCGAGAATTTGGCGAGCGCTTCGATGTCTGCGGTGCTCGGTCGCTCGGCGATATCTTTGATGTGGGTCATGGAAACTTCTCATGGTTTAGGCCGGCGGCAGGCATACCGCCGCCGGCAATCAACAAGGATTTTCGGATGGAGAATTGACTAGGCGCGAAGATGCGGCGTCAGGGGATCGGGTCGAACTTCAATTCGGTGATCGGTACGACCTTCTCGTTGCGGGTCATCTTGTATTCCGTGTTCGGACCAAGCCACTTTTCCCAGATCTTGTTGATCTCGCCGGAGTCATCCAGCTTGTGCAGGATTGCATTGACCTTTGCGGTCAGCGCAGGCTGATCCTTCTGCATACCGATACCGACCGGCTCCAGCAGCATGGGCTCGTCGATCATGCGCATCTGCTTGCCCTTGGTCTTCGATTGATTGACAAGCAGCGTCGTCGTCATGGTGTTCGCGACCATGCCGCGCGCCTTCCCCTGCTGAACGGCAAGGTAGGCAGAGCCCGTATCTTGAAAGGTCAGCGGGTCGGATTTGTTGAGTTTGATCGCCAGCTCCGACGTCGAGCCCTTGGTCGAGGCGAGACGCTGGCCCTCGTAATCGGCCTTCTTCTTGCCGGCGTCATCGGCGGGAACAATGAGCATTTCCTTGGCGACATAGTAGGGATCGCTGAATTGGATCTGCTCCGCGCGGCTCAGCGTATAGGCAAGGTTGGCGACCGTGATGTCGACCCGGCCAAGCTTGACTTCCGGGACACGCGCCTCGACCGAAATCGGCTTGATCTCGGCCTTTACGCCAAGTTCATTCGCGATCGCCTTGCACAGATCGACGTCGAATCCCGCCATTTCGCGGGTCTTTGGATCAGGCGAGGAAAACGGCGGAACATCCGCATAGGTCGCGCAGCGCAGCGTCTTGGCTGACATGATCGTGTCGAGTTGGTCGGCCTTGGCCGGCATGGCGACAGCGGTGCCCGTGAGTGCCAGCGTTACGGTGAGGTATTTCCAGTTCATTGCTGTTCTCCTTATTATTGATTTCAGATGCTTAGTGGCGCAGATCGGAAAGAAAGCGCTGCGCTCGGGGATGGCGAGGATTTTTGAAGAATTCCTCCGGAGGAGCGGTTTCCAGGATCTCGCCTGCGTCGATGAACCAGATCCGGTCCGCCACATCGCGGGCGAAGCCCATTTCGTGGGTGACGCAGAGCATGGTCATCCCCTCGGCCGCCAGGCTTTTCATGACGCTGAGCACTTCGCCCACCATCTCCGGATCGAGCGCGCTCGTTGGTTCGTCAAAGAGCATGACGGGCGGCTCCATCGCGAGCGCGCGGGCGATTGCCACGCGCTGCTGCTGACCGCCTGAAAGCTGGCCGGGATAGGCATTTGCCTTGTCGGCAAGGCCCACTCGATCAAGCAGCGAAATGGCCTTGTCGCGCGCTACGTTCGCCGGCACGCCCTTGACGCGGATTGGCGACATGGAAACGTTGTCGATGACGGACAGATGGGGAAACAGGTTGAAATTCTGAAAAACGAAACCGATCTGGCTACGCAGCCGGTTGAGTTCGGCACCGCCCATCGGGGCATGAATATTCTTTCCCTCAAAACTGATCGAACCGCTATTGATCTCTTCCAGCCTGTTGATCGTGCGGATCAGGGTGGATTTGCCGGAACCGGACGGCCCGCAAATGACGACCACCTCGCCGCGGCTGACGGCGGCGTTGATGTTCTTCAACACCGGATAATGACCATAATTCTTGCAGACCTCATGAAGACGTATCTCCTGAGCGTCCTGCGGCCCGGAAACTGGGATGCTCATAGCTGCTCCGTAAATGTCTTGAGGGGAAGGACGTCGGTGCGAAGGCGAACTTTGCTTGGCCCTGCACGCCTGCGGGCAATTCGCTTTTCAACCGTGTTGGCAATGTGGGTCAGGCTCCAGCAGAGCAGATAGTAGGCCACGGCGAGAATGAAGAAGACCTGGAAAGGCTGCGAGAGCAGTTGGTTGTTCACCTGGCTCGCAGCAAAGGTCAGGTCCGGTACATTGATGACGTAACCAAGCGTCGTATCCTTGATCGTCGAGACGAAGGTCGAGATCATGCTCGGGATCATATTGTAGAGCGCCTGCGGCAGGATCACGAAGCGCATCGCGCCGATATAGCTATGGCCGAGAGCCCTGGCGGCATCCATTTGCCCTTGACCGAGTGAAACGATGCCGGCCCGCACGACCTCGCTCAAGAACGCCCCCTCATAGATCACCAGCGTTACCAGCATGATCAGGAAACTCGGCACGTCCGCGCCAGTCCAGAGCGGAACGAGGAAATAGGACCAAAGGATCAGCATCAGCAGCGGAACGCCGCGTGTGATGTAGACCAGGCCCGTCACCGGCCACCGGAGGACCGCCCATTTGGAAAGGCGAGCCATGGCTAGCAGGATGCTGACGGGGAATGCGAGCGCGATGGCGAGCGCCGAGAGAATGAGCGTATTCGCAAGGCCGCCCAGCGGGCCATTGGGATACTGGCCGATCAGCAACAAAAGCCAATAGTCATGGATGATGTTGATAACGTCCTGGATCACGCGCGCGCCCTCCGCATCGGATCGGACCGCATGGAAAGAAATGCGCCCAGGGCCATGATGATCAGGGAGAAGAACAGATAGATCACGGTGCCGATCAAATAGATCTCAAAGGTGCGGAAGCTGACATTGTCGATTTCCTTCACCGCATGCGTAAGCTCCGACGCACCGACAACGATGGCGAGACTGCTGTTCTTGAAGAGGGATACACTATGATTGATCAGCGGCGGCAGCGCATTGCGCAGCCCCTGGGGCATGATCACGAAACGCATTGCGGAAAGATAGCCGTGCCCGAGCGCCTTGGCTGCTTCCATCTGCCCAGGGCTGACGGAGCGTAGGCCGGAACGCAAGTCCTCGCTGAAATAGGCAGCCTGACACAATCCCAGCCCGATCACCGCGAAAATGGCTTCGGCATTGTGGTTGGCGAGCCAATCCGTGATGCCCTGCGGCATCAACGAATAGATCCCGAAATACCACAGCATCAGTTGCACGAGTGTAGGCACATTGCGGTGATAGGAAACGTAGGCCTTTACGATGGGATCACCGACGCGAAGCGGCGACATCCGAAGCGCAAACAGCAGGATGGCGAGTGTCATGGCAAGCAGCCAGGAGCCGATGTAGATGACGAAAGTCATCTCGATGCCCTGCAGGAGCATCGCCTGATAGTCCGGATTGCTGAGGATCGCCGAAAGATCGAACCCGCTCACGGCTTCGCACCTTCCGCGTCATGGGGCTGAGGCTTGGCCGTCTGAAGGCCGCCCATCACCTGCAATGTCGGGGTGATCTCCATATGGCCGATATTAACCGCGACCGGCGCGGCGATCGCAAAGGCGATTGCGTCAGCGATATCGGCGGCCTGCGGCAGCTCGAACCCATCGATGAAGCGTTCGCGCACGCTGGGATCACTGCCGTGCACGTGGTTGAAAATATCGGTCGCGACGCGGCCGGGGCAGATTTCGGTCACGCGGACGCGCTTGCCGAATGCGTCGATACGCAGTTGGTTCGACAGCATGGCGACGCCTGCCTTGACGGCGTGATAGGTGGAGTTGCCGCCGAAATTATAGTTGCCGGCAATCGAGGAGATGTTGATGACATGCCCGCGGTCGCGAGCCACCATTCCGGGCACGATCAGGCGGCAAATATGCAGGACGGCGCGGAGATTGACGTCGATGAGGAGATCAATGTCCTCTTCGTCCGCCTGGAGGAATTTCTTCGGCCGGTCAACGCCGGCATTGTTGACCAGAATATCGAACTGAACGCGGTTCGCAAGATCGGCGATGGCCGCACGATCCGTCACATCGATGACGTGAGCGATACATCCCGTACGTTCTGCCAGTTCCGTCAATGGACCAGCGCTGCGGGCAATCGCATGCACTTCGATGTTCTCGCGGCGAAACCGCTCCACCACTGCAGCGCCGATACCGGAGGAGGCGCCGGTGACCAACGCGGTCTTGTAATCAGAGAATGGCATTCTGATCCCCTTGTTGTTGCCGCAGACATTAGCGGAGCTTCAACTCCTTGCCTAAGACCGATTATTTTTGGAGTAATAAGCAACTTTTATGGAGATCGACCGGCCGCAAGCGAGCGGGCTGTTGCCGCGGGTAATTGCGCCTTTTTGCCGGAGCCTACATGGCCTTCCCGCATCGACGCGCGTTGCAAAACAGATGCGCGTCTGCAAACATGCCCCGGAAGACAGAATAGTACCCAATGCCATGGATATCAGACGTTTCAAATCCTTCATCGCCATCGTTGACAGCGGCAGCATTACGCGGGCCGCCGATATCCTGCACCTCGCCCAGCCGGCGCTGAGCCAGCAGTTGGCGGCGCTCGAGGAGCATTTCGGGCAGAAACTGCTGATCCGAAGCCAGCAGGGCGTCAGCATGACCGATGCCGGACATGCGGTCTACCGGCATGCGCAGATCATTCTCCGTCAGATGGAACAGGCACAGACGGATGCGGCAGCCGCCGGCAATTCGCTTGCGGGACGCGTTTCCATCGGCCTCGTGCCTTTCAGCAGCGCTGCCACGCTCTCGGTCGAGCTGCTGGCGGAAACGAGAAAGCGGCACCCCGGCATTCTGCTTCATCTGACCGAGAGCGTCGGCCAGACCTACAGCCAGATGATCATGAACGGCCGGCTGGAAATGGCGCTGATCCACGGCATCGGGCCGATCAAGGGCGTACGGTTCGAACCGATCCTCAGGGAGGAATTCTATTTCGTCGCTCATCGCAATTTCGCGATCGATTCAGACCCGAAGCCCCTGCCGGTCAGCGCACTGGACGGAATGCCGATGCTGTTGCCGCCGGCTTATAATTTCGTGCGTCGGGCCATCGATGCCGCCTTCACGCGCAGCCGGATCAACCTCAAGGTCGTGGCCGAAGTGGAAATCGTGCGAACCCTGGGGCGCGCGGTTGGCAGCGGGCTTGGCGCGACCATCATGCCGAAGGCGATCGCTGACCGCATCGTGTCGGAATCGAGCGAGCCTCTTGTCTGCCGGCTCGTCTCGCCCCGCATCGAGGAAACGCTGTCGCTTTGCACGTCCGATCAGAGTTCACTGTCGGAGCCGGCATTCGCCGTCAAGGATATCCTTGTCGAACTGACCGAACGGCTAAAACTCTAGATTTGGCAACGGGCCTCGCGCCCACCGACCCGGAAACCGGGCCGGTGGGCACGATCCGGTGTCAGTGCATATCGCGGCAGAACTGGGCGATACGCGCGCAGCCCTCGCCAAGCATTTCCATGCTTGTCGCATAGGAGATGCGGAAATAAGGGCTCATGCCATAGGCGGCACCCTGCACTGTCGCGACGTGATGCTCCTCCACGAGCGCCATGACGAAATCGACATCAGTCTCGATCTTGCGTCCGCCCTTGGTCGTCTTGCCTATCAGGGCTGACATGTTGGGATAGAGGTAGAAGGCACCCTCGGGCTTGTGGCAACGCAGCCCTTCGACCTTCGACAGTTGATTGAGAACGAAATCGCGTCTTTCCCTGTAGATGGCCGCCCGTTCCTTGAGGAGATCCTGGGGACCGTCGAGCGCTGCGATCGCGGCAGCCTGCGAGACGGTGGCGATCCCGCCGCTGTTCTGGCCGTTGACGTTGCTGATCGCCGCGATCAGCTCCTTCGATCCGCTGGCGCAATATCCCAACCGCCAGCCGGTCATGGCATAGGCTTTCGAAACTCCGTTCATCGTCAGGACACGGTCGTAAAGCCTGGGTTCGGCATCGGCGATCGTGCAGAATTCAAAGCCGTCATAGACCAGGTGCTCGTAGATATCGTCGGTCAGGATCCAGACGTGCGGATGGCGCAGCATGACGTCAGCAATCGCGGCCATTTCGGCGCGCGAGCAGGCGGCACCTGTCGGATTGTTCGGGAAGTTCAGGATAAGCCATTTCGTACGCGGCGTGATCGCAGCCTCCAGATCCTCGGGACGCAGCTTGAATCCAGCCTGCTCGAAGCAAGGCACTGCCACGGGCACGCCGCCGGCAAACTTGACGATGTCGGCGTAGCTAACCCAGGACGGAGTGGGAATAACGACCTCGTCGCCGGGATTGCAGGTCGCGAGCATCGCGTTGAAGATCACCTGCTTGCCGCCGCCGGACACGACGATCTGGCTGGCATCATAATCGAGATTGTTGTCGCGCTTGAACTTTCTGCTGATCGCAGCCTTCAGTGCCGGCGTGCCATCCATCGGCGGATATTTCGTCTCGCCGTTCAACGCTGCGGCGTGCGCTGCCTCGATCGCATGAGCGGGCGTTGGAAAGTCCGGCTCGCCGGACGAGAGACTGACAACCTTGATGCCCTTGGCGGCGAGTTCCCTGGCGCGCTGGGTCATGGCGGCGGATGCGGAGATGGAGACGTTTTTGAGGCGATCGGCTATGGAAGACATCGGCATGATCTTTCGCTGAGATGGGAAAATTTGGTTGCCTTAAAGCGCGTCACGATCTCTGGGATTCGCTCCTTGCGCTTTAAGCTCTTGTTTTTGCGCATGTCGTTGTCGCAAAACCGCTGCACACTTTTGCGCGACATGCTTTAGGCAATCAGGACGCAAGTTCGGCCGCAGGCGCGAGCGTGGCGCCGGAAGCCTCGATTTCGCTGCGGACAATGCGGGCAAGCTCCAAGGAGCCGGGCGTATCGCTATGCACAAGGATCGACCGGGCCGGCATGGCGATGGTGGTACCGTCGATGGCCTCGACGGTGCCATCGGTCAGAAAACGACGCACTCGCGCCCGAACAGAAGCCTCATCCTTGACGAGGGCGCCCGGCAGACCGCGGGCAACAAGCGCGCCGCTGGCGTCATAGGCGCGGTCGGCCAGAAACAGCGCCAGCGTCCTGAGTTTCGCGCGTTTTGCCGCCTTCTCGATTTCGCTGCCGGCCGTGACGAATATCACCAGGCGAGGATCGACGGTGAAAATGGCATCCATCATCAGATCGGCGAGCGCTGGATCGCGATTGACCATATTGCCCATGGCCGCGTGAAAGCTGAAATGACTGACCCTCATGCCTTGGCTCTTGGCGATCGCGATCAGAGCGCCGAGCTGATAAAGCATCTGCTGCCGCAGTTCGTCCGGCTGAAACGGCATCTCGCGCCGGCCGAAACCGGATCGATCCGGCAGACCCGGATGCGCGCCGATCCCCACGCCGTTTTCCTTTGCGAGACGCACCATGCGCGCCATCGTATCCGGGTCACCGCCATGAAAGCCGCAGGCAATGTTGGCGGACGAGACGATCTTCATCATCGCTTCGTCATCGCATAGCCGATAAGGACCGAAACCTTCGCCCATGTCAGAATTCAGATCGATCTTCACAGCTTCCTCCTTTTGACCCATTCACTTGCCGTCAGGCCATCGCCTTCAAAGCGCGCTTGACCATCTGCGAGGTCCGCCTGACATCCGCGACATAGCGGGCAACGGCTTGCTCAACTGCGCGTGCCTCGGCATGCGTCGAGCGAACGAACCGCAACCGGCTTCCAATACGGGCTTGCCCGAGACGCCACAGATCGCATTCGATGACGCCCGCGATCTTGGGATAGCCACCCGCGGTGTTGGCGTCGCTCATTTGGATGATCGGCTCGCCACCGGGCGGGACCTGGATCACGCCGGGCACGATGCCGTAAGAGCGCATCTCGACTGTCGCTGACGGCTTGATCGGTTCGCCGGAGAGGCGATAACCGGTGCGGTCGCTGCTGGATGATATCCTCCAGGTCTGGCCCCAGAAGGCCTCGCCTTCGGAGGCGAAGAGCTCATGCTCGCCAGCCACTATAGCCCGGATCGGCAGCACACTGTCGATCACAGCCGGGAAGACATCGCGCAACGCCACGGCCGGCTCGACGGCGGCGATGCCGCTTGGTGGCAGAGGGAGTGCATCCGAAACCGTGCCAAATCCGATCCTGTCGCCCCTAGCGAGCGATCGACCGGCATTGCCGCCAAACCCTCCGCGCAGCGCGGTGCTGCGCGAGCCCATGAGGACCGGCACGTCCAGCCCTCCACCGAACAGGATATAGGCGCGGGCCAATTTCGGTGGCTGCCTCAGCTCCAGGATCTGACCCGGCTCGGCGACGTGAGTACACCATGGAAGCAATTCCCGACCATCCAGTGTCGGATGGCCGTCCGCACCTGTGACGGCAAAGACGCTATCGGTCTCGAACCGCAGCTTGAACGGAAAGGTCTGAACCTCGATCGCCGCCGCGCCCTCGTCATTGCCAATAAGGATATTGCCGATCTTCACCGCAAGCGGATCCATCGCGCCGCTGGCCGAGACCCCGATGTCGCGATAGCCGGGGCGGCCAAGGTCCTGGACGGTGTTGAATGAACCGGTTTCGATGATCTGGATCATAGCTCGATCCTTGCCGGCAGAAAGCGCACGGTATCCCCGGGCGCCATAAGGGCCGGCGTCGCGGAGGTCGGATCGAACATCTGCAATTCCGCATGGCCGAGGGAGTTCCACCCGTTCGGACCGGTCAGCATCGCAACGCCGGTCTGCATTCCTCCGATCGTTACGCTGCCCTTTTCCATCCTCAGCGACGGAATGGTCTTGCGAGGCATATAAATGCGCGGATCAAGGCCGTGCAGGTAGGCGAAACCCGGGGCACTTCCCAAGGCGAAAACACGGTAATCGGCTTCATAGTGAATACGCACCACTTCGCGGTCGCTCAATCCGCTGAAGTCGCAGATAGCCGGAAGATCGATCGCATAAGCGCCGCCGTAGTGGACGGGGACTTCGATGATCTTTCCCGCCAGGTCGAGGCTCTCGGTATTGTTCCATGCCTCGAGAAGCCGGCCTGCAATGAATTCGGGATCCTCGGGCGTCTCCTTGAAGATCGCCAGGAGATTGGTCATGCCGGGGATCACTTCCGCGATATCTGCCCAGCGCGTCACCGTTTGCGAGAGGCCCCAGATCCATCGCTGGGCGGGGAGGTCAAATTCACCCGGCGCTTCGAGCAGGAAAGATCGAGCTCCGATGCAGGAAACCCGCGCCTGGCCTTTGACGGCGGGGACGATTTCGCGACGTTGCGCAAGGATGTTCGAATTGGCAATCATGAGTGTGGCTCGATCTCGAACAGGGGATCACCGAAACCGACGAGAGCATCGGGCTCTGCCAGTCGTTTGCTCAGCAAACCGGACCGGCCCGCGGGAATAGGAAGTAGGACGGAACCTATGCGGATGAAGCCGATAACGTCCTGCTCTGAAACAGCGCGAGGACGATGCTCGATTTCGATGGGGGCCGAAGGGTATGAAGGGCAGAAGCGACCTGCCATCGGCGCTTTGACGGTGGCCGCCGGTGTCACGGCCAAGCCCGGCCGTGCATTCCCTGTCGTGCTGACTTGAGCGCCACCCGCTGCCGAAATCACGAGACGCAGATTTCCGCCAGGTCTCGAGATTTCAATTCCGCCGACTCCCGCGGCCATCAAGGCATCGGCCAGGACTGCTATGGTCGCCGGATCGCTGAAGTCGATCGCGCTCATGCCGCCCTCCGATGCTGGAGCCATTGCTCCAGATAGCGGATATCCGTCTCGCCACGTGCGAGCCCTTCATCCTCGAACAGTGCGCGCAGCAATGGCAGGTTGGTGGAAATCCCTTCTATCCGCGTGACGGCAAGGGCCTCACGCATTCTCGCCATCGCTTCCGTTCGCGTGGGCGCATGGACGATCAGCTTCGCAATCAGCGAGTCGTAATAGGGCGAGACCCGATAGCCGGCATGGATGTGGGTATCGACCCGGATGCCCGGCCCTTCAGGAAGGGCAAGATCGGTGATAGTCCCCACCGAAGGCAGGAAACTGTCGGGATCCTCGGCATTGATGCGGCATTCGAAGGAATGGCCGGTACAGGTCACATCATCCTGGCTGGTTTCCAGGGGAACACCTTGAGCGACTTGTATCTGTGCCTGCGCAATATCGATCCCGCTGGTCATCTCAGTGACCGGATGCTCGACCTGCAGACGCGTGTTCATTTCGATGAAATAGAACGAGCCATTCTCGTAGAGGAATTCGAAGGTTCCGACACCACGATAGCGGATCTGCCGGCAGGCTTCGACGCAGACCGTGCCCACCGCCTTGATCGCCTCTGATGAAATCCCGGGTGCCGGCGCCTCTTCCACGACCTTTTGATGCCGACGCTGCATGGAACAATCGCGATGTCCAAGCCAGATGGCATTGCCGTGGGTATCGCACAGCACCTGAATCTCGATGTGCCGTGGATGTTCGAGAAACTTCTCCATGTAGAGCGCCGGGGAGCCGAAAGCCTGCCGGGCTTCCTCGCGCGTCAGAGCGATGGCCTCGTGCAGCCCGTCGGCCTCGGGAACCACCCGCATCCCTCTTCCGCCCCCGCCGCCCCCGGCCTTTATGATCACGGGATAGCCGATTTCCTGCGCGATGCGCTCGATGGACGCCAGATCGTCCGGAAGCGACGTATCAGGGCCGGGCACGCAGGGCACACCGGCGGCGATCATCGCCCGTTTTGCCGATATCTTGTCGCCCATGGTCGCAATCGAGGAAGCTTCAGGCCCAATGAAGACAAGGCCGGCCTTTTCAACAGCGTCAGAGAAAGCAGCGTTTTCCGACAGAAATCCGTAACCGGGATGGATCGCGCCGGCCCCGGTCAGATGCGCGGCAAGGAGGATTGCATCCTGATTGAGATAACTCCGGGCCGCGTTCGAGGGACCGATGCACAGAAAGCTGTCGGCCGTCTTGCCATAGGATGCCTGCCTGTCCGCTTCGGAGCAGATCGCGACCGTCTTCAGACCGAGTTCGCGGCAAGCGTGCTGAATCCGCGCGGCAATCTCACCTCGATTGGCGATGAGAACCGTGTCGAAACGCCGTTCTGCCAAGGCTTTATCAAGCGGCTCCGCCATCACGCAATCTCCGCCAGCACGACGCCCGTTTCAACTTCACCGCCATCGACGTCGGTCAGGCGCAAAATGCGACCGGCATGCGGCGCGACGATCTTGTTGAAGACCTTCATTGCTTCGATGATGAAAAGGATCTGCCCCTCCTGCACCGTGTCGCCAACCCTGACGAAAGGCTCCTCCCCCGGCGCCGCTGCGCGATGCAGCACGCCAAAGAGGGGCGCCTTCACGGCGATGGCTGAGGCCGATGCGTTTGCCGAAACATCGCCGCTCGATACGGCCGAACCAACCACTGATTTATCGAGGACCTGCTCCGGAGCGGCGGAGGCCGTCTGATCCGGTGACCGAAAGATCCGTACCGTGACGTCCTTTTCCGTTACCGTCAGCTCGGAAATGTTCGATCGTCCGACAAAATCGATCAGCGTCTTTATTTTCGACAGGTCCATCAGAGTACTCGGTATTTCGGAGTGCCTCTTCGCGGGTCCATACTTATGAGGACCGCGTTCGGCTGATCTCTTCCGTACACGATGGGCCGAACGATGGGGTCAGAAGAACTTTTAATGGCGCCTGTGATCCAGGAAAAGATCATCCGGCACCGCTGCCTTGCCAGGTGGCGCTTTTGCAGCTCCCGCCTGCAATTGGTCCGTGACGGCGATTAGTTTGTCCCTGGCATTGAGCGCGCCTACAAAGGCGGGCTCCGCGTCCGCCTGGATGGCTGTAGCGGACCGCAGCGACGCGAACGGCTTACGGTGTTATGACGGCGGCGCCGACGATCTTGCGGCTTTCGAGTTCCCGATGGGCCGCAACGATGTCGTCGAGAGCGAAGATCTGGTTTGGTCCGACACCAAGGATACCGCCGCCGATCGCATCGAACAGGTCGGTTGCGCTGGTCTGTCGCTGTGCAGGCGTCGCCATATAGACAGGCCGAATCGGCCAGGTGACGTATAGCGATTTCGGCGCCAGCAGGGACGGATTGATGTCAGGCGGGCTGCCGGATGCCTGGCCGAAAAGCGCCAGCACGCCACGCGGCTTCAGCGTTGCCAGCGATTTGAGCGCGGTGTCGCGGCCAACGGCGTCGAACACGGCCGCGACGCCCTCGCCGGACGTGATGTCTCGGACACGCTCGACGAAATCCTCCGTGGCATAGTTGATCACCTCGATGCAGCCGGCGCGTCGTGCGGCTTCCGCCTTCCTCTCATGGGACACGGTGCCGATAACGCGAATGCCGAGCGAACGCGCCCATTGCGTGAATAACAGGCCGACTCCGCCGGCCGCGGCATGGAAAAGCACCGTATCGCCAGCTTTGAGTGGCGCTACCTCCTTCAAGAGCATGCGCGCCGTTGTGCCGCGCAAAAAAGAGGCCGCGGCCTGTCTGTCACTGATCGCGTCGGGAATGCGCACAAGCTGATCGGCGGGGTAGAGGCGGACCGTTGCATAGGCGCCGAGCGGGCCGTCGGCATAGACGACACGGTCGCCGATTTGTACACCAGTAACGCCGGGGCCGATGGCTTCGACGATCCCTGCGCCTTCATTGCCGAGCGTAGCCGGAAGCGCCGGCACCTTGAACGTGCCGCGCCGAAAATAGACCTCGACGAAATTGAGCCCGATCGCCGTGTGGCGGATCAGCGCCTCGCCAGGCCCCGGCAGCGGAACCTCGATCGGTTCGAGACTGAGCACCTCGGCCGGACCATACTTGTGAATGCGAACGGCTCGCTCCACCTTCGAACCTCCGTTGCATTATGGTCGGCATCGATGTCACCGACCGTAACGCTTTTCATTGTTCGACGGAGGTTTACTCGTGCCCAACTTCGAAGGCTACGCGACTGAGGTCTAACCGTAGCTATACCAACGTTTAGGGGATATTTGCTTCACGCGCGGTCACGGTAGCTGGCGCGGCAGAACTAACAATTGTGATCGTCCATTCCACCTGACCAAAAGTGGGGATCGCCTACGGTTATTCGCCGCTACCGCATTGTCTTAAGGTGCGCAGTGCAGTTCTCCACTCAGCTTACTGCTGCGCCGGAGCGGATTTCGGAAACTTGTCCTGAACTCTCTTAGCGAGTGTCGGATCGTTCTGAGCGGCTGTCAAAATGTACGCATCCGAGTTGGGCCGCATTGTGCAGTGAGTGAGAGTGTGGATGCTCTGTCTATATAGACGGCAATATAGACGGTGCTTCACACATGGACTTGAGGAATGATCTCACCGGGCATTTCAGCCGGATGGAGATTGTCGATAGCGGGCGTCGCCGGCGTTTCACGGATGAAGCGAAGCTGGCGATCGTGGCTGAGAGTTATAACGGCCCGCGACAGGTGACGGCCACGGCGCAGCGTCATGGGATCACGCGCTGGCAGTTGAATGCCTGGCGCAGGGCCGCGCGGGAAGGACGGCTTGTCCCCCGCTCGGCGAACGGATTTGTTCCAGCGATCGTTGTTACCGAGCCTAATGTTGCGAATACGCCACCTGCGGCGACTGTCGCTGTGCCGCCTTCTGTCACCGCGCCCGGTCGCATGGAGGTGGTGAGTGCGAACGGCCGGCGTGTGATCGTCGGTCGGGATGTCGACGTGGACGTCCTGCTGCGGCTCATTTGTGGTCTGGAGACGTTGCGATGAACCCGTTTCCGATGGGAACGGGGGTCAAGGTGTGGCTGGCGACGGGACATACAGACATGCGGTGCGGCTTTCCTTCGCTGGCCCTTCGGGTGCAGGAGGTGTTGAAACATGACCCTCTGGGCGGTCATCTGTTCTGCTTCAGGGGTCGACGAGGTGATCTGGTAAAATTAATTTGGCATGACGGCCAAGGCGCCTGCCTGTTCACGAAAAAATTGGAGCGCGGGCGGTTTATCTGGCCCAATGTTGAAGGCGGCGCCGTCGCGATCTCGGCCGCACAGCTTTCTTATTTGCTGTCGGGAATTGACTGGCGGGCGCCGCAGGAAACCTGGCGTCCGACACGGGTTTGAGCGCCTTCTTCATTGAATTTGTTCAGGAAATATGCTCTAAAATTTGCATGTCATTGCCACCGCTTTCCCTTCCGGACGATCTTGCCAGCGCCCACGCCGCGCTGCTGGCGGAACGCGAGGCGCGGTTGCAGGCGGAGGCCGAAGCGACCAAAGCCAAGGCAGAGCTTTCCAGCATCGAGGCGCTCAACGCCCATCTGCAATTGCTGATCGCCAAGTTGGAACGCGACAAACACGGTCCGAGCCGGGAGCGCACCCAGCGGCTGATCGACCAGATGGAATTGCAGCTCGAAGAGCTGGTCGCCGACTCGCCATCGGAATCGGTTGCCGTGTAGCCGAAGGTCAGCGTGATGGCATCCGAACCCTTGGCGTCATCGAGCGACTGCACCAGGGTGAAGTTATAGTGGCCGTTGTCGGTGTCCGAGACCGTCGCATAGAAGACGATGTTCGAGCCAACCCCGCCCTCGCCATTCGTCACGGCCGTTGGAGCAGTCTCGCCGGTGTAGCCAACCAGCGTGCCATCGGCCAGCAGTACTGTATGTACGGCCAGACCATGCGAGCTCAGCGCTTCGCCGTCCTGGCCCGTCGCCGCAACCGAGGCATCGGTGAAGGCGACCGACCGGTCGCCGGCGACGCCGTTGTTGGTGTTGGCGTTATCAGCACCCCAGGAGATATTGAGCGAGCCGGTGGTGATGGCATCGGTCTCGACATGCGGGGTCTCGTTGCCGCTCGCCAGCGCGCCTTCGGTGACCGAGCCTGCATCGCCGGTCGCAGCGACAGGCTTGTCGTCGTCAAAATCGCCTTATATTCCTCTAGCGAAATGCCCGGGGAACCTTCCACAGCCTTAACCATGTGCTCGCTAGCTTCGGTTTGCAGTTTCTGCTTTGCCGTTACATCGGGCGTTGCTCCTATCTTGGCCGAATATTCCTGCCTCACTTTATCGACCTGGAGATAGGCGACCGCAAATGCTTCGATTTTTTGATCGCTGACGGCTGCGGCTGCGCCATTGTCACCAGTCTGTCCTTGAGCCGCTGGCTGTTGCTGAGTCGCTGGCTGCTGCTGGGCCATCACCTGCGAGAACGCTGGTTGGCCGAGCAACGTCAGGCTGAAAACAGCAGCAGTCAACGATAGGGTCTTGGTATAACGAGTGTGCATGTTCGCTCCTCTCAGATCATGCGGCGAAAGCGGCATTATGTTGCATTGCTTTGCTTTCGCTGTGGGCGGGATCGAGCAACGATCAAGTCACAATGTGGCCTCGAGAAGGGTATCCCGTGATGATATCGGGGTGATCTGCTGTCCATTGGGGGGCGATTTTATGGCGGACTGAACCCGAGAGCGGAAATCTCACATGTGCGCGGGAGTGTGTCTTGGGGGCCCATGTCGGGGGCGGTTTGGGTGCACACGCTTGCTACTTCCACATACCCACACTGTTGTGTCTGCATGCAAATCCAAGAGCTTGTCGCAAAGCGCGATCATCGGCTTTCCGATCCCGAGCGCAGTTACCGAATGCAGCCGCTCGCAGAGCTATTACCGATGATATTTGGCACGCATCGCATGCCACAGTTATGAGTTTGAAAACACCACGACAAATACTGCAGCCCAGAAAAGAGCAGACATTTCTGCAGCCAACAAAAAGCCCAGGGCTCTTTCACTCATAGAATCCTCCTCCAGCAACCTCCATTGCCTTAAGTGAAACTATAAGAGGATGAAGCTTTGCACCACCCATCGATCAAGATAAAACTTAATCCTTGCTAAGAAACCTTCGCGCCGATCATCGGTGGGCACTGTACCCTTCGATCGCCATCGTGGCTCTCAAACAGCCAGGAGAAGGTTTGCTGCCAGCGCCAGGGCCTCGCCTGCTGACGGCAAACATCGTCGGAACTGGGTTTCTAAAGGGCCTCTGAAAGCGCGCCGCGCCAGAATTACATCCCGTCATCAGCGGCAGGCCGCGGTCGGAAAGCGAGGTATTTGTTGTTTGGATGTGAGCCTACCGGAACATCACATCCAGATGCTGACGGTCTTGCGCGACTATCCGGCACGTGGTTTCGAATCCCTCTCCCGGGATGCTCAACACGAACTCCGATGGGATGCCCAAAGCAGTCGACACGACGAGGTTCGCACCATCAGGTCCGAGAGAACGGATCGTGCAATCGAAGCTCGAGTGCCTTTCGTTGAAAATGATTACGCCGGCTTTAAGCACCCGACGCCGCGCACTTTGGTGCGACCCGGAGCGAGCGGCGAATGATTCGCAGCGATTACGACCGGCCTGCTTGGCGTGATACATAGCAGCGTCAGCTTGGGCGAGAAGCGTATCGATGTCCTTCGTGATGATCGACATCGCGGTCACGCCAAAACTCGCGGTAACCGGCACCGTGTTTTCTGCAAGTTGGGCCGGAACTGCATCCAGCGCGCTGCGAAGCTTTTCAGCCACCTTAAACGCAGCAGCCTGGTCAATATGCGGAAGGAGAATTGCAAATTCTTCACCACCCAAACGCCCAAGCAGATCGTCCGCTCGGAGCTGCTCTCGGCACGTCTTGATCACCGACTTGAGCACCTCGTCGCCCGCCGCGTGGCCATAGGTGTCGTTGATCCTTTTGAAGTGGTCGACATCGAGCACGATACACGCCACGTCATGATGATGGCGAGCCGCAAGGGAAAGCAGACGGCTGGCCTCCTCGTTGAAAGCGCGACGGGTCAGCGCGCCCGTTAGGACGTCGATGGCCGCCGACTGCAGCAACTCGGCGCGATCAATTGCGACGCCCGCAATCTCCTCCAGGATCGCCAGATCCTTGTTTCCAAATGACCGCGGCTGACGGTCGATGGCGCAGACGGTTCCCACGGTATGACCATCACGGGTCTTGAGAGGAACGCCGGCGTAAAACCGGATATGCGCTTCTCCCGTCACGGCAGGATTGGACGCAAACCGGGGATCGCGGCTCGCATCGGGCACGACGATCGGCTGTTCGCAGTCCACCACGTAGCGGCAGAACGTGTCTTCCCTGGGCACCTCGTCTGCCGGCAATCCCAAACAGGCCTTGTACCACTGACGGTGGGCGTCGATGAACGAGACGATGCCAATATCGACTGTGAACACCTGCTTGATGAGGCGAGCCAGCCGTTCGAACCCCTCGTCTCTAGGCGTGTCTAATATGTCCAGCCGATCGAGAGCGGCCAGGCGGTCGAGTTCGCGCCGCGCTGCCTCATCGGATAATCTTCCAAATGCACGTACAGCCGACATCGACCCGACACCTTTCAAAGCAGATTGCTATCCAGCCGTAAATTGCGCAGGGGAATGTCGTCAAGCTGGAGTCCGGACATGCTGTCGCAACGCTTAAGATTTTGCTGCCAACGAAGGAAGCACGTGGACGGCTGGTGGTTGTTCAAATATCGGGGTCTGTAGCCAAAATCCCTCTGCCACGGGCAAAGCTACACCTGCCGGCAGCATGTGGTTTCCAGCCAAGCTCCTGACAATCACAAAGCCAGCAGCAAACGCATATGCCGATGAAAGTCTCGGCGGCTGACCGAAAATGCAACAGGATATCTGCTCGCCTTGAAAGGAATCGGAACCATTAGCCAGGTGGTTTGTTGCCAGAACTATGTTTCAGAAGCGGCCGTTCACTCGAAAGGAGCTTATCGCATCGGACAGTCGCCGACGATCGATTTGCACGGAGAAATTCAGGAAGAGAAGAGACGCATGGCAAAAATGCCATTCTGTGCAAGTGTTTCGAACATCCGACAGCCTGTCACATCCTTGTCATGAAATGCGTCGACATCTCGTCCCAGATCAGGAGCGGGTACCCAAATGGATTATTTCAGACGTTTCAACTTTCTGTTCGCAACGCCGGCTTTCGACAGCGATGACCTGGAGGGCGCCCGCTACAACCAGATCATCGAGGAGATCCAAGGCTCCGGCTTTGAGGTGGTGCGCGCACGAAACCTCGAAGATGCGGAGATCGCCGTACAGACGGACGCCGCCATCGGCTGCATGCTAGTCGACTGGGGCAAAAAGGGGCTCGAGGGCAAAACGGCCTCCCTCATCAACCTAATGCGCCGGCGCGGCCTGGAATTCCCCATCATCCTGCTGATCCGCCGTAAGCGCTTCGAGGATGTGCCGGTAGAGGTCCTCGATTTCATCGATGGCTATGTCTTCCTATCGGAAGAAACGCCCGCCTTCATCGCCAAGAGCCTCATCAGCCGGCTCAAGCAATATGCCGAGACGCTGAAGACGCCGTTCTTCGGTGCACTGGTCGATTATGCCGAGGAAGGCAATCACCTTTGGACCTGCCCCGGGCACAATGGCGGCATCTTCTACAGCCGCAGCCCGATCGGGCGGGTCTTCATGGAGCATCTCGGCGAAGCGGTGTTTCGCGACGATCTCGACAATTCCGTGCTCGACCTCGGCGACCTGCTGACTCACGAAGGACCGGCGCTCGCTGCACAAAAGGAAGCAGCCAAAATCTTCGGCGCCGAGAAGACCTATTTCGTCCTGAACGGCACCTCCACGTCCAACAAGGTCGCGCTCTCCGCACTCGTCACCGATGGCGATCTCGTGCTGTTCGATCGCAACAACCACAAGGCCGCCCATCACGGCGCCTTGATGATCTCGGGCGGCATTCCGGTTTACATGCCGACCATACGCAACCTCTATGGCTTGATCGGTCCCATCGATTTCGCGGTCATGGACGAGGACGCCCTGCGCGAGCGCATCCGCACGCACCCGCTGGTGAAAGACCCGGAGGCTTACAAGAAGCCGCGCCCATTCCGCGTTGCTGTCGTGGAACAGTGCACCTATGACGGTACCATTCACAATGCCGAGATGATCCTCAAGCGCATCGGCCATTTGTGCGACTACATCCTCTTCGACGAGGCGTGGGCGGGCTTCATGAAGTTTCATCCGCTCTATGCCGGACGCTTTGCCATGGGCCTTTCCGATCTTGGCCCGGACGCGCCCGGCATCATCGCCACGCAATCCACCCACAAGCAGCTCGCAAGCTTCTCGCAGGCCTCTCAGATCCACATGAAGGACCGGCATATTACCGGCCAGAAGCGCCGCGTGGAGCACCGTCGCTTCAACGAAAGCTTCATGCAGCACGCCTCGACCTCGCCCTTCTATCCGCTGTTTGCCTCGCTCGACGTGGGCGCGCAGATGATGAAGGGCCGCTCGGGCGAAGTGCTGTGGGACGATACGATCCGCCTCGGCATCGAGCTGCGTAAGAAGATCCGCGCAGTGCGACGCGAATTCGAAGAGAAGGAGCATCGTCCCGAGCGCCGCTGGTTCTTCGAGCCCTTCGTGCCGGATCGGGTGGCGATCCCGGATGTATCGAGCCACGGCGCGGTGCATGAAGTGCCGTGGGAAAGCGTCTCTACCGACCAGCTCGCCACCAATCCCGCCTTCTGGCATCTGACGCCCGACGCAGCGTGGCACGGTTTTTCCGCAATGGAGCCGGGCTTTGCCATGACCGATCCGAACAAGCTCACCCTGCTGACCCCCGGCTTCGACCGGGCGAGCGGAAAATACACCGAGCATGGCATACCGGCGCCGGTGGTCGCGCAATATCTGCGCGAAAACCGCATCGTCGCGGAAAAGAACGACCTCAATTCGCTGCTCTTCCTGCTCACTCCTGGCGTGGAGGCCAGCAAGGCCGGCACCTTGATCAGCGGCCTCGTCGCCTTCAAGAAACTCCATGACGACAATGCTCTGCTGGAGGAGGTAATTCCGGAATTCTATCGACGCCGTCCGGGCCGCTATGCCGGCGTGCGCCTGCGCGATCTCTGCGCAGAAATGCATAATTTCTTCCGCCAGGCCGATGTCAGCGGGCTTCAGACCAAGCAGTTTTCCGCTGACCACCTACCCCCGATAGCCATGTCGCCCCACGATGCGGCACGCTGCCTGGTTCGCAACGATGTGGAATATCTGCCGATCGACGCCATAGCCGGCCGCATCGCGACGACACCCTTCGTCGTCTACCCTCCGGGTATTGCGACGATCGTGCCGGGCGAGCGCTTGACGGAGCAGGCAAAGCCCATGATCGACTATCTCAAGATGTTTGAAACCTGCTTCAACACCTTCCCCGGCTTTGAGGTGGAGATTCAGGGGGTCTATCGCGAGATTGATGCATCCGGCCGCATCCGGCTCTACACCTACGTCGTCGCGGAATAGGCTTAGGTTCAGTCATGAAGCAGGAGAAAATAATCGTCATTCGCCCATCCCGGGAGACCGACGTCGATGCCATGTTGGCGATCTATCGCCGCCATATTCGCCGCGGCATCGAGGTTGGGGTGGACGATAGCGATACACCGCAACCGGACGATCTGCGGGAACGGCGCAAGAATTTGAAAGACCGCCGCTTCCCGCACGTCGTTGCGCTCGAGGGCGAGAAGGTCGTCGGCTATGCCTACGTGGTGCTGTTCCGCAAACGCCCGGCCTATCGTTACACCGTCAAGCATTCGATCTATGTGCATCACGACCATGTCGGGCAGGGTGTCGGGAGCCTGCTCATGCGCGGGTTGATCGACGCCTGCGCTGCGGCCGGCTTCCGGCAGATGATCGGCTATATCGACGCCGATAACGCCGCCTCGCTCGCCCTGCATGAACGGTTCGGCTTTGCTCGCGTCGGCCTTTTGCCGGCGGTCGCCTATCGTTACGGCCGATGGGCCGATACCGTGATGGTTCAGCGCTCACTCGCCGCCGGCTCAACCACCCCACCACCACCGCCTCCGCTCTCCACTCGCTGAAAACAACGGGATTGAATCTCTGGTACCACGCACCCTTGCGAAAGCGGGGCCGAGGAACCACAGGGCAAGCTCCGCATAACCGGAACTGAGCCACACAAGTGAGGAAGACCCGGATTACGTGTTATACTTCCTCGGAACGCCCGCATTGGCGGTTCTTATGGGGGGAACAGACGATGGAGATGCCAATTTTCGTTCGCCTTCCGCTGGCCGTAGCCGGGATGGTAGCGGGGCATTTCGTATCCCGCGACACTCTGCGCTTCGAGCTCCTGCAGACGGGTATTGCGCTCGTTATGCTGGCTGCTTTCATAACGTTCCTTATAGCTGCTCCGTCGATCTGGCGCGCATTTCGAAGCAGGCGCCCGCCAGACAACTCGCCGCAATGAGCCGCATTGGCAACCAAGTGCGGCAGGCCCGCACTGCTGCGGATCTTAGTAGCAACTCAGCTAGCGCCCTCATCCGACACGGGACACTTCTACCGACCAAAAACGAAGAGAAATCATCAAAACCGTATTTTACGGTATTTTACACATTTTCTCGCCACGCGAAGGCGAGCACCCGGGTCAGCCGAGCGATTTGGTAAGCCGAACATCACGAGACTGTGCTGCGTGCAAATCTGCCGCTCGCCTCAATGCAGACGTGTCCCGATCAGCGATACCGTAACATACTTCCTGGCGTCTGAGGTTTCAGGCAGGTTGGCGGCGTCTGTACGCCTACCCCGGCGTGCCAAACTCAGAGGGGGCGAAGAATGTCGAGGAGAGGCAATCTTTTCGCGGCCGTCATGCTTGCTTGTGTTTCTTATGGCGGGCTACTGCAGGCGGAAACCATCAGCTATGCGGATGCGGTTACGAAGCTTGCGGACGATTGCGGCGCCGATATCGGCAAATTCTGCAAGGGCCTGAACCTTGGCGGCGGACGGATCGCCGACTGCCTCGCGCAGAACGAGGCAAAGATATCGCCAAGCTGCAAGACCTCCGTCGCCAGCGTCGTTCAATCGATCACTCAACGCGAGCAGGCGCAGAGCGCCTATAGCCAAGTCTGTAGAGGCGACATCGCCATGCGCTGCAAAGGCGTCAAGGGCGACGGATATATACTCGCCTGCCTCAACAAAGGGCAAAAGCGGGTGAGCGATAAGTGCAACCAGGCGATTACCGATGCAGGGTGGAGGTAAGACGATGTTACCGCGTTCCTTTAAGACATTCGCAGTTCTCGTTGCCATCGGCGTCCTGCCGGCAAGCTTCGCCTTCGCCCAGCAGGTGTCCCAACAACGGATCATTTCGGGCCTGGGTAAACTCAAGGCGAACGCCCCGGCCATCGACATCGAACTGTTGCGCCAGGAGGCCGGCGCGGGCAAGGAGATGTCGGCACTGCCCAACTGGAGCAAGATTGCCAAGCTTCCGCAGATGGTCGTCGAGATCAATTTCGAGAATGACTCGGTCGCCATCCAGCCGAAATCCTACCGGACACTCGGTATGATCGCGGATGCGCTGCACCATCCGAACCTTTGGGCCTACAAGTTCCTCGTGATTGGTCATGCGAGCTCGACCGGGGACGAAAAGCACAATCTCGATCTCAGTCAGCAACGCGCCGTCGCGATAAAGGAAGCATTGGCAACCACATTCGCCGTCGACCCTCAACGACTTTACGCCGTCGGCGTCGGCGAGGCTTTCCCGATCGAAGGATCCAACACCGAGGCTTCCAACAACAGACGCGTGCAACTCGTCAATCTCGGGGTGTTCACTCGCAGTCAATGACATGAACGTGGCGTCGACTTTCAGGAAGGCCTTCCGTGGGAGTTGGTTGCTCACCGCTGCGCTTCCGCCATTGCAAACGCACCCTGTTTCGATAACACATCCTTACAAAGAGCTGCACTTTTGATCAGGCTCTGAATTTACGTCCCAGATCTGCACTTGGCGGAACGCCGAAAGCGGCACGATATTCCTGAGAGAAACGACCGCGGTGCGTAAAGCCCCAACGGAGTGCAATTTCGTTGACGGTCGAGGATGGGACGGTAGTCAACAGGTCATGACGCGCACCATCGAGACGCAACTGCCTCAAATAGGTCATCGGTGACTTGTTCAAGAAGCGGTGAAAATTAAACTGCAGCGTGCGAACGCTGACACCTGCCGCTTCTGCCATATCCGATATCGTGATGGGCATAGCGATATGCGCTTTGGCAAACTCCAGGGCTCGTCGAACCTGCCGTGGAGCAATTGTCTGTACTGGCGACCTGACATGAGAAGATGTGTGGCGCAAATTCTGCACCATCAGCAGACCAAACACCTCCTGAAAGCTTGCAAGAGCGATTGGGGAAGCGCCGATATTTCGATTGGCGCAAACCTCGTCTCTGAAGATGCGCATTAGTTTGAAAAGATGTTGTGCTGGTCCGGTGGTCAGATCCTGCATGGGTGCGAATTCGAAGTCGCTGGGCAGCGGACGGTCGAAAGTTCGGATAAATGCAGACAGCACCGACGCTCGGGTAATGCAAAATCCTTCTGCAATGCTGCCCGCTTGGATGCCGACCCCGGAATATCGATCAGCCATCGTCAGTAACCCGGTCGTGGGCGTGATCGCGTGACGTATCCCGCCCGTTGCCAGTTCGTAACAGGTTTCACGTTCGACAAAAAACATGAAGTCGTCGTTTTCGACTGTAACGGAAAAGGCGCGATCCGCCGAACTTGATACGGTCCAGCCGACCAAATCGGCCGTTCCATGGACACCGAATGAAAACAGGCCACGACGATCGGTACTGAGGGGTCGATAGAAATTATTCGGCTTTTTGTCAGTAATCCATTGAGCAACTTCACCAGTTGTGAGTGATGTCGGCTCTAGCGTGATCTGGATAATCTCTGTCAATGTGCCCCCTGCCACTGGCAAAAACTCCGGCTTTAAGCTTGAAAAAGTCCCGAGTAAGCATCGCGCAGCACGTTCTTTTGTACTTTGCCCATGGTGTTGCGCGGCAGCTCATCGACGATGATGATGCGTTTGGGCTGCTTATATCGTGCAAGACGATCCCGCAGCCCTTCCAGCACCGCCGTCTCGTCGATCGCCGCGCCCGGCTCTCGCACGACGACTGCGGTCAGGCCTTCTCCGAGATCGGGATGCGGCACGCCGATGACGGCGCTCTCGACTATGCCGGGCAACTGATCGATCTCGCTCTCGATCTCCTTCGGATAGATGTTGTACCCACCGGAGATGACGAGATCCTTGCCCCGGCCGACGATGTGCACATAGCCGCGCTCGTCGATCTTGCCGAGATCGCCGGTGATGAAGAAGCCGTCGTCGCGAAACTCGGCTTTGGTTTTTTCGGGCATGCGCCAGTAGCCCTTGAAGACGTTCGGCCCCTTCACTTCGATCATGCCCGTGTCGCCATCCGCCAGCGACGCCCCCGTTTCCGGCTGCGTGACGCGCAGGGAAACGCCGGGTAGAGGAAAGCCGACGGTGCCAGCCACGCGCTCCCCGTCATAGGGGTTCGAGGTGTTCATGTTGGTCTCGGTCATGCCGTAGCGCTCGAGGATCGCATGGCCCGTCCTTTCGGAAAACAACCTGTGCGTCTCGGCAAGCAACGGCGCGGAGCCCGAGATAAAGAGCCGCATCTCCGAGGTCACCTCGGCGTTCAGGCCGGGATGCTGCACCAGCCGGACATAGAAGGTCGGGACACCCATCAGAACCGTCGCTCGGGGCATCAGCCGCAATACCTCGTCCGCGTCGAATTTGGGCAGCAGATACATCGAGGCACCAGCAAGCAGGGTGACATTCGATGCGACGAAGAGGCCATGGGTATGGAAGATCGGCAGCGCATGGATCAGCCTGTCGCCGCTCTCGAAACGCCAGTGATCGCGCAGCGTCACCGCATTCGACAAAAGATTGTCATGGGTCAGCATCGCACCCTTCGAGCGGCCAGTCGTGCCCGATGTGTAGAGGATCGCCGCGAGGTCGTCGGGGCCGCGTGCAACGTCGATGAATTCGGCCGGACCGTCCGCCAGCGCCGCCATCAGCGATCCGCCTCCCGACTCGTCGAGCGTTTCGAGACGGGCGCCGTATCGGGCAGCAACGGGTTCCAGGCCCTGCCGGGTTTTCGGAGACACGACGACCAGCCGGGGTTCGGCATCGCCAATGAAATAATCGAGCTCGGCAAACGTATAGGCGGTGTTGAGAGGAAGATAGACGGCACCGGCCCTGAGGCAGGCGAGATAAAGAAGCAAGGCCTCCGGGCTCTTTTCGACCTGCACGGCAACCCGGTCATCCGGCTTGACGCCCATCGCCACCAGGGTTGCAGCGAGGCGCCCCGACTGCTCGATCACATCGCGGTAGCGCCAGACCTTCCCATCTGATGTCTCGATGAAGGCTGCGTCCGGCTTCGCATTCCTGGCAATGACGTCAAAAAGATGGTTGGTCACTTGGAAGTCTCCTTTGGACGGGATTGGCCATGAGCGGGCGAACGGGCGGGCTCGCCGGCCGGAAAGATAGGACGGCGGGTGGGTTCCGCCGTCAGCAGGCGCTTGACGGCCGGATTTGCGGCAACCTCGCCCAGATTGACGAAATTCTCGTGGTTCGCTTCGATATCGTCCTGTTTGTAAAAATAGTTCACCATCAGTCCCAGCCCGCGCTTGAGGGCCTGGGGAGAGCGGTCCGCCAGAAAATTGATCCGTTCCAGCCGGGCGCCGTTGCCAAGATGAAAGCGTGCAACAGGATCGATGACCCGCCCGCTCCGATCGCGGGCCCTGAGGAAATAGAATGCGGCGGCCCGACCGAGGATCGGCTGCAGCGTCTTCAGAAGCTCTAAGCGATCCCCCTCACCGAGCGTATCGAGCGCGGTGAGGGCAGCGCGATCGCCAGCGTCGAGGACCGCGAGCCGGTCGGACCGCCGTTCGGCGTCCAGCCATGCGGCAAAGCCTGGAACGGGAGAGAGGGTGACGAAGGTATCGAGCTTCGGAAACTCATGGCGGAGATCCTCCACCACCTGTTTGATCAGGAAATTGCCGAAGGAGATGCCGCGAAGGCCTTCCTGGCAATTCGAGATCGAATAAAACACCGCCGTCGTCGCCTCCGCGGCCGGGATATGGAGACGATCCTCGCGCAGGAGATCATCAATTGCGTTCGGAATGGCGCGCGTCAGCGCAACCTCGACGAAGATCAGCGGCTCATCCGGCAGGCGCGGATGGAAGAAGGCGAAGCAACGCCGGTCCGTGGGCGCAAGCCGCCGGCGCAGATCATCCCATCCCCGAATTTCATGAACGGCCTCATAGCGGATGATCTTCTCAAGGATATCGGCCGGCGTCGACCAGTTGATGGCGCGAAGTTCCAGAAACCCGCGATTGAACCATGAGCCGAGCAAATGCGCGAAATCTGCGTCCAGCGCCTCCAGCTCAGGATATTGCACCTTCTGGGCCAGCAGTTGCCGGCGCATGTCGACCAGCGTCGCGGTGCCATCCGGCGAGAGATTGAGCCGCCGTATCAGCTCCTGCCTTCGCGGCTCGGAAGCTGCGTTCAGTTCGACGACCGATTGGGCGCTGGGGTTCGACCGGTAGGCCTCGATGGCGCGATCAAGCCGATCGGCATCGGGGCCGAAGCGCGACAGAAGCAGCAGGGAGAAGGCAAGCCTTGACGGCTCATCCAGAGCGCGCCAGCGATCGAGTATGTCTCTCGCCAGTGCCATGCCGGAGGCTTCGCCCCTGCCTGAAAGCAGGATATCGCAGAGATCGCCGAGAGCTGCCATTGGATCGGCTTGCTCGTCATAGCCGCCAAGGGACAACAAGCGCCGGCCGCGATCGGCAATTGCCGCAAACAAATCACCGAGCAGAGATGTCGAATTCATCTGTTTCTCCTGTCTGACCATGCTTTGCCATTAAATGGCTCCGCAGTGAGCCGGCTTCAGTTCCAATCTTCGAACAGAGCGTGGATGACGCGATCCGGGTGGCTATCGCATTCTATTCCATCGCCGATGAAAGCGAGACAATTGCGCTCGTTGAAGGCCTCCCAGGGAACTTCATGCTTCGTAATGAAGTCGCAGACGATCCGATGGAAATCCCCGTCCGCTTCTGTCGGGATGCCCCAGGCGGCCGCCAGGTCGGAGAGATGCGGGACATAACCGGCGAAGGGGCCTTGACGATCAGGGCGCTCATATCGATAGACCCAGGTTGGTGCGCCGCGCGCGGCGCGACGCCGCGCCAGGCGCAACGAAGGCAATTCATATTCTTCAGCCGTCAGCAGAACCAACCGTCTTCGACGCCAGTCGAGACTCGGCATAAGCCGCGCGAGATCCGCATCTATCTTTGCCATCCGCTCCTTGGAAAGATGGGCAAGCATGCTACCCGCCCATGGCTGGTTGGGCTCCTGATCCGCAACCATCGGATAGCACTCGTCCCGGCAAGTTCCCAACAGCATTGGGACGGATATCGCCTGTCCGCCTTCGACCGCCTCGATAGGAGCCGAGGGAAGAAGCGAATTGCCATAAACCGGCCTCAGCGGAAAACGCCTCGCAGCTTGCGCCAGCACCGCCTCCTGCATCGTCAGAATTCTCTCCCCGGGAGCATCGATCCATGGACTGTCCGTGTGCGCCATTTCCTTGACAAAGCTGGCGGCTTCCTCACGGGTAAACACGGTATCTGCGCCCCCCGACATCGAGATCGCCGCATGAAACAGCCCCTTCGCGGCTGGCGTAGCGGTCAGCACGCAGACGTTTTTCGCACCGGCAGATTCTCCGCCGAGCGTCACGTGCTGAGGATCGCCGCCGAAGAATGCGATATTGGACTGCACCCAGCGCAGGGCTGCCAACTGATCCCGCAGCATGGGATTGACGGTATCGGCATAATCTCCGCCGAATAGGGATTCCGCGTCCAGCAGGCCCAGCAGGCCCAATCGGTGACCTACAGTGACGCAGACGATGCCGTTGCGTGCGAAGCTCGTGCCGTCATAGATCGGCCGGGAGGTTCCGCCGATGAGCTGCGACCCGCCGTGCAGCCAGACGAGAACCGGGAACGGGCCGGGTCCACTTGGCGCGAAAACGTTGAGGTATAGGCAATCCTCGTCCATGGGCCGCGCCGGCATGGCGGCCGGATCACCTGGAAAGAAACCCTTATCCCGGGATTGCGGCGCCACTGGCGCGAATGCGGCGGCATCACGTATACCGTCCCAGTGCTCCGGTGCCTCCGGCGGACGCCAGCGACGGGCTCCAATCGGAGGCGACGCATAGGGTATTGCCAAAAATCGATTGACGTGCCCATCGGTGCGCCCCCGCAGCTTGCCTTGGGGCAACGCGATATCTGCTGCGTCGCTCGCAGTGGAAGTATGAAGATCAGACTGTGGCATGCTGGCTTGCCGGGCTCGCTGGAAAATCGAAATGACAGGCGACCCGGTGATCCCTTCCGACCGACCGGAGTTCGGGGACCTCGCTGCTGCAACGCTCCGTCGCAAAGGGGCAGCGGGTGTGGAAACGGCATCCCGAGGGCGGCTTGACCGGGCTTGGAATGTCGCCGCGCAGTAAGATGCGCTGTCGTTTGTCCGCAGCGGCGACGACTGGAACGGCCGACAGGAGGGCTTGGGTGTAGGGATGCTGCGGAGAACCGAAGATCGCCTTGCGCTCCCCTTCTTCCACCACCTTGCCCAGGTACATCACGGCAACCCGATGCGTCAGATGCTCCACGATGGCGAGATCGTGACTGATGAAAAGCAGCGACAGCCCGGTCTTGCGCTGGATATCCTGGAGCAAGTTGACGATCTGCGCCTTCACCGACACGTCGAGCGCGGAGACCGCTTCATCGCAGACGATCAGTTGAGGGTTTGCGGCGAGAGCGCGGGCGATGGCGATACGCTGACGTTGCCCGCCCGAGAACTGGTGCGGATAGCGCTGCGCGGCATCCTTGGGCAAGCCGACCATATCCAGCAACGTGGCAATCCGTTCGTCGATCTCCGCCTTGGTTGTCGCGACCGCGAAATTCATGATCGGTTCGGCAAGTGTCGCCCCGACGGTATGGCGCGGGTTCAGGCTTGAAAACGGGTCCTGAAAGATGATCTGCACCTTCGAGCGGAATGTTTTCAGAGCCTGGCCGGAAATCGCATCGACCCTTTCCCCGTTCAGCAGGATCTCACCGCTCGTCGGCTCATGCAGCCGCACCACGGTCTTGCCGAGCGTGGATTTGCCGCACCCGCTCTCACCGACGACAGAGAGTGTTTCGCCGGCCCTAAGCATCAGGCTGACATCGTCCATGGCATGGACGGTCGAGGTAGGCCGGCCCCAAAAATTGGGCGCGATCGGATAATGCTTACGCAGCGAGCGCAGTTCCAGAAGAGGCGGTCCGCCGGTCATGTCCAGTTTCCTCCTTTTACCTTGTGACACGCCACCTTATGGGCCGGCCGTTTGGCCTCGAACACCGGCACCTCCGTTCGACAGTGCTCCGCAGCCAGCGGACAACGCTCGGCAAAGGCGCAGCCGGCGAGACGCTTGCGCAGGCTCGGCACCTGGCCGGGTATCTCCTGCAGGCGCTGCGGGGCGTCGTCACGAAGCGACGAACCCAATTGCGGTATGGTGGCGAGGAGCCCTTGCGTATAGGGATGCAGCGGGTTCTGGAACAACTCGGAAGTAGCCGCCTCTTCGACGGTTCGTCCCGCATACATAACGATGATCCGGTCGGCCATTTCCGCTACCACGCCGAGATCGTGGGTGATCAGAATGATGGCCGTTCCTGTCTTCTTCTGCAGCCCGCGCATCAGATCGAGAACCTGAGCCTGGATCGTCACGTCCAGCGCCGTTGTCGGTTCGTCGGCGATCAGAAGGCCAGGCTGGCATGCGAGGGCCATGGCGATCATCACGCGCTGGCGCATGCCGCCGGAAAGCTGGTGCGGATATTCGTCGATCCGGCGTTCAGGCGCCGGAATATCCACCAGTTTCAACATTTCGACAGCACGTTCCCGCGCCGCCCGTTTTGACAGGCCCTGGTGCAGGATGAGCGTTTCCGTGATCTGCCGGCCGATCGTCAGTACCGGATTGAGCGAGGTCATCGGCTCCTGAAAGATCATGCCGATATCGTTGCCGCGTATGCGGCGCATCTCCTTTTCATCGAGCGACAGCAGGTCGCGGCCCATGAAATCGATATGGCCGGCATTTCTGGCGTTTCGGGCGGGAAGCAGCCGCATGATGGAGAGCGACGTCACCGATTTGCCCGATCCGGATTCCCCGACGATCGCCAGGGTCTCGCCGGAATTAAGCGAAAAGGAGACGTCTTCGACGGCTCGAACAGCGCCGCCGTCATCGCCGCGAAAATGCGTTCTGAGATTTCGAACTTCGAGAATTGGCGTTTGACTATCCATGGTCACGTCCTATTGGCCGCACGCGGATCGAGAGCATCGCGAAGGCCGTCACCGAGCAGGTTCACCGCGAGCACCGTGATCGACAGAAATGCCGCCGGAAACAAAATGATGTAGGGCTTGAGCTGCCAGAGCATCCGGCCTTCGTTCATGATGCCGCCCCAGCTCGGAACCGAAGGCGGCGTGCCGGCGCCGATGAAGGACAGGGCCGCCTCCGTGATCATGGCGGCAGAGCAGATATAGGTGGCCTGAACCATGACCGGTCCGAGCGTGTTGGGAAGAATGTGCCAGAGGACGATCCGCGGCATCGAACAGCCCGACGCAATTGCGCCATCGACAAAAGGCTGTTCGCGTATGGAAAGCACCAGGCCGCGCACCAGCCGACTCATACGCGGAAATTCCGCAATCGTGATCGCGATGACGACGTTGACGACCGAACCGCCGAGCGCCGCCATCAGTGCGATGGCGAGCAGGATGGGCGGGATCGACATCAGTCCGTCCATGATCCGCATCAGAACGGAATCGAGCTGCCGATAAGCGCCGGCAACAAGACCGGTCGCAAGCCCAAGGAATGATGCGCAAATGGCAACGCAGAATCCGACCAGCAACGAGACTCTCGCTCCGTAGAGAACGCGGGAATAGAGATCGCGGCCCAGCGTGTCGGTACCGAACCAGTAGATCAGCGACGGCTCGCGGTTGCGCTTGATCGGTGAGACAAATCCGGGATCGATGGTTCCGAGCAGCGGCGCCAGGACAGCGATGGCGACAAGAAGCAGAAGGAGCCCGCCGCCGATGACGATCGTCGGATGCTTGTGCAGCAGCGTGCGCCAGCGCCCATATTGCTTCGGCGTCGGAAATAGATCCGGCAGATGCTCGGTGTGTTGGATATTCGTGCTCATCAGTAGCGCACCCTCGGATCAAGCAGCGTGTAGAGAAGATCGATCCCGAGATTGATCAGCACGTAGCCCATGCTGAACAGCAGCACGACGCCTTGGATGACCGGATAGTCGCGCCGCAGGATCGCATCGACCACCAAGCGACCGACCCCAGGGATGGCGAAGACTGTCTCGGTCACCACGGCCCCGCCGATCAGCATGGCAATGCCGAGACCGATTACGGTTACGACGGGCACAGACGCATTCTTGAGGGCGTGCAGGAAGAGGACCGGGGCGGCGCCAAGACCCTTGGCGCGCGCCGTGCGGATATAGTCCTGCGAGAGCACATCGATCATCGACGTCCGCGTGATGCGCGCGATCAGGGCGATATAGACGCAGGACAGCGCCATCGCCGGCAGGATAAGATTTCGAAGGAAAGACAGGACGCCGTCGGCAAGGGGCGAATAGCCCTGCACTGGCAGCAGATCGAGGCGGATCGCAAAGACATAGCTCAGCAGATAGCCGATGACAAAAACCGGCACGGAAAAGCCGAACACAGCAATGGCCATGACCAGGCGATCGACCCAAGTCCCCTGCCATGCCGCCGCAAGCACGCCGAGCGGCACCGCGATCGTGACCGAGATGATGAGCGTGAGCCCCATCAGCGACAAGGTCGGTTCCAACCGCTGAGCAATGAGCGTCGAGACGGGCAGTTGCGAGAAGATCGAGACTCCCAGGTTTCCCCTAAGAACATGCCCGATCCATTCCAAAAACCGCCACAGCATCGGTTCGTCCAGCCCGAGACTGTCGCGGATACGCGCGATCTCTGCTGGCGATGCCTGGTCGCCGGCAATCAACGCGGCAGGATCGCCCGGCGCCAGGTAAAGCAGGCTGAAGACGAAGAAGGCGACGAACAGCATGACCGGTATGGTCGACAGCACGCGCTTGATGGCAAAACTGAACATTGACTTTCCTCACAGCCATGACGGGGAACCGGTTTTGCATCGGTCCTGTTCACCGCACATCGCAATCGGCCGCAGCCAGACGCGATAATCGTCCCCGCGATCGGCGGGCGCCCGTTTGGGCACCCGCCGCTTCGGACTACTTGCGTGCGATATTCCAATAGACCGGAGCCGGCGGCGTCAGGATGCCGGTCAGGTTGCTGCGATAGGCGCGGATCTGGTATTGCGTGCCGATCGGAACGTAGGGCACGGTCTCGACAGCGCGGAGCTGGATCTTCTCGGCCAGCGCCTTGCGTTGCGCCAGGTCGGTCAGGCCCGCAAACTGGGTGCGCATGGTTTCGATCTGCTCATCGCAGGGCCAGCCGAACCAGGCCTTCTCGCAGTTCGAGCGCAGACCCAGGTGCCCCACAGGCTCCAAGAAGTCGAGACCACCCGGGCCGGAAATGAAGATCGACCAACCGCCCTTGTCGACCGGTTCCTTGCTCTGCCGGCGGCTGGTTACGGTCGCCCAATCCATGGCGTCGACGCGCGTTTTGATGCCGATGTCCTTCAGGAGCTGATCGGTGACGGTGACGAAGGCATGGATGTTGGCGTTTTCGGTCGCGTCCAGAAGCACGGCGGGCGTGCCGTCGTAACCGCTTTGCGCCACCAGCGCGCGGGCCTTTTCGATGTCCGGCGTCGGGAAGCCGGCTTTGGTGGCATAGGGTGAGGAGCAAGAGTAGAAGGATTGGCACGATTTGCCGAGCGAGGGATCCGTGATGACCGCTGCAAGGAAATCGTCGCCGTTGACCGCCGTCAGCAAGGCCTTGCGCAGGAGAGGATTGTTGAACGGCGGCTGGATCGTGTTCAGGCGGATTTGCTGGGCGACGCCGATATCGTCCTGGTTTGCCACGGCTACACCTTCGGCTTCCTTGGCAAGCGGGATGAGATCGGCGGACAGATCCTCGTCGATATCTATCTCGCCCTTGCGCAGGGCATCGAGTGCGGTCTGCTGATCAGGGATAATCGTCCATTCGATACGGTCGACCTTGGCGACTTTGCCGCCGGCGAGACCGCTCGCCTCTTCGCTGCGCGGCTTGTAGAAGGGGTTCTTCGCGAATGCCAGCTTTGCACCCGGAACCCATTCATCGCCGAGGAAAACGAACGGTCCAGAACCAGTATGATCCTTGACCGCTTCGTTCGGAGGCGTGGCATCGGCAATGCGCGCGGGCATGATGAAGGGCACGGGCGCCCCGGCCTTGCCCAACGCATCGAGCACGAGACCCCAGCTTTCCGATAGGGTGAGCGTGAAGGTGCGATCGTCCTGAGCGGCCCAACTGGCGCCCTTGGCGTTGAGCTGCTGGCCGAGGCTGTCGTTCACGCTCCAGCGCTTGAGGGAGGCAATGACATCTTTGGAGGTCACCGGCGTTCCGTCGCTGAACTTGAGACCGTCCCGAAGCGTGAATTTATAGGTCTTTCCGTCGTCGGATTTCGACCAGGTATCGACCATCTGCGGCTTGATGGCGAGCGATGCATCCATGGCGAACAGCGTGTCGTAGACCATGTAGCCATAGTTTCGCGCCATGGAGTCCGAACCGAGATGCGGATCGAGCGCTTTGACGTCGCCGGACGGCTTGATGCGCAGGACATCGGCGGCGAGCGCCGTTCCGCAGGCAAGGGTCATCGCCAGAGCCAGAAGCGCTCCGGTCAGTTTCAGGCATTTCATGGTGGTTCCTCCCACAGGTAAGACTAAACTTTCAGGCTTGCGCCTCGGGCGCGTGCATCAGGACATTTTCTTCCTGAGTAGGTTGGGCTCCGCGCTTCAGGTAACCGAATGTGGCGAGCGACAGCGCCGCCGCAGGCTCTTGTCCGAGCTCGGATTGGACGAAATTGAGCTCGATGGAACCGGCACCGCCAAGAAGACAGCAATCAATGCCAGCCAAGATCGATGCCCTTCCGGCGTCGCCGAGATTTGCGGGCCATCCTCCCAGGAAGACGCGTTGTGTTCCGACCATGTTGAGAGCGTTGCCGATGGCCATGCCGAGCCTGAAAAGCCGGGAATGGACATCCGTGCTGGTCTTCTCACTGATGGGAACCCTCTGTGGCCAGGCGTCACCCAGCGCCAAGAGCTCCACTTCGTCGATCTTCAGCCGCGGCGCGATCGCGCTCGTCGACAAGTAGGCCTCGAGACATCCGAAGTGACCGCAGCGACATTGCGGCCCCTTGGGGTCCATGACCATGTGCCCGATCTCGCAGGTCGTGACGTCGCCATTGCCCCAGAACTCGCTGACAATGGCGGCCGCCACGCCATGGCCGACGAACACATAGAGGTAGTCGTCGCTCGAAGCGTTGGTTCCGAGCGTCAGCCGTTGGTTTATCGCTCGCGCGACAATCGAATTGGCAATCTCGACAGGCACGTTGAGAAAACTTGCGTTGAGCCGCGCAAGCGTCTCGGAAGGATCGAGCATTACGATGGGATTTATGGCCCGGCGCGCGTCGTAACCGGGAACGGAAACACCGACGAAGTCCAGTTGCAGCCGGGAACGTTCGGCAGAGTCGGCCAAGGCGCCGACTGCCGCCGCGATAGCCTGAGACACCGCCCCCGCCGAGGCGCCGTCCTTCAGATCGAAGCGTTCCGAGAAGACAAGATCTCCGTCAAGGGTGGCTATACCAGCATGGACCCGGTTGCTCGACACCTCGAGCGCGCCGAGATAGCGATCCTTGCTTAATGTAAGGATAGCGCTTGGCCCGCCCGGATATTCTGCGGGCTGCCGCTTTTCGGTGAGCACGCCCTCCGCGCGCAGTTCGGACACAATGCGGGATACGCTAGCTTCTGTCAGCCCGGTTTTGTCGGCAATATCGGTGCGGAAGCTACCTTTTTTCCTCCAGATATAATTCAAGACCGCAGCGCGCGTCTCCTGCCGACTCCTCGCAAGCCTCACAATTCCATCCTCCCCGGCAATGCAATTCTTACTTTATGTAAGAATTGATAGCTGAGGGTAGATCGCATGTCAATAAACCAGCCTCATCACGCGCTCGGATGAGTTTCGGTTTGAATTAGGCGGGGAACCGTTGCTTGACCTTTGGCCGCTGATCGTGTCGGCAAGTGAGGCGGCAAATCAATGAATGTGCAGAAAGTTAGCCCGCGTAGAAGGGATTTGACGCGCTGCTTTCCATCGGGTGTCATTCGGACCCGCACTGGAAAAGCGATCCAGTCTCTCATCGTCCGGCGCAATCAGCCTCGATGGATCGATCAGAATGGAAGAGAACTTGAGATGTTCTCCGGCCCATCGAAATGGATGGGAACGTCCGTATCCAGCGGAGATGAAGGCTACTCGTATGGTGCAGCTCGAAATGCCGCAGGATGAGGTTCACGGCCAAACGAACCTGCAGTTTCGGGCTTTGGTCCAGCACAATCGACATCAAGTCCTCGGGCAGGAATGCCGCAGCATTGCGCGTCAGCTCATGACCTAAGAATGCCGGGCGGCAGGGAAGAATATCGGCCCTGATCGCCCGCGCAACGCTGATATTCGCGGTGCCCACGTTGCTGAGCTGAACTGCTCAGAACGCGAGCGGCTGTCGGTCCGCGATCCTCGATCACCACACAAGCTGAGGAAGAACGGGACTAAGTGCCGAAAGACACTTCCTCAATGGAAGCGGTTGGCGTTCCATTCGGATGCGATCTGTTCGTAGGCGGCATCGAGCCGCTCGCCGCGATTCGCGCGCCAGAAACTGGCCAGATCGCTGCTCCAGGCAGACTGGTGATCGCTGGGTTTGTTAGTCCATGTCAGCGACTTGCCGTGCGATTTGAGAACGATCTCTTCCACCTGATGCGACGTGACGGCGCGGCCGAGAGTCTTTCCTAGCGCGATGATATGATCCGGCTCCCACAGGCGTTCGTAGATGAACAGGTTATCTTTTCGCCAGGAAATGAACGAGGCATAGGTCGAGAAGAATTCGCGGGAGGCATTGGGGCCAAACCAGCGCACCCAACTCAGGAAATTGTCGCGCGGATTGCGGATGATCGTCACTGTCGTCATACCGCGGAGCAGCACACGTTTGTTCCAGCACACATGGCCATGGACAACGATACGGGATGGAGCGCCATGCAGGAGCCTGGAGACATCGTTATATCCGTGAATCTTGGGGGCATTCTTGACGTAATCGTCGAAGTTTCTCTTCGCCTGCGGCGACAGGAAGATCGATTCCTCGTTGTAATTTATCCGACGGGCATAACAGGGCTGGTCCTTACGCAGGGCGCGCACGAACGCATATTTTTCAAACCCGATGGCCTCGACCGCCTGCAAAAGCGCATGCGTGCCCGATTTCGGCGTGCCGTTACAGATAATCGGTGATGCAGTGGTCATCATACCTCCATCGTTCTTGAGCGTGTTTCACTCCGGCCGGATTATGCTCCAGGCAGTGGGGATATTGATCCATCATCAAGCTTTAGCGTGCCTTGCGTACAAGGTGGCGAAGCTATGAAGGACATGGGGAACGACATAGGTTTGCTGCACGGGCCATGGGCGCGCCTCGAGACCGAAATTCGATCGCACGCCTTTAAATCGATTTTAAAAAATCAACATACAAAGCTAATCGATTTTAATTTGTGCATTCAAAATTTTTTGTTGCAGCGCGAAGAAAATCACTTCTAACTGCCTCACGCCATTCTATCCGTCGTAGGAAACGCGCAATGACGATTTCATTTCCGCTTACTGACAAACGCACTGTCGATGAGCTGCTGAAGCACCTTAACGCGCATAAACTGTTCTCTCCTGGAAATTGCGTCATCACGATCAATCCCCTCGCCGCACACGTTTCGTCGTGCCTTTCGTATGCGCTTAGCACCGCTCGCACTGCCTGGTAGGCGCACTGCTATTCAGTTGAAACCATTTCCGTAACGAGTTGAGCATCTCAAGTCAGCGTTCGAACGTCCTCGAAGGCTTAGCACATCCGTGCAGGCCTTTTGGAGCGTCCGTAAGCCTGAGAGTGCCCGCTGAGAATCGTGTGAATTCCGATACCAATCCCGCAGGAGAAAGACATTGATGACGACATTCGAAGCCTATCTCGATGGTCATAGGGGAACATTGTTGAACGAGGGCATGGTCGTCGTCCTGCGCAACATTGCCGAGGCTACCCGGCAGATTTCGGACAAGCTCAGAAGCTCGTCATTATCAGGTCTAACGGGCGCAACCGACGCAATCAACGTCCAGGGCGAGACGCAGAAGCCGCTCGATATACTTTCCAACGAGATCATGCTCGATGCATGCCGTAAATCGCCGGCAGTTGCTTTCGCGGTATCGGAAGAACTCGACGCCGAAGTGCTCATTCATCCCAATGGCGGATATGCGATGATCTTCGACCCGCTCGATGGATCGTCCAACCTCGATGTCAACGTAACGGTCGGAACGATCTTTTCCATCATCGAGGCAAGCTCTCCGGCTGAGATCCTGAAAAATGGCCGCAGTCAGCTCGCTGCAGGATATGCCGCGTACGGACCGCAAACCAATCTGGTCCTTGCGATTGGAGATGGCGTACAGATCTTCACGCTCGACGAACGCGGCGTGTATGTGATGACAACCGCGGATGCCAAGATCGCCCCGGAAACCAAGGAGTTTGCGATCAACGCTGCACGTCGTCCGTCTTGGGATGACGTCATTACCGAATATGTCGACGGGTCGATCGAAACCCCCGGCTATAATATGCGCTGGATCGGTTCGATGGTCGCCGATACCCATCGCATCTTCAACCGCGGCGGAATCTTCCTCTATCCCGCCGATCGAAACAAGCCAGCCTCCGGCGGCCGTCTGCGTCTACTTTATGAAGCCAATCCAATTGGCTTTCTGGTCGAAGCGGCAGGCGGCTCTGCCATTGCCGGAAAGACCGCCATCCTCGACATTGAACCAACCTCGCTGCATCAGCGGGTTCCGGTGATTTTTGGGTCACGCCACGAGGTCGCAAAGATCAGTCGAGCGTACTGCGTCGAACGGGCAATCGAGACAGTGTAGCAACGGCGCGCAAGCCGGTTGGCGACACTCCAGCCGGCAATATCTTGATCCATCGCAATTGTTCTTCATTGAGGAATAGACGCAGTCAGCGAGTGACACACGGATGCTGCGCGTGCTAAACATGGATGATTTTCTTCGCGAATTGTCACAGGCACCACCCGCATTTCCCAGGGCATTTTGAATGGCTTCCGATCAACCGCGGCGCGAACATGTTCTGATCGTCGACGACGACACAAGAATCCGCCAGATGTTGACGCGTTATTTCGAAGATGAGGGATACCAGGTCACCGCCGTCTCGGACGGCGGTGAAATGCGTCTCCAGATGAAGCAGGCGAGCTTCGATATCATACTGCTGGACCTGATACTGCCAGGAGGCGAAGATGGTCTGTTGCTTGCCAGAGAAATCCGCATGCAGTCCGATGTGCCGATCATCATGCTGACGGGCCGCGACGATGTCGTCGATCGGATTGTCGGTCTGGAAATGGGTGCGGATGACTATATCGCCAAGCCGTTTCATTTGCGCGAAGTGCATGCTCGCATGAAGTCCATCCTTCGCAGACGCCAGCCAGCGGCTACGCCGGCGGAGGCGAGGCAGGAGGAGATCATTCGCTTCGATGGTTGGCAGCTCAATTTCGACCGTCGCCAGCTTCTTGCCGCCGACGGTGGCGAAGTCGAGTTGACGACAGGCGAGTTCGACATGCTGGCCGTTCTTGTGCGCCATGCCGGCCGCGTTCTTCGCCGGGAGCTTCTCATGGATCTCACTCGCGGCAGAAATCTCGAAGCCTTCGACCGCACGATCGATGCACAAATTGTCAGATTACGGAAAAAGATCGAGGACGACCCCAAACATCCAAAATTGATCAAATCGATCCGGGGCGTTGGTTACATCTTCACCGCGCGGCTGTGATCAGTGCAACACCTCAATACGGCCGGAATGTGCATGAAACACTCGCCGGCGCTCCCCGCATAAAGTGACGCTTGCCGTCGATAGCCAGACTTAATCCAGAAGCTCTCGCAGGCGCGTTGCCAGCTCACGTGCAGTATAGGGCTTTTTCAGCCAGCTCCCCGATTGCGCGAGCTCGCGGCCAGCGATCGTCGGCTCGGCATAACCGGATGTGAAGAGAATCCTTATGCCTGGTTTCAATGTCCGCACATGGTTAGCCAGCTCATCGCCGGTCATGCCGCCTGGCATGACGATATCGGTGAAAAGCAGCGCGACATCGGGATTTTCCTCGAGCCTGGTCAATGCCTCGTTCCCGTTGGATGCTTCAACCACCTGGTAGCCAGCATCGTTGAGCCTAGAGACGGCAACGCGCCTCACCCGCGGATCATCCTCCACCACCAAAATCTTCTCGAAGCCACCGGGAATGTCAGACTGGAGCCGCTCCTCCACACCCTTCTCGCTGGCGTTATCGGCCGTCTTGTGTGCCGCGGGAAGAAAGACACGCACACTCGTGCCTTGTCCGATCTCGCTATAAAGCTGGACATGGCCACCGGACTGCTTGGCGAAACCATAGACCATGCTCAGGCCCAGACCGGTGCCGGAGCCGACGCTCTTCGTGGTAAAGAAGGGCTCAAAGGCCCGTTGCTTGACCTCGGATGTCATGCCAAGGCCCGTATCGGTCACGGAAATCAGGACATACTCACCGGTGCGTACCTGCGGATACATCTGTGCGTAATCGGCATCCAGCTTGATGCGCGAGATTTCGATCGAGAGCTTGCCGCCACGCGACATGGCGTCCCTGGCGTTCAGGACCAGATTGAGCAATGCATTCTGCAACTGCGATCCGTCGACCAGCGCTTCGTTCGCCGCACCGCTGACGATGGTGCGGAATTCGATAGCCTCGCCAAGCGTCCTGCGCAGCAGATCGGAAAAGCTCGACACTAGTTGGCCGACATCGACGAGCTTCGGATTGAGCGGCTGGCGCCGGCCAAAGGCGAGCAATTGGCCCGTCAGCTTGGCGCCGTCATCCGCCGCGTCCTGCGCTTCACGCAGCAGCGGCCGCAGCTTCTCGTCCTTAAGCTTGCCCTCGATCATTTCGAGATTGCCACTGATGACGGTCAGCAGATTGTTGAAGTCATGCGCCAGTCCGCCGGTCAACTGGCCGATCGCCTCCATCTTCTGCGACTGGCGCAGCTCATCCTCGATCTTATGGCGGCTCGTCAGGTCGCGGATGAAGCCGGTGAAAATGCGCTTGCCCTTTGCGGTGGCCTCGCCGACGGAGAGCTCCATTGGGAAAAGGGAGCCGTCCTTGCGCTGCCCCGTCACGACGCGGCCATAGCCAATGATGCGCCGCTCTCCAGTCGTCATGTAGCGGGAAAGGTAACTATCATGTGCGTCACGATCGGGCTGCGGCATCAAGATTTTGACATTCCTGCCGCAAACTTCATCAGCCGTGTAGCCGAACAATCTTTCAGAGGCGGCACTAAACGAGGAGATCGTGCCGACGTCATCGATGACGATCATCGATTCAGGCACGGTGTCGAGGATCGAGCGCAGATGCGCTTCCCTTTCTGCAAGATCGTCCTGAATTTGTTTCATCTCGGTAACATCGTTGTTGGTCTGGATGATGACCGGCCTGGTATCGAAAGCAGGGGTGATGAGCGTCCAGCGCGTGGCGACGAAAATGATTCGTCCATCCCGGTGACGATGCACCACCTCGCCCTGCCATGCCCCCTGCCTTCGGACTTCCTCGCGGATCTCATCCAAAGGCTTTGGAAACTGTGTTGCCAAAAGCGTGTGAACGACCTGACCAAGTGCCTCGTCCCTTGACCACCCATAGAGCGTTTCGCAACCGCCGGTCCAACGGCTGACAACGCCGTCAAAGCCGTGAATGATGAGGTTGGCTCCGTCGAGCAGGCGAGCAATCTCGTCGAGCTCCAGTTCAGTTGTCACTCGGGTCTTCGATTTGTCGTTCATTGCGCTTTCATCATTCGAAATTCAGTGGCGTTGGCCTCCGGCGTAAGCGATCAGACCGCGTTCGTCGCCATCACACCCGTCGTCATCCCCGGAGAGCTGAACGAGCATCCCATATTTCATGATACGCACGCAATGCCGACCCGCGGAGACCAGTATTCCCTTGTTCGCCAGCTTGGTCATCGTCCGTGAAACGGTCTCGATCGTCAGGCCGAGATAGTCTGCGATGTCGAGCCGCGTCATTGGTAATTCGACGATCGCATTGGATCGATTGTGATCCGGTTTGCGGCGGAGCTGCTTCAGCACGAATGTGCACACCCGCTCCTCGGCATTCTTGCACGACAGCAGAACCATCTGATCCTGGGCAGCCGCCATCTCGTCGCACAGGCGGGCAAAAACTTCGGGCCTCAGATCCTGCGAATTGCTGACCTCGGCTTCGAAGGCCTTGCGTGAGAAGCGGCGCACCTTCGTATCGCCAATGGCTTCGGCGCTGTAGAGATAGTGGTTCCGCAACGACACGCCGACGATGTCGCCGGCATGCAGGAAACCGGTGATGACGCGACGACCGTCAGAGATGATCTTGAAGATGCGCAGGCTACCCTCGACGACTTCGAACAAGTGCTTGGCGACATCCCCCTCGAAGAACAGCGACTGACCGGCGGCGAGATGTTCGGTTGGCTGCTTCCTAAACAGAGCCTGCAGACAGTTCGGTTCGGCGTCCGGCAGAGCCGGGTTGGTGAATTCCTTAGCGTAATGAATATTGTCTGCCCGCAACATGATCGTCCCTCCGTGTTGTCGGGGAGAACAATTGATCACCGCAGGTGACGCCAGAATGCCATGGGTGTGAAATACGGTGCACTTAAGTAACAGTCTGTAACAAGCAACAGCAGAAGCATTTGCTGGACTGTTTCTCAGCCATACGTGGCCCAAGGCTGCCTTCCTCACCGCCAGGCCGGATTGATGGACTCTGATTCAAGCCGATAGACGAGCCCGTGATCCCAGCGGTTGCGGAAGCCCTCGTCGGCAAGCCGCTCCCAGACTTCATCGTTGAGCGCCCAAAACCGCATGTGACTGCAGCCGGCGCCAATCGCCCGCCCTTTCATCAGGGAGAAAAGCTCCCGCGCGATCCTTTCCTCGTCCAGTGGACTGATGACGACAAAGATTGGAATATCGAACAGTCGGCCGGCAATCGGATGCTCGAATACGCGGGCAAGGCAAACGGCGCGGACACAATCGTTCGGACCAGTCGCCACTGTGAAGCGCTGACGCTCAAAGACGGTTCCGACCGCCGCGCGCCAGCGGTCCCATGCAAGACCCGGCATAACCGCCTGCACGACGAGATAAGCGCGTTCGATTTGGTTTGCCTGAAGAGGACCAATCTCATAGCGCGTGTTCATCTCCAAGACTTCCTTCAGACGGGACGCCTGTTTCGACTTCACGGTGGAACCGCTGGTTTCACAGCTCATTCGCGATTGCTGGCGGCTCCTGCCGTCAATGCGCAGCAAAAGGCCAGCTTTGCGTCCCTCCCCGCATCGAGCGCCTGACGCCGTTGAAGACGCGCCAGCGATGCGCTGTATGATGTTGAAGGTCATGTCCCCCACCTCATTTCGTTGTCGAATTGAGCAAGCTTAAGCCGACGCGGGAGACGTGCTTTGATCGGTGTCAAGATTTGGGCGGATCGAGCCGAAACCGCTTCTGTGATGGATCAATGCGCAGAAAATCATCCGCTGAAACGACAATTCGATGAAGGGATAAAGATCTTGGACCATAAGGCAGCTTCTCGGCCCGCCGACTTCGGCCGTGATCAACCTTGATCTACGTTTTCCTTGCCACCGCTTGGACGTGCATCGTCGTCATCAAACAGAATGCGCCACGGTGCCCCCTCCAGATCATCATACTGCCCGGTCTTCAGCGACCACAGAAAGCCTCCCAGGCCGAGCGTCCCCATGAACAATGCCAGCGGGATCAGGTAGATCAGCATATTCATGATATGGAAGCTCCCGCAGGGGTGGTGAATTTGCCGGTACGCTCTGTCTGCCAATTCCAGCCATTCAGGCGCAATGCATTCGTCACGACGATCAGCGAAGACGTGGACATGGCGACAGCGGCGATAAGCGGCGTCGCATAGCCCGCGATGGCGATCGGAACAGCCAGCACATTGTAACCGATGGCAAGGGCGAAGTTCTGGCGGATCAGAGCAGCCGTACGCCGCGCGACGCAGATCGCCTCCGGAACCGCGTCGAGGCGGTCCTTCAGGAAAACGAGATCTGCCGCCTGTCGGCCAATGTCGGAGGCGGTTGCGGGAGCCATCGACACATGCGCCGCCGTAAGTGCCGGCGCATCATTGATACCGTCGCCAACCATCATGACCTTGTTGCCCGCCTCGTTTAAGCGTGCGCACTCTTCGACTTTCTGCTTCGGATCCAATTCCGCAATCCAGCGATCCATATGCAATAGCCGCGCTGTCGATTCGACGACTGCTCGCCGGTCGCCAGACAGGATCATTGTATGCAGCCCCGCAAGACTGAGCTGGCGAATGGCAGCGGCGGCTCCGGGACGAAGAGTGTCCTCAAAGTAGAAGCGCGCCAGCTCTACCCTGTTCCTCGACAGTATAACCTCGGAAAGGGACTCATTTGGTCCTTTTTCACGAAACGGGGCGGCGCAAGCGAACTGCATGTTGCCGAGCCGATAAAGCCCGTCGGCGGCCTCGGCCTCGAGGCCCGCTCCCGGAATCTCCGCGACGCTGTCGAACCGGCGGACATTGTTGCCAGCACTACGCAACAACGCCTGGGAGAGTGGATGCCGGGAATGCGCGGCAAGACCGGCCGCAATCGCCCTTTCCTCCGGCCCCGCGCCCACCATCTCGATGAGACATGGCTGGCCCATCGTCAAAGTGCCGGTCTTATCGAACACGACGGCATCGACCTCGGCGAGACGTTCCAAAGCAGAACCATCCTTGATCATAATGCCGCTGCGAAACAGTTTCCCGGCGGCGACGACCTGGACAACCGGTACGGCAAGACCAAGCGCGCACGGGCAGGTGATGATGAGCACAGCAACCGCCACCAGCATCGCATGCTTCCAATCCCCACCGATGAAACCCCAGGCAAGAAACGAAACCAGCGCAAGCAGGTGGACTGCCGGTGAGTAAAGGCTTGCAGCTCGGTCCGCGATCCTGCGATAGCGCGCCCTGCCCCCTTCGGCAGCTTCCATGAGGCTGATAATCTCGGCGAGCAGAGAGTTCTCTGCGGTCTTCGTGACGCGAATGGTCAACGAAGCCATGAGGTTCATCGAACCCGACCGAACCTCCGTGCCATTCCCGACTGCGACCGGCACGCTCTCGCCTGTGACGATGGAGAGATCGAGTTCGCTCGTGCCGGCGATCACGACGCCATCGGCGGGGACGCGCTCGCCGGCGGCGATAAAGATATGGTCGCCAATGCCTATGTCCTCTACCGAAACATATCGCCTGCTGCCGTCGGCCGTTATCAACAAGGCACCGCGGGGTGCGAGCCTCGCAAGGCCATTGACCGCGGCTCGCGCTTTCTCGCGCATGATATGGTCGAGCGCGCGACCGATCAGCAAGAAGAATAGCAGCGAAACGGAGGCATCGAACCAGGCGTGCTCTCCGTGATGGATCGTCTCCCATAATGATACGGCATAGGAGAGCGTGACAGCGAGAGAAATGGGCACGTCCATGTTGGTCCGCCCATGTTTCAAGGCATTCCATGCCGAGCGAAAAAAGAAACGGCCGCCGTAGATAAGGGCCGGCGCAGCAATCATCGCGGAAATCCAGTGAAACAGGTCTCGCGTCGCCGCATCTGCGCCGGACCAGACTGATACCGAGAGCAGCATGATATTCGCTGCGGCAAAGCCGCAGACACCAACGGCCAGGAGCAATTGATTGCGCAGGCTATCCGTCTGGGACGCGGCGGGAGTGAAAATATGCGCCCGATAGCCGGCTTCGGTGATCGCGGAAAGAATACCCGACGGATCGATGACAGCATTATCAATGCGCTCGACATAGGTGCAACTGACCCGCCGAGCAGTCAGGTTGACTCGCGCGCCCTTCACATAGGGTAAGCTGCGCAAAGACCGTTCGATGGTCGAGATGCAAGCGCCACAGTGCATATCGGGAACGCTGAGGTCCAGTTGGCGAAGCCCCTCCCCCAGCGGATGGCTGGCCAGGACGATCTCCTCGGTACTGGCGCAGCACTTGCTCATTGTCATGACGCTTTCCGCGTCCATGGTGCAGCAGGTCATTGTCCAAACTCCGCCGTGTCGATGCGCCTGGCCTCATGCATTACCGTGACACCCCCTCTGCGCGAGATGGTTTCCACGATCCAGTCGCCTCCCTCAATGCGATGTTTGGCTTCGAAATGGCCTTCGCTCGTCTTGGTCAGTGCAAGCACGAAGTCCTCTCGGTCGCCCACGGGTCTTCTGAACGTCAGCGTCACGTCGTCGACCACCGCCGGCGACCCATCCCGATTGCGAATATCGTAATGAATGACATCGCGGCGCAAGGACAGATCGCCGGAAATGCCGCTGCTAGCCATAGCGCGCATTGCGGCGGCCTTGCTGTTGAATTCCTGGCTTGCGACATAGGTATTCTCCACCACAAGGCCGCTCCAACTCGTGGACGCGAGAACCGCCATCGTCACATTCACTCCGATCACGACGGTGAAGAACGCAACAATGACGACCAGCATATGGCGGCCGGTGAAGGGACGTCCGGTGGTAACTTGGCTTCTCATTTCGGCGCTCCCGGTGCGTTGAAGGCGGCCCGGTACGTCGCCCGATCCGCGTGATTTTCGTCCTCTATGACGAACAGGAATTCCTTGATCGTCTCCGCCTTGGCCTGTTGCGTTACGAACACCTTGAGCGAGGTGGCCGCGTCCGGATCGGCATCGACAGTGAAGTGCCGGCCTTCCTCCTTCGAGAGTTCGGGGATCTTCATCGTCGCTCCTACTGCGCCCTCTAGTCGGATATCGATTTTCCTCGGCGCCGGGACCATGTTGAGGACGCGCAGCGTATAACCGTTGCGGATCGATCCATCCGACTCCAGCACATATTGCGGATTGCGATCGTGGAGCACGTTCAGCTCCAGCCGCTCCCTGAGCGCCAGATGCACGAGCATCGCCACCCCGACCGCTGCCCATACAGCGGCATAAAAAAGAACGCGCGGCCTGAAGATCACCCGCCAATTGAAATGCCGAATGCCCTCCATGAAGCTGCCGCCAGGGTTTCGCACGAGGTTCGGCTGTACGGCGACCGTGCCGCCGTTGGTCGCGAGGCTCATGTTGGCGGCATACTCGCTCAGCGTCGCATAGGAGATCAGGCCGCGCGGCTTATCGAGCTTGTCCATCACGCCGTCGCAGGCGTCGATGCATAAGGCGCAGGTGATGCACTCCATCTGCTGACCATCGCGGATGTCTATGCCCATCGGACAGACCGCCACACAGGCATTGCAATCGACGCAATCGCCGACCGGCTGGCCTGCTGCCTGAGCTTTTTTAGCATGGCGGGAGCGAGGCTCACCGCGCCAGTCATTATAGGTGACGACCAGGGAATTTTCGTCCAGCATAGCGCCCTGGATGCGGGGCCACGGACACATGTAGGTGCAGACCTGTTCCCTCATCAGCCCACCAAGAACGTAAGTGGTCGAGGTGAGAATGGCGACCGTGGCATAGGCGACCGCCGGCGCTTGGCCCTTGATTAAGGCAACGGCCAGGGATGGCGCATCCGCGAAATAGAATATCCATACGCCACCGGTGAGGACGCCGATGAGGACCCATATGCTGTGTTTGGCGACCCGCTTTGCAAGCTTGTCCGGCGTCCAGGGACCAGCATCGAGTTTCATGCGCGCGTTGCGATCACCTTCGATCGCGCGTTCCACGACAAGGAAGAGATCGACCCATACCGTCTGTGGACAGGCATAACCACACCATGCCCGTCCCACCGCCGAGGTTACCAGAAACAGGCCAAAGCCGGCCATGACCAGCAGACCGGCCACATAGAAGAACTCCTGGGGCCATATCTCGATGAAAAAGAAGAAGAAGCGACGAGAGGCCAGGTCGATGAGAATCGCTTGATCGGGCGCATATGGGCCTCGGTCCCAGCGAATCCAGGGAGAAAGATAGTAGATGCCGAGCGTGATCAGCATCACGATCCATTTGAATCGCCGGAACCGACCCTGCGCCCGCTTTGGAAACACCTTCTTTCGCGCAGCATAGAGCGGCTGACGGTTGCGCCGGGCATTGACCGCTTCGGCATCGAGCCGTTCGACATGAGCGTCCCGCGGGTCTGGAGCTGTGTAGAGGTTCATCGCTCGGCGTCCTGTTGATGATCCTCATCTCGCATTCGGCCGACCAAACGTCCTTGACGTAGGTCAAGGAACGGCCGCCCGGTCTTCGGCTCGGTCAAAAAATGAGAGCCACGCCCCGGAGGGACGTGGCTCAGAGGAACTAAGGGGGAGCCCGTAGGGAACGTCCTCTACCTTTGAATGCTAACGGCTCGCGGTATTGTGATCTTTGAGCGAAATCAAACTGGCCATGGAATTGCCGAGCTTCTCCAGGCTGTCTTCCTCCCGCGTGGAAGGGAGCGGATGTGCCCGCGCGGCAACCCGCGTATGAACGATGGCTCGGGGGTTGCCGTACAAGCGGAGAAGGGGATTTTGGTCGTGGCCAGTCATTTCATTCCTCCTATTTTCCACCGCCCAAGGAATGAACAAACACGGTCAGCTCCTTCACGGTGGTTTCGCCCAACCGGGCCGACCAAGCCGGCATCACGCCATGTTTCGGCGCGGTCACCTGGCGGATGATCGCATCCTCCCCCCGCCCCTTTAACCAGATCGCATCGGCGAGATCCGGCGCTCCCATCTCTTGCTTGCCCTTGGCATCCTCGCCGTGGCAGGCAGCGCAATTGTCGAGGAATACCTGCATTCCAGCCTTCGCCAGCGCCAGATCGGAAGGCGTGTTCGTCAGTCCCCAGACGTAGGCGGCAACCTGCCGAATTTGCGTATGATCGAGCATATCGCCGAAGGCAGGCATTTCCGACGAATGCGTCTCGGGGTCGGCATCGAAGCGGATGCCATGCGAGACGGTCTGTTGGATCGCTTCGAGGTCGCCACCCCAGAGCCAGTCGTCATCGTTCAGATTGGGAAATCCCGGAGCGCCGGTGGCACCGGAGCCATGACACGGCGCGCAGTTGACCTTGAAGGCAGAGGCGCCGCCAGCGATGGCAAACTCGCGCAGCGTCGGATCGGCATCGATTTCTCTGACGGTTTTCGCGGCGATGAGATCGTGAAACCGAGTTTGTCCGACCTTGGCCTCTTCCACTTGCTGCTGCAGTTCCGCGCGGCTCGAAAAGCCGAGCAGTCCTTTGGTGGTATCCCTGATCAGGGGTATGGAGGGATAGGCGATGGCATAGCCGATGGCCCAGAGGATCGTGACGTAGAATGTCCACACCCACCATCGCGGCATGGGATTGTTGAGTTCACGGATGCCGTCCCATTCATGGCCCGTTGTTTCGACGCCGCTGAGTTCGTCTATATGTTTGTCCGACATCTCAATCATCCTTCAGAGGTATGTCAGCGGCTTCGTTGGCGATCTTTTTGCTACCTGGCCGGAGCGTGAAGGCGATAGCCCCTACGAAAAACAAGGCCATTGCGAGGAGCCCCCAACTGTCGGCGAAGTGACGCATTGCAGTATATGTTTCCATGGAGGCACCTCAGCGATAACCGGTGGCATCGTCATAGGTCGAGAAATCGACCAGTGTTCCGAGCATCTGCAGATACGCGACGAGCGCGTCCATCTCCGTCAGCCTAGTGGGGTCGCCGTCGAAATCGCCGACCTTCGCTTTTGGATATCGCGCCAGCAGATCGGTCGTATTTGCGTTCGGATCGGCTTGCGCCCGCATGTCGGCTTCCGCATTCGCCAGCATATCTTTGCTATAGGGCACGCCGACATCCTCGTTAGCCTTGAGATCCATGCCAATATCCTTAACCGTGACGTCCCTCTCCTTGAGGAAGGCATAAGTGGGCATGATCGACTCCGGCACGACCTCGCGCGGATTGGACAGATGCTGGACGTGCCATTCGTTGGAATAGCGACCGCCGACACGCGCCAGGTCCGGTCCCGTGCGCTTCGAGCCCCACTGGAACGGATGGTCATACATGGACTCTGCGGCGAGCGAATAATGGCCGTAACGCTCCACTTCGTCCCGGAACGGGCGGATCATCTGGCTATGGCAGAGGTAGCAGCCTTCGCGGATGTAGATATTGCGCCCTGCCAGCTCGAGAGGCGTATATGGGCGCATGCCTTCCACCTTCTCGATCGTGTTCTGGAGATAGAACAGCGGCGCGATTTCGACGATGCCGCCAATGCTGACCACCAACAGCGATCCGACGAGCAGCAGGGTGGCATTTTTCTCGAGGATCTGGTGTTTCTCTAGGATAGACATCTTGCTTTACCTCACTCGGCAGCCTGGGCAATGAAAGCGCTCGGGATCGCGGCTTCGTCGCGCTGGCGCCCCCGGATGGTCATTGCGACGTTCCAGGCCATGATCACTCCCCCTGCCAGATAGAGAGCACCGCCGACGGCGCGCAGGAGGTAGTAGGGGAACATCGCAGCCACGGTCTCTGCGAAGGAATAGACGAGGAAGCCCTGGCTATTGTATTCGCGCCACATCAGGCCTTGTTGGATGCCGGCGACCCACAGCACCGCCGCGTAGATAACGATGCCCAGCGTGGCGAGCCAGAAATGCCAGTTGACCATGCGGAGGCTGTAAAGCCGCTCACGTCCCCAGAGCTTTGGCGTCAGGTAGTAGATGGCGCCGAACGTGATCATGCCGACCCAGCCGAGCGCGCCGGAATGAACGTGACCGATGGTCCATTCGGTATAGTGACTGAGCGAGTTGACCGTCTTGACCGACATCATCGGGCCTTCGAAGGTCGACATGCCGTAGAAGGCGATCGCGACGATCATCATGCGGATGATCGGGTCGGTGCGGATCTTGTCCCAGGCTCCCGAAAGCGTCATCAGACCGTTGATCATGCCGCCCCAGGAAGGCATCCACAGCATCACCGAGAAGACCATGCCCAGCGTCTGCGCCCAGTCGGGCAATGCCGTGTAATGCAGGTGATGTGGACCAGCCCAGATGTACATGAAGATCAGCGCCCAGAAATGGATGATCGACAGGCGGTAGGAATAAACCGGGCGGTTCGCTTGCTTCGGCACGAAATAGTACATCATGCCAAGGAAGCCTGCCGTCAGGAAAAAGCCGACGGCGTTATGGCCGTACCACCATTGCGTCAGAGCATCCTGCACGCCTGAAAATAGGGAATAGCTCTTCGAGCCAAGGAAAGAGACCGGCATCGCCAGATTGTTGACGACGTGCAGCATGGCGATGGTGACGATGAAGCCCAGATAGAACCAGTTCGCCACATAGATGTGCGGCTCCTTGCGCTTCAGGATCGTCCCCAAAAAGGTGACAAGATAGGCGACCCAGACAATGGTGAGCCAGATGTCGACATACCATTCGGGCTCGGCATATTCGCGGGCCTGTGTGATCCCGAGAACATAGCCGGTCGCGGCCATGACGATGAAGAGTTGATATCCCCAGAACACGAACCAACCGAGATTGCCGCCGAAGAGCCGGGCTCGGCAGGTGCGCTGGACGACGTAGAAGGAGGTCATTATCAACCCATTGCCGCCGAAGGCGAAGATGACGGCAGAGGTGTGCACCGGGCGCAGACGACCGAAGTTCAGGTATGGCGAAAAGTTCAGATCCGGGTAGGCAAGCTGGAGAGCGATGACCACGCCCACCAGAAAACCAACAACGCCCCAGAAGACGGTGGCGATAAGCCCATATCGAATGACTTCGTCGAAATAGGGCGTTGGCTCGCTTCTGATACGAGACGCCTCCGGCGAAAAGTCGACGCGGCGAACCAGCAGGATCGTACCGGCCAGAAGACAGAAGAATAACACCCACATATGGGCGGCAAAAAGCTGATCATGAGCGGCGCCGGCACCCACCAATGCCAGAAAAGCGCCGACCGCGACCAGCATGGTTTCAGCGGTGTAATTCATGTCGTCGTCCCCAGAGCGCAGATGACCGCACTTAGGAAGGTCATCTTTCTCGCACTTTGAGCGACAGGTCCCACGTGCGCGGCGACCGATCCTTGATCTAGGTCAACAAACACCGCGGATTCCTCATTGCCGGGCGCGTTGTTGCAAAAACACCGCTCGGCAAGACCACTCCCTGCCATTCAGAGAATGCTCGCGACAATTTGATCAACCTCAAAGAAGGGCCGCCCCGCCAGCCCATAAAACCGAACCGACGGCTAATGAGGCTCTCGGTAAAGGAGATATGGAATGCGTTTCAAAATCGGTCTGATCGTCGCAGCGGTGGCGCTAGCCACTTCGTCGGTGCCACTCTTGGCGGCGGACCACCAAATTCAAATGCTCAACAAAGGTGCTGATGGTGCCATGGTGTTCGAGCCGGGCTTTGTGAAAATCGCGCCCGGCGACACCATCACCTTCATTCCCACCGACAAGAGTCACAATGTCGAAACATTCAAGGGCCTGATCCCAGACGGCGCCGCCGAATTCAAATCCAAGGCGAGCGAGGAATATCAGGCAAAATTCGACATTCCAGGCTTCTATGTGGTGAAATGCACGCCTCATGCCGGCATGGGCATGGTGGCGCTCGTTCAGGTCGGCGATAACCCGACCAATCTTGACGTCATCAAGACCGCGAAGGTTCCGAACCTGGTGCGCAAGCGCCTCGATGCCGACCTGGGGCAAATCACCCAATAGCGCTCGGCTGGTGCAAACTCGCAAACGAAAGCGGCCGAATTCGGCCGCTTTTCGTTTGTTTGGCGTTACTTGATAGCCATGGTCAGACGCAGGCTCTCCCTTGTTCCTCAAGCAGCCTTGCTATGCGTGCGTCCAGATGCGCCGAGATAAGCGTCGAAGGCCGCGGCAACAGCCCTGACCATGAATCGCGACTCCTGGCAAACCGTAACTTTGCCGCCATCAATGGTGACAACGCCGTCCGCCGCAAGTTCCAGCAGTCTCTCATTGCCATCCAACAGAAGAGCGGCATCGAAGCCCGACCCCTCCGCAACGCGGACCAAATCAACGGCAAAATCGCACATGAGCCGTTCGATTACGCGCGCGCGCAGCCTGTCCTCGTCGGTTAGCCGATAGCCTTTGACCGTTGCCAGAACACCCGCACTGATGCGATCGGCATAGCTGCCAATAGGAACCTGGTTCTGGACATATCCCATCGGCAATTTTCCGATGGCGGACGCCCCGAGGCCTATCAACGTATCGCAGGTATCGGTGGTGTAGCCTTGGAAATTTCTCCGCATGCTGCCTTGCGATGCGGCAATCGAAAGATCGTCATCCGGCAGCGCAAAGTGATCAAGCCCGATGCGGACATAGCCTGCCGCCACGAGTTCCGATGCGATTGCTTCCGCCTGGGCATTTCTTTCTTCGGCGCGGGGAAGCGCTGCGTCATCGATCAGCCGCTGATGCTTCTTAAAGGCTGGAACATGAGCATAGCCGAACACCGCGAAACGTTCTGGCCGCATCCGGATCGCCGTCCGGACGGTTTCGACGCAGGATTTGACCGTCTGATGCGGTAGTCCATAGATCAGGTCGAAATTGATACTGCCGACCCCCGCGCCCCGCAACAAAAGGACCGCCTCCTCTGTTTGTTCCGGGGTTTGCCTGCGATTGATAGCCGCCTGCACAACGGGATCGAAGCTTTGGACACCGAGGCTGGCACGGTCGACACCACTCTCGCCCAACGCCTCCACCATCGCCGCCGAAAGCGTCCGAGGATCGATCTCGAGCGCAACGCTGCTATCATCCCGGAAATCAAACACGCTTCTGAGTTTCTTCATGAGGGCCCGGAACTCGTCCGGCTTCATAATTGTCGGCGTCCCACCACCAAAATGCACGTTCTTGACCTGCGTCGGATGACGCGCGGCAAAGCCAACAAGCTCTATCTCCTGGTCCATCACGTCGAGATAATCGACGATGGGACGATCCTGCCTCGTGATGGTCGTATGACAGCCGCAATACCAGCACATCGCGCGGCAGAATGGCACATGCAAATAGAGCGAAACAGGATCGTCCTCGGCAAGCTTTGCCAATGCTTCCGCATATGCATCAGGCCCGACCGTTGAGGAGAAAGCAGGCGCTGTCGGATAGCTTGTGTAGCGGGGCAATCGCGCCTCACCATATTTCGCGACCAGACGATTGAACATGAATAATGCCCTCATTGAATCCTTGAGAGGTTCTGGCGGCGGCAAACGGTCTTGTCCTTGTCCTATGTCAATGACGGAGCGCGCGACCATCCAGAGAAACGGGGGAATTATTTGCTCCTAGTCAAAGTGTTCTGAACGCACCGGCTTTAAGTTCCGAGCATCTGGTGGCCAAGGCTGCAGTCATCCCAGGACCTCGAAGTCACGCAGCCGAAGGATTGATTCCATGAATGAAGGAGCAATTGAGTTCGCAGAAACGCCTGCCGGTGACGTGCGCATCCTCACATCCGGTGAAGGACATGCACGCATTTTCCGTGTCCTTCGAAGCCTTCCCCCCGGCGGCTTGCTGCGTATTAAGAGCGATCACGATCCTCGCCCGCTCCACTATCAGCTTGAGGCGGGCTACCCTGGAAAGTTCGCTTGGGAGTATCTCGAACAGGGCCCGAAAAATTGGCGTATTGAGATATCACGCCTGGATACCGGATGCGATTGCTGCTGCGGTGAGCATTGAAGGCGGGCGTCTGCGATGCTGGTCCCCGGTGCAACTCTGTCTCGATGGACGATGTCGTATTTCGCCGCTGCGCTCCTGTGTTTACTGCTGGCGCAAATGATGCTTGCAGCGGGCTGGTGGCAGCCGTCCGTCGATATTGGCGAGCCCCGGGTGCTCATCATCGTCCATTTCGTGACCATCGGTTGGTTCGGTCTTTTGATGATCGGAGCTTTGCTGCAGTTTTCACCGGTTCTCACAGGATTTTGCCTGCCGACCGAAAGATTGAACCTCGTATGCCTCTTGGCGCTGATTATCGGCTTAGCAACCCTTTCTTTCGGCTTTGAAGCGATAGAACGCGAATGGCCGTTCGCGGGGACATTGATGGTGGCCGCCGTGTCCATGCTGGCGAGCGCGTTCCTCGCCATCGCCATGGTACTGTTCATAGGACTCTGGCGGGGCCGAAGCGTTCATACGGCATCCCCGTTTGTCATGATGGCGATTGTCTGTCTCGCCGCGACCGTTACGCTGGGCGCGATCTTCGCGCTGGTGATCTCCGGCGCGACGCAGACCCGCTACTTGGTCGAATTGGTTCTGGATGCGGTTCCGCTGCATATGAGCTTCGGCCTGGCAGGTTGGATGACTTTCGCCGCTATCGGAGTGAGCTACAAGCTTCTTCCGATGTTCCTGCTGTCGCCCGATACTGGAAAATCCGGCCTCGTGCGAAACAGCGGCGCATCGGCCCTCGCCATCCTCTGCCTTGCCCTGGTCCTTTCGACCGCAGGCTCCGGGTTGGTTCAGCCGCTTATGCTCGCAGCCGCGATCACCTTCGCCATAACCCTTACGGCATATCTCGTCGACGTGACTGCAATGTACCGGCGCCGGCGACGCAAAATTCCGGAACTGAACACACTGGGGTCGATTCCGGCATTTGCGCTATTGGCCGCATCGGCTCTGGCCTTCGTCGTCTCGATCCCGCTTGGCCTCGGCCCAAACGTGCGTATCGCGCTGATCTACGTTTTTGCGTTCGGTTGGCTGACAGGGCTCGGTCTGGCGCAATTGCTCAAGATCGTCCCCTTCCTGACTTGGATCGAAGCCTTCGGGCCGCTGCTCGGCCGTCGGCCGACACCGCGCTTGAGCGAGCTGGTCAGAGAACGCCACGCGGCTGTCTGGCTCGCCCTCTTCTATCTCGGAGTGATCCTGGCTGGAGTCGCGATCGCAGGAAAGTCCAATAGCGGCTTCCGTGCCGCGGCTGCCTTGCAGGCTTTCTGCACAGCAGCCCTGGCGTTTGAGCTGTTCCGTACGCGTGCCCTCTTGAATATCGATGGCTCCGCAAAGACTGCACCCTTTCGTCAACCAGCGTTTTTGGTCGCAAAACAAATCCAGAGAGGTAACGCGAATGATGCCGCTTCGTGAACTCGATGTCCGCCAAATCCTGAGGGAAGGAGGGTTGCCGTTCCAGCTCATAATGGACACCATCGCATCGCTTGAGCCGGACGAAGGCCTTCGTCTGCTCGCAATTTTCGAGCCGCTGCCCCTCATCAGACAGCTCAAGCAGCGAGGCTACATCCACACGAGCAGACAGATTGATGACGACGATTGGGAAATCGTTTTCACTCCGGAAACGGCATCGTCCAGCGAAACGCAAGCGGACGCATCGCCGTCCTCGGCCGATATCTGGCCGGACCCGGTCTGGAACATGGATCTTACCGATCTCACGCCGCCGGAGCCGATGGAGCGGATACTCGCACGGCTAGAGACGATGAAGGCGGGCGAGGTGCTATTTGCGCTTCTCAGCCGTGAGCCGGTTTTTCTCTTCAACGAATTGAAATTGCGCGGCCATGAATGGGTTGGGAATTTCGATTCGACCGGAAGCGTTTTTCGCATCATGATCCGCTTCAATCCTTCGGAGGCGGCCGCATGAGCCAGGCGGGAACGATCACCATTCCGGCTGTTGTGCAGTGCCTTCGCGGCATAGAAGATCCGGAGATCGGCATCGACATCGTCGAGTTGGGATTGATATACCTCATCGAGATCCTGCCGATTGGCACCGTGCGGATCGTCATGACGACGACGACAAAGGCCTGCCCCGCCTCCGCCTTCATCATCGACGCCGTGAGGGAGCGACTGCAGGCGATCGAAAGCATCGGCAAAGTGGAGATAGACCTTGTCCACGAACCGCCATGGTCGCCTGACATGATCGGCAAAGCAGTCATCGACCGCTTACCGGCATCAAGCTGCGCGGAAATCTGAACGGGCATTTTTGTCGCGAGGAACAGTGCCGGCGACCGGGTTCGTGAACTTGATCGCCTTCGCCAGACTGGAGCCGGGCGCTTGGCCCGGCTCGCCTTTTTCACCGGAGGGGTTTTCTTTCCTTGCAAAGAAACGGGGCATGTTCGACCGCGAACAGCCCGAATGCAGCGGTCCATCCCGCCGCCGCAAGCATCAATATTACGTCGGTATAGGGCGGCATCAATTCCGCGAGCGGCCGCACGACCGCAACCGTCACAAGGATTGCGTAGGACACGGTGGTGGTCAAACTGGCCTTCAGCTTCCTTCCGGTGTGGCCGCGACTGGCACGGGTCATAACCGCCAGCATCATGAGGCTGACGATGCCGATCGCCAGGATATGGAGAATCGCGATCTGCTCCAGGCCTACGGCACCAGCGGCAATTGCGGCAAACCCAATCGGAACGAACAGATAAGCAATATGCAGGACCACAAGGATTGGATCGCGCCACGTCGTCCATCCCCGCCAGCGCGCGAGGCGTACCGTATTCAGGATTGCCGTACTGGCAGCGAGCAGGCCCGTCGCCACCGTCGTCGGTGCGAGCGTCCAAGACACCAAGGCCAGCATGCCTGCGGCGATCGAGATCGCATCGAAGCGATCGTAGGGCGCGGGAAAATCCGTGCGGCCGAACCGGTTCAGCCAGTTGCGCGTGAAGCTCGGAAGAATGCGCCCGCCAATGATCGTCACTAGCAAAACATAGGCAGCTAGGCCAAACCGAATGGCAATGTCAGGTGTGACGCCCTTCAAGACTTGAAGGTGAAAGCAAATGTTGGCGACGGAAAGAGCCGCCAGGCCTGCGATAACCTTCAGATCTTTCCATTTCCTGCCGGCTATGACCTCCCGCGCGCAAAGCATGAGCAGGACCGGCAAGAATATGCTGTCGGCAGACACGGCGGGAATTGCGCCAATCCAGTCGATAAGCAGCAACGCTGCGCGGCCCGCGAGCCATATTGCGAACAAAGCCATGAGCGGCCGGCCCGAAATGGGTAAGCGGCCGGTCCAGTTCGGGATCGCAGTGAGGAGGAAGCCTGCGAGAATTGCAGACGCGAAGCCGAAGAGCATTTCGTGCGCATGCCAGTAGATTGCTCCATATGCTTCGGCGATAGGCAGGCCCCTCGAAAGAAACAGGACCCACAAATCGATGCTGATGATCGCCCAGACGGCCGCCGCAAGAAAGAACGGGCGGAAACCATAGGAAAAGAGAACGGGCCGCGAGCGCGACAATCCGCGAACAATATGTTCCCCGGATGTTGCGTGAGGATGCTGTTGCATAAGCGATATCTCCGAATTGGCCATTCAGCCATAAGGGAGCTCACAGCGACCGTCGTTGCGAATACGCAAGGATCGTGTCCCAGGACTTTGGCTGTCCCAATGCTGAATTTGCGCCATGTCAAAGAGGATCGGCACGGATCTTTTATTGTATCGTCGGCGGCCGGGGGCCGTCGACGTCAAGGGATCAAGCATGACGAATAATCCGGCCAACCGCCTCTCCTACTCGTCCGCCAACCCGAGCCCGATGAATGCATGCGGGACTGGATGTTCTCGCTTTGCGGCCTGCTTCATTATGCATCCGGAGCCGCCGATAACAGAGGCCCATTCCTTTTGAAAATCGACCCGACAGTACTGAAGTCTCTACCCTTGTTCGATCGGATGTTGGACAGCGACCTGAACGCAATGCTGGAGCATGCCGTTTCGCGTCGCGTCATGCCGGGCGACGCTGTATTTGAACAAGGCGCCCCGGCCAAGTCGTTCTTTCTCCTTCTCCATGGGCGGCTCAAAGTGACCCAGGTCACTCCCGACGGCCAGCAGATTATCGTTCGGATGGTCCATCCGGGCGATTTGTTCGGTTTTGCGATGGCGCTCCAGCGCGCCGACTATCCCGGCACCGCCATAGCGGCGGCCGAAAGCCTCACTCTGGCGTGGCCCACGGAGATGTGGTCACGGTTCGTGGAGCAGAATCCCCGTCTCGCCGTTACCGCGATGCAGACCATCGGGCAGCGGCTGGAGGAAGCTCACACCCGTATCCGGGAAATGTCGACGGAAGAAGTCGAGAGGCGCGTTGCGCATGCGGTCCTGAGACTATCAAGGCAGGCAGGCAAGCAGGTGGACACGGGTATCCGAATCGATTTTCCAATCTCGCGCCAGGACATTGCGGAAATGACCGGCACCACATTGCACACGGTCTCTAGAATCTTGAGCGCATGGGAGGCGAGAGGCATCGTGGAAGGCGGCCGACAGAAGTTGACGATCTGCGATCCCCAAAAGTTGCTCAATCTTGCCGATCGGGCGCGCAGTTGAACCGCGATTGAACGCCAGTTTCTGGACCGAAAAATGCATGAATTCATAACCGCCTTCGTGGCTTTCGTCACCTTTCACTCGATCCCCGCCATCCCGGCCATCCGCGGGAGCATTGTCCAGCAAATAGGCCGGCCGGCCTATTTGCTTGTTTATTCCGCGGCATCGATCGCGGCACTGATATGGGTATTCCGTGCCGCACTGGCTTTGGACTATATCCCGCTCTGGGACTTTCAACCCTGGCATGCCGGAGTGACATTTGTTCTGGCTCCAGTCGGGTTGTTCCTGGTCCTCGGCGGGCTTCTGAGCCGTAACCCATTGTCGGTATCCATGCGCACAGCGGGACAACCCGGAGCGATCGTTCGCATAACACGCCACCCGGTCCTTTGGGGATTCGCGCTTTGGGCAGTCGGTCATCTGGCCGCGAATGGCGACTTGCGCTCCCTCCTGCTTTTTGGAGGATTCGCGTTCTTTTCGCTCGGCAGCATTCCGATGGCGGAGATGCGTGCCAGGCGTCGCTTGGGAACGACATGGAACAATTTTGCGGCTCAGACTTCTATCGTGCCCTTCGGCGGTCTTGCCCGCGGGAATAGGTTGAGTGTCGACGCGCCGATGCTGATTGGCGCGATAGCGGCGGCCGCCCTCACCATTTGGCTGCTTCTCTGGGGCCATCGCTTCCTTTTTGGCGCCGACCCGCTGTCGATTTTCATGTAAGGCGCTGGCCTTCGTAAACTGGGCGCTTACGAAGGACGAAAGGTCGCAACGATTGCCGGGTCAGTTTCGATGCGGCCGGCGCCGATCAAATCAAGACAATAGGGCACCGCCGGAAACACTGTGTCCAGGCAAAGGCCGATCGATGACGGTTTTCCCGGCAGATTGATGATCAGGGTGCTGCCGCGTATGCCGGCCGACTGTCGAGAGAGAATTGCCGTAGGCACGCTCTGGAAACTCGCCCGTCGCATGACCTCGCCGAAGCCCGGCAACTCCTTTGTGATCACGGCGCGAAAGGCTTCCGGCGTCTCATCCCGTGCAGACGGACCGGTTCCGCCGGTCGTCAGGATAAGATCGGTCCGCTCTTGATCGCAGAATTCGATCAGCGCCTCGCGGACGCTTTCGAAACCGTCGGGGATTATCTTCGAAATGGCTATCCACGGCGATGTGATCGCCCGATTCAGCCAATGCCGGATCGCCGGGCCTCCGAGATCGTCATATTCGCCGCGGCTTGCTCGGTCGGATATGGTGAGGATGCCAATGCGGACCAAGGGATCAGCCTCCAAGCACGGACATATGACGGGCAAGCGTCGGCGTTCCGCGCCGGTCGATTCTGAAATCATGGCCGCGCGGCTTCGCCTTGATGGCCGCGTCGATGGCCGTGTGCAGCGCTTGGTCAGATTCGAACCCGCGCAACGCTGGACGCAGATCAATCTTGTCCTCCTGGCCGAGGCAGGTATAGAGCACGCCGGTCGCGCTGACGCGTACGCGATTGCAGGTCTCGCAGAAGGAATGACTCATCGGCGTAATGAAGCCGATCCGTCCGCCAGTCTCGGCCACACGGACGTAACGCGCCGGCCCGCCGGTACGTTCGCGTATGTCGGTGAGCGTCCAGCGCGTCTCGATCAGCCGCCTAAGATCGGTCAGCGGCAAATATTGATCGGTCCGGTCCGCGCCAACATCCCCAAGCGGCATGGTCTCGATCAGCGTCAGGTCCATGCCGCGGCCATGAGCGAAGGCGATCAGGTCATGGATCTCGTCTTCCGTGACGCCTTTGAGCGCAACGGCATTCAGCTTGACGGCAAGGCCCGCGTCCTGTGCCGCCTGCAATCCGTCCATCACCACACCAAGGCTTCCTCGCCGCGTGATCTCCCGAAAGCGCGTCGCGTCAAGTGTGTCCAGGGAGACATTCACACGCCGAACACCCGCGCGCGCCAAAGCTTCGGCATACTTGGCAAGCAGCGTTCCGTTCGTCGTAAGTGTCAGTTCCTTGAGCGCTCCTCTCGTCAGATGTCGCGACAACGCTTCGAACAATGTCAGGATATCCTTACGCACTAAGGGTTCGCCGCCGGTGATGCGGATCTTCGAAACACCGCGCGCGACAAAGGCCGAAGCCAAACGATCCATTTCCTCCAGCGTCAGCAGATCCCTACGCGGCAGGAAGGTCATGTTCTCGGCCATGCAATAGACGCAGCGCAGGTCGCAGCGGTCGGTTGCAGACAGCCTGAGATAGGTGATCCGGCGACCGAAAAGATCGGTCAGTGGGCAGGACGAGGCATTGGTGACAAAAGATGCAGTCATGCCGCCGCCCAGGACAAAGCCTTTTCGAGAATGGCGCGAAGGGCTGAAAGACCCGGATCCTCGGCGCGGTTCATGATGCCGATCAATTGAACGAAATGATCGTCGGACGCCGTCTCCATGAAAGAACGGACGACCATGGCGAGATAGGCCGCCGGTTCCACTGCTTCCAAACTGGCCGCCTCTTTGAGCCGATCTGCGAGGCCCTCCATCCCGAGCGTCTCAATGACCGTCGCCGCGGTTTGAGGATTGTCGAGCGAGGCAATAAGTGTTCCGAACATGCTTTTTCCTCACTGCACCAAGGGTGTTGTGGCACCTTCAAGAGCAATCCCGCGGATATCGGCGCGCCCGATGAGCAGCGAAATATACTGCGCGGTCGCCTGTCGGAGTACATGCTCCTCCAGATAGCGGGCAATCCGATCCCTGACCGCCTCGAATGGCAGACGCCTGCCCTCGATCCTCCTCACCAGTCGGATGAGATGGACACCGTAGCGCGTCTCAACCGGGGCCGATATCTCCCCTGGGGTAAGCCCGGCTAGCGCTGCCTCGAATTCCGGTGTCGTTTCCCCGGGGCTGATCTGGCCGAGGCTGCCGCCGACTTCCCTGGATGAGCAGTCGGAACAATCCCTGGCGAGGGCAGCAAAGCGCTCCGGCTGCTCCGCCAGAACGGCAGCAAGCGAGGCAACTCTCTCACGGGCTTCACCAAAAGCGGCGCCATCCTCTCTTCTTGCGGCAATCAGGATATGATCCGCCTCGTAGAGCGGCGGCGTGACAAAGCGTTTGCGGTTGTTCTCGTAGAAACGAACCAGCATTTCATCGTCCGCCTTCGGAGTTTCCACTTCGCGTTCGACGAGCGCGCGCAGTAACGCATCCTCTTCGGTCTCCACCCGTCCGTCCGCGTCTCTTTGCGGTTCGGCGGTCAGGCCGAGGCGACTTGCTTCCTGCATCAGCAACTGACGGATGACGAGCGCCCGCGTTGCCGCATACCAAGCCGCACCAGGATTGACGGCAGGAAAATTCTGCGTCTCCGCGGCGATGTCCTTACGGGAAATCGAAACTCCGTTGACGCTCACCGGCGGCATGGTGAGAGGTTCGGACGATCCATTGCGGGCCGATGCAGACACATGCTCATGCCGATGGTTATGGCCCTCATGGGCGCGCGCTGCCGTGCGATCGATGACGATAGAAACCATGTTTATCACTCCGCCGGATGCCTATAGGAACGGGCCGGATGCCGCTCCCGCGTGAAACGGCTGCGCACGACCTGATACCCCGGGCGGCCGAGATACCAGATCGGTGCGCTCCAGACATGGACCAGCCGGGTAAAGGGAAACAGCAGAAAGATCGTCATGCCCAGCAACAGATGCATCTTGAAGATCGGATGCACGTCCGCAACGTAAGCGGCCGAAGACGGCTGTAACGTCAGGATGCCTTGCACCCAATTCATGAACTTCACCATTTCATGACCGTCCATATGGCCGAGGGACACAAAAATCGTGGAGAGGCCGAGCGTCAGTTGCAGCCACAGAATGAGCAGGATCGCCATGTCGCCGAAGCTCGAAGTGGCTCGGATGCGCGGATCGAAGAACCGGCGATGGGCTAGAAGGGATATCCCGACAAAGCAGGCGATGCCGGCGATGCCGCCGACGACGATCGCGAGCCCCTGCTTGAAGCTGTGAGCGATACCGAGCGCATCGAAGACGGCAATCGGCGTGAGCAATCCGCCGGCGTGACCGAAGAAGATCACCAGTATGCCGACGTGAAAGAGGTTCGAGCCCCACCGCAACTGGCTGCGACGAAGCAACTGAGAGGAGCCTGTCTTCCAGCTATATTGTTCGCGGTCGAAACGGATCAGGCTACCGAGCAGGAACACTGTGAGGCAAAGGTACGGATACCAGCCGAAAAACACGGAATTGATGGTCTCGGACATCATCGTTCCTCCTTCAACGGGCATTGGCGCGCACGTCGCGACGTGCTGCACGGAGACGGGTCTGAAGCCGTTCGCTGGAACAGCTATCCATTCCACCGCTTCCAGGGCCAAAGGTGACAGCCGTCTCCTCCCATTCCGAGTCGAGCGCGGCGAGATCACCAACCAATGCTTCGCCGGCATCGGCGTTGGAGATTTCGGCAGATGCACCCGCCATCACACGGATCGCGGTCAGAACGGCAGCATATGGAGAATTCCGGGACAAAAGGCGTTCTTCGAGCGCTCCCAGAATGTTGGCGGTCTCGGCAAGAAGATTCAGCGCCTCTTTGCGTGGTCTCGTCGACAGATATTCCAAGAACAGCGGGAGATAGTCCGGCAGTTCGTTGGCAGCGAGTTCCAGCCCGCCTTTCTCATAAAGCGAGGCGAGATCGACCATAGCCTGACCCCGATCCCTGCTCTCGCCATGCACATGCTCGAAAAGATGCAGCGAGAGGCGGCGTGTTCTGTCGAAGAGTTCGACGTAGCGCTCCTGCAACTCAAAAAGATCGAGCGAGGCAAGATCGTCGAGAAGCGGCCGAAGCGACTTTGCGGCGGGAGCCGGCAGGAGCCCTTCGGAGACGATCGCTCCTTCGATTTCTGACACCGCGGCGCAAAGCTCCTCCGTCGGATAGGTTAGAAGAGCGGAAAGCGCCCGAAAAGTGAGAATCCCCTGTTCTACGGCCATCATGCGATCTCCATCGGGTTCGATGCCTTCTTCGTCTGCTTGGTGCCAAAGAGATTGGTTTCGCTCGTGCCGCCGGAGCAGCCATTGCCGAAGGAGAAGCCGCAGGAACCGCGCAGGTCATAGGCGTCTTCGCTCCATTCACGGCGCGCGGTCGGAATGACAAAGCGATCCTCATAGTTGGCAATCGCCATGATCCGGTACATGTCCTCAATGTCGGCCCCTGTAAGCCCGACCTTCTCGGCAACGCGCTCATCGATGCGGCCGTCGATGGACTTGGCTCGCATATAGGCCCTCATGGCAAGCATGCGCTCGAGAGCCAGCGCCACGGGTTCCTCGTTGCCTGCGGTCAAGAGGTTGGCGAGATATTGCAGCGGGATGCGGAGGCTCCGCACATCCGGCATGTCACCGTCGAGGCCCATCTTGCCGGAAGCAGCGGCCGACTGGATCGGAGAAAGCGGCGGCACGTACCATACCATTGGCAGCGTGCGGTATTCCGGGTGCAGCGGGAACGCGACTTTCCAGTCCATCGCCATCTTCCAGATCGGCGACGTGCGGGCCGCCTCGATCCAGGTCTCCGGCACGCCGTCGGCGCGCGCTTGCGCGATCACCTTCGGGTCCTTCGGATCCAGGAAGAGATCGAGTTGTGCCTGATAGAGGTCCTTTTCGTCGGGAACGCTGGCCGCCTGCTCAATGCGGTCGGCATCATAAAGAAGGACGCCGAGATAGCGGATGCGGCCCACGCAAGTCTCCGAACAAACGGTCGGCTGGCCTGCCTCGATGCGTGGATAGCAAAAGATGCACTTCTCCGATTTTCCGGACGACCAGTTGTAATAGATCTTCTTGTAAGGGCAGCCGGAAACGCACATGCGCCAGCCGCGGCACTTATCCTGATCGATCAGAACGATGCCATCCTCTTCACGCTTGTAGATGGCACCCGACGGACAAACGGCCGCGCAAGCCGGGTTGAGGCAGTGCTCGCAAAGCCGCGGCAGATACATCATGAAGGTATTTTCGAACTCCCCGTAGATATCCTTCTGGACCCCTTCGAAGTTCACGTCCCTAGAACGTTTTTCGAACTCGCCACCAAGAATTTCTTCCCAGTTCGGACCCCATTCGATCTTCTCGATGCGCTCTCCGGACACGAGCGACCGTGGCCGGGCTGTAGGAAAGGCCTTCGATTCCTTCGCCGTGTGCAGATGTTCGTAGTCGAAGGTGAAGGGTTCGTAGTAGTCGTCGATTTCGGGCAGATCCGGATTGGCGAATATATTGGCCAAGATGCGCCATTTCGCGCCAATCTTCGGCTCGATCTTGCCGTTCCGCTTGCGCCGCCAGCCGCCGTTCCACTTCTCCTGGTTTTCCCATTCGCGGGGATAGCCGACGCCGGGCTTGGTCTCGACATTGTTGAACCAGGCGTATTCGACGCCTTCACGGCTGGTCCAGACGTTCTTGCAGGTGACGGAACAGGTGTGGCAACCAATGCATTTGTCGAGGTTCAGCACCATCGCGATTTGTGCACGGATCTTCATTCTGCGGCCTCCTTCGGCGCCTTGGTTGAATGCAGCGGCCCCTCAAGCCAGTCGATATTGGACATTTTGCGCACAACGATGAATTCGTCGCGGTTGGCGCCTACGGTTCCATAATAGTTGAAGCCGTAGGCGAGTTGGGCATAGCCGCCGATCATGTGGGTGGGCTTCAGCACCGCGCGTGTCACCGAATTATGGATGCCGCCGCGATTGCCGGTCATCTGCGAGCCAGGCGTGTTTATGATCTTTTCCTGCGCATGATACATCAGCATCATGCCCTGCTTGATGCGCTGGGAGACAACGGCGCGCGCAGTCAGCGCCCCGTTTGTGTTGAACACTTCCACCCAGTCGTTGTCGATGATACCCGCAGACTTCGCGTCCAGTTCGGAAATCCACACGACCGGCCCGCCGCGATTGAGGGTCAGCATCAGCAGGTTGTCGGTATAGGTGGAGTGAATGCCCCATTTCTGATGCGGCGTCAGGAAATTGAGGACAATTTCCTTGTTTCCGTTCGGTCGGCGGTCCTTGACGGCCGCGATCGTCTTCAGGTCGATCGGCGGCTTCCAGGTGACGAAACCTTCGCCGAAGGCCCGCATCCAGAGGTGATCCTGATAGAGCTGCTGACGGCCGGTAAGCGTGCGCCAGGGGATCAGCTCATGAACATTGGTGTAGCCGGCATTGTAGCAGACCTTCTCGCTCTCGATGCCCGACCATGTGGGCGATGAAATGATCTTGCGCGGCTGCGCCTGGATATCGCGGAAGCGGATCTTTTCGTCTTCCTTGGGAACGGCGAGATGGGCATGGTCGCGGCCGGTTGCCGCAGACAGGGCATCCCAGGCCTTCACCGCCACCTCCCCGTTGGTCTCCGGTGCGAGCATCAGGATGACCTCAGCCGCATCAATGTCGCTCTCGATTTTCGGCAGGCCCTTTGCCGCACCCTCCGAATGCACGCCGTTGAGTGCCCCAAGCGCTTCGACCTCGTGTTGCGTCTGCCAGTTGATGCCCTTGCCGCCATTGCCGACGGATGTCATCAGCGGCCCGAGCGCCGTGTATCGTGCATAGATATTGGGATAGTCGCGCTCGACGACGGCGACGGACGGCATCGTGCGGCCTGGAATGGCTTCGATCTCGCCATGCTTCCAGTCCTTCACATCGAAAGCCTGGGCCATCTCGCCGGCACTGTCATGCTGGATCGGTGTGAGGACGACGTCCTGTTCGATGCCGAGCACCTCCGATGCAACCCGTGAGAAGGTTTTGGCGAGGCCCCTGTAAATTTCCCAGTCGGAACGAGCTTCCCACGCCGGGTCGACCGCCGCCGACAGCGGATGGATAAAGGGATGCATGTCGGATGTATTGAGATCGTTCTTTTCGTACCATGTGGCGGTCGGCAAGACGATATCCGAATAGACGCAGGTGGTGGACATGCGGAAATCGAGCGTCACCAACAGGTCGAGCTTGCCGCGCGGCGCCTCGTCGTGCCAAACGACCTCCTTGTTGCGCACCGCGCCTTCCGTCCCGAGGTCCTTGCCCATGACGCCGTTTTCGGTTCCAAGCAGGTGCTTCAGGAAATATTCGTGCCCCTTACCGGAGGAGCCAAGCAGGTTCGAGCGCCAGACGAACATGTTGCGCGGCCAGTTCGCGGGGTCGTCGGGGTCGTGGCAGGACAGTTCCAGCTCGCCGGACTTGAGTGCGCCGGCGACATAATCCTTTGGCGCCAGCCCCGCGGCTTTCGCCTTTGCGGCGATGTCGAGCGGATTTTGCTTGAGCTGAGGCGCCGACGGCAGCCAGCCCATACGCTCAGCCTTGACGTTATAGTCGATGAAGCTTCTGCTCCAGTCGCCTTCCGGTGCCGTCGGCGACAGGATCTCCTCCGCCGTCAGTGTCTCGTAACGCCATTGATCCGTGTGCGCGTAGAAGAAGGAGGTAGAGTTCATATGGCGGGGCGGCCGGTTCCAGTCGAGCGCGAAGGCCAGTGGCGTCCAGCCGGTCTGTGGGCGCAGCTTCTCCTGCCCCACATAATGCGACCAACCGCCGCCCGACTGGCCTATGGCGCCGCAGAACACCAGGAGATTGATGATCCCCCGGTAGGTCATGTCCATATGGTACCAATGATTGACGCCAGCGCCGAGGATCACCATCGAGCGACCGTTGGTCTTTTCGGCATTGGTGGCAAACTCGCGCGCAACGGTAATGATCGCATCACGCTTCACCCCGGTGACACGTTCCGCCCAGGCCGGCGTAAACGGCATGTCCTCGTCATAGCTGCGAGCAACGTTGGCGCCGCCGAAGCCGCGGTCGAGACCGTAATTCGCCATCATGAGGTCATACGCGGTCGCGACCGTCACCGGCTCGCCACCCACACCGGCGATGGTACGGACCGGAACGTTGCGGGTCAGGATTTCGTCATGTGCAGTCGCAACGAAATGTTCGGTGGCACGTCCGCCGAAATAGGGAAAATCGACCGCCCTGATTTCCGCCCCGTCCCCTGCAAGCGTGAGCTTGAGGCGGATATCACGACCGTGGCCATCCTTCTCCTCAAGGTTCCATTTCGCCTGTTCGCCCCAGCGGTAGCCGACCGAACCGAGCGGGGCGACCAGATCACCGGTATTCTCGTCGATGGCAACCGTCTTCCATTCCGGATTGTTGGTCTCTCCGAGCGCGCCTTTGAGCTCCGAGGCGCGAAGCAGGCGCTCAGGCACCAGCTTGCCGTTCCGCTCGGCAAGACGCACCAGGAACGGCATGTCGGTGTAGCGCCGCGTATAATCGTCGAAATAGGGAACCGAACGATCGAGATGGTATTCGCGCAGAATGACATGGCCCATGGCAAGCGCCAGCGCGGCATCCGTTCCCTGCTTTGGATTGAGCCAAATATCGCCAAACTTGGTCGCCTCGGCATAGTCCGGGCTTACGACAGCGCTCTTGGTACCCTTGTAACGGACCTCGGTGTAGAAATGGGCGTCCGGGGTACGGGTCTGTGGTACGTTCGAGCCCCAGACGATGATGAAGCCGGCATTGTACCAGTCGGCCGATTCCGGCACATCCGTTTGCTCGCCCCAGGTCTGCGGGCTTGCTGGCGGCAGATCGCAATACCAATCATAGAAGGACATGCAGACGCCGCCGAGCAGCGACAGATAACGTGACCCGGCTGCATAGGAAACCATCGACATGGCGGGAATCGGCGAGAAACCGATGATGCGGTCGGGGCCGTGCGCCTTGATCGTGTAGGCATTGGCGGCGGCGATGATCTCGTTGACTTCATCCCAGGTGGCTCGCACAAAGCCGCCATGGCCGCGGATCGAGATGTAGGACTTTCGCTTTTCTGCGTCTTCCGCGATCGAAGCCCACGCAGCGACCGGCGACATGGTTTTCCGTGCCGTGCGCCAGAGCTTCAGCAGCCGGCCGCGGATCATCGGATATTTCACCCGCGCACCGGAGTAGAGATACCAGCTATAGGAGGCGCCGCGGGCACAGCCCCGCGGCTCGTGGTTCGGCAGGTCGGGTCGCGTGCGCGGATAGTCCGTCTGCTGGGTCTCCCAGGTGACGATCCCGCCCTTGACATAGATCTTCCATGAACAGGAACCCGTGCAATTCACCCCATGGGTAGAACGGACGATCTTGTCGTGCTGCCAACGCTTGCGGTAACCGTCCTCCCAGGAGCGGTCCTCGCTGGTGACGATCCCATGTCCGTTTGAGAACTGACCAACATTCTTGCGAAAGAAGGTCAGACGGTCGAGGAAGTGCGACATATATTTCTCCCTGTTATTCGGCCGCGGCGGCTTGGCCGGCGGTGCGGCGCTTGCGCCGCTCGATGTCATGAAGAAGGCCGCCCTTGCGGGTGTAGACGACCCAGGTGAGGACAAGGCAGCTCACGTAGAAGACGAGAAAGGCCCAGAGCGCTGTCTCGGCGCTGCCGGTCAACGCGATCGAGGTACCAAAGCTCTTCGGAATGAAGAAGGCTCCGAAAGCGGCAATCGCCGAGGTGAAGCCGGTGATGGCGGCCGCCTCCTTCTCCCCTTGACGACGACGCATTTCGGCGTCGGCACCCGGCATCAGCCGCTCCATCTCCCTGGCGCTGATCGCCGGTATCATCTGGAAGGTGGAGGCATTGCCGACGCCAGTGGCGAAGAAAAGGACGAGGAAGCTGGCAAAGAAGCCCCAGAAGGCACCGGGCTGCTCCCTCATGCCCGTGAACCACAGCACGCCCGCAACGCCGGCCATCATCAACGCGAAGACCCAGAAGGTGACGCGCGCGCCGCCATAGCGATCGGCAAGCCACCCGGTAGCTGAGCGCGAGAGCGCGCCGACCAGCGGTCCGAGAAAGGCGAACTGCAACGCATTGATCTCCGGAAACAACATCTTCGACAACAACGGGAAGCCCGCGGAATAGCCGATGAAGGAGCCGAACGTACCGGTGTAGAGCCAGCACATGATCCAGTTGTGTTTCCGCTGGAAGATGATTGCCTGCTCTGCGAACGAGGCCTTGGCCGAGGCAATGTCATTCATGCCGAACCAGGAGGCGCAAGCCGACAGCACGATGAAGGGCACAAAGAAGAAACCGGCATTCTGCAGCCAGAGCGGCGCAACTCCGGCTGTGCTGGCTGCCATTTGAGGTGTACCGCCGAGCGGCCCGAAGAGACCTACTGCAATGACAAGCGGCACGGCGAACTGCACGACGCTGACACCAAGATTGCCAAGTCCGGCATTGAGCGCAAGCGCGTTGCCCTTCTCCGATTTCGGGAAGAAGAAGGAGATATTGGCCATGGAAGAGGCGAAATTGCCGCCGCCGAAACCGCAAAGCAAGGCCAGGATCAGGAATACGACATAAGGCGTTTCGGGATGCTGCACGGCGTAACCGATGCCCACCGCCGGGATGATGAGTGACCAGGTGGTGAGCGTCGTCCAGAGCCGGCCGCCGAAGATCGGCACCATGAACGAGTAGAAGATCCGCAGCGTAGCACCCGACAGGCCCGGCAATGCGGCGAGCCAGAAGAGTTGGTCGGCGCTGAAGGTGAAACCCGCGAGCGGTAGCTTGGCGACCACGACCGACCAAACCTGCCAGACGGCAAAGGAGAGAAGCAGCGCCGGGATTGACAGCAAGAGATTTCGGCGAGCGACTGCCCGGCCGATCTTCTGCCAGAACACCGGATCTTCGGGGCGCCAGTCGGTCAGCACCGCCTTGCTCGGACGGGTCTGAACCACTGGTTCAGGCAATCCCTGCATTTCCGGGAAGGGCGGCAACCGAGAAAGGGGCACGCCGGCGGCCCCGCGTTCCATCTGGCGGATCGCAAGATGCATCCAGACGAGCGCACCGCCGACAAGCACGAAGAGCGCCATAAAGCAACTCGTCCACAGACCCGTTAAGTCGAGCAGCACGCCGAAGAGGATCGGCAGGACAAAGCCGCCGAGGCCCCCGATCATACCTACGAGGCCACCGACCGAGCCAACATGGTTCGGATAGTAGGCTGGAATGTGCTTGTAGACGGCTGCCTTGCCGAGCGCCATGAAGAAGCCGAGCACGAAGATCGTGACGACGAAGCCGCCAAGGCCCATTTCAAGGTGGAATGAGGTCGTACCGTTTGCGCCGTGGACCACGTAGTCGGTCGGCGGATAGGACAGTATGAAGGTCGCCGCTGTGCAGACAAGGAAAGTCCAATAGAGGACGCGGCGCGCGCCATAGGTGTCCGACAGATGACCGCCATAGGCGCGCAACAGGCTCGCCGGCACCGAGAAGAAAGCGGCGATCATGCCTGCAGTCTCGATATTAAGGCCATAGACCTTGATCAGGTATTGCGGCAGCCAGAGTGCCAGTGCGACGAACGCACCGAACACAAAGAAATAGTAAAGTCCGAAGCGCCAGATCTGCACATTCTTGAGCGGTTCGAGTTCGAGCCAGGCGCTCGTCGGCCGGATGCCGGAGCGACGTCGCTCGACGGTTACCGGATCATCCTTGGTGGTCAGCCAGAACAGAATAGCCATGACGGCAAGTCCGGCGGCCCAAATCTGCGCGACCGCCTGCCAACCGAAGGCGACGAGGACGAAGGGAGCAAGGAACTTGGTGACGGCCGCGCCGACATTGCCGGCGCCGAAAATGCCGAGTGCGGTTCCCTGTTTTTCGGGCGGATACCAGCGCGACACATAGGCAACACCGACGGCGAAGGAGCCGCCTGCGATGCCAATCCCAAGCGCTGCCACCAGCATCTGCGGGTAAGTGTGCGCGTAAGATAGCAGGAAAGTCGCGGCCGCACCGGCGAGCATGGTTGCGGTGAAGACGAGCCTCCCGCCGTAAAGATCGGTCCAAATGCCAAGCAGGACGCGGATCAGCGCGCCGGTGAGGATGGGTGTGCCGACCAGAAGCCCGAATTCAGTTTCGCTTAGTCCGAGTTCCTGTCGGATGCGGATGCCGATGATCGAGAAGATCGTCCACACCGCAAAGCAGGCCGTGAACGCCGCTGTGCTCATTCCCAAAATTTGACCGGCCTTGGGTCGTGCCGTTTCCTGTGTCATGGGCTGCCCTCGATGAAAGTTCGCGCCTGGCGCGGTTGGGAGCTATCGACAGCAGGATGGCAACACAGTCAGATGCACTCATTGATCCACATCAAGCATCGGCGTGATTTTTATCACATACTGTTTTGATGTGAGCCGCGTTGGGCGGCCGCCGAAGGTGAGCGCACGGGTCCCGTTCTGTTCTAAGAATCGCGGACCGTTGCCGGTGGGACGGAGATCGATGAGAAAAGGAGAGTATGGCGCATCAATCCGGGACATGCTGGAAGAACTGCCATTGTTTCAGTCGCTGCCCGACGCAACACGAAAGGAGCTGCTTGGCAATTCGGTACAGCATAGCGTGGCGCCAGGCACCGTGCTTTTTGAGCAGGGTGACATACCAAACTTCCAGATCGCACTTCTTTCGGGGTCGGTCCAGTTGTTTGGCCAGTCGCGGGAGGGACGCGAGGTATTGATCGAAGCGGTGCGCGAGCCGGGGCTCCTCATTCCCGCTGCCGTCGTGACAGGCGCGCCCTACCTCATGCAGGCGCGTGTGCCGGAACTCTCGCGTTTTCTGCTAATCCATGCAGGAACATTCCGCATAGCCGTGGCGCGTGAACCGTTGCTTGCGCATGCCGTGATCGGAAGCCTTGCTCATCAGTTCCGCCGAATGGTGCGGCAGATCAAGAATCTAAAGCTGAGGTCTTCCACCCAACGCATTGGCTGCTACCTACTCGCCTTATCGGCACGGCAGGGAACGCCCGACAAGGCCGTCCTTCCTTATGAGAAGACCCTGATCGCCTCCGAACTCGGCGTTACCCGCGAATCCTTTTCCCGTGCTCTGTCCGGTCTCGAAAAGGCGGGGATCAGGGTCGATGGTCAGACGATCGCTATCCTTGATTCTGCCAGGCTTGCCGCCGAATGCGGCTTTGATTCCTATATCGACGGCAGCGACGAATTTGACCTGACCCAACTTCCCTATCCACTTTAGCCGGTAGGAAACGCGACCGAGGCTTGACCCTTCTCGTCGCCCAAGACTTTCCCTCAAGCGCGCTAAAGGCTTCCAGCCAACAGCCGGAAGCCTTTGCATAGCGCTTGAGAGGAGATCAGAAGAAGCCAAGCGCCTTCGGGCTGTAGCTCACCAGCATGTTCTTGGTCTGCTGGTAGTGATCGAGCATCATCTTATGTGTCTCGCGACCGATGCCGGACTGCTTGTACCCGCCGAAGGCCGCATGGGCCGGATAGGCATGATAGCAATTCGTCCAGACGCGGCCGGCCCGGATCTCCCGCCCGAAGCGATAGGCGCGGTTGCCATCGCGGGTCCACACGCCGGCACCGAGGCCGTAGAGCGTGTCATTGGCGATTTCCAGCGCCTCCTTCTCGTCCTTGAAGGTGGTCACGGACACCACTGGGCCGAAGATCTCCTCCTGGAAGATGCGCATCTTGTTATGACCCTTGAAGATCGTCGGCTTGATGTAGTAGCCGCTTGAAAGCTCACCACCGAGATCATTGCGGCCGCCGCCCGTCAGCACTTCGGCTCCTTCCTGCCTCCCGATATCGAGATAGGAAAGGATCTTCTCCATCTGCTCGCTGGAAGCCTGGGCACCGATCATCGTAGCGGAATCGAGCGGGTTGCCCTGCTTGATCTGCTCGACCCGCTTCACGGCCTTTTCCATGAAACGATCGTAGATGGATTCCTGGACCAACGCCCTGCTGGGGCAAGTGCAAACTTCACCCTGGTTCAACGCGAACATGGCGAACCCTTCGAGCGCCTTGTCCAGGAAGTCGTCGTCTTCCGCCATCACATCCGCAAAGAAGATGTTCGGCGACTTGCCACCGAGCTCGAGCGTGACGGGTATCAGGTTCTGGCTGGCATATTGCATGATCAGCCGACCGGTCGACGTTTCGCCGGTGAAAGCAATCTTGGCGATACGCGGGCTGGTCGCGAGCGGCTTGCCGGCCTCGAGGCCAAAGCCGTTGACGATATTAAGCACGCCGGGCGGCAGCAAATCCCCGACGATTTCCGCCCAGACGAGCAGCGAAGCGGGCGTCTGTTCGGCGGGCTTGATAACGACGCAATTGCCGGCAGCAAGGGCAGGCGCCAGCTTCCATGCGGCCATGAGGATCGGGAAGTTCCACGGGATAATCTGGCCGACGACGCCGAGCGGCTCATGAAAATGATAGGCGACGGTATCTTGGTCGATCTCGCCGATCGAGCCTTCCTGAGCGCGAATGCAAGAGGCGAAATAGCGGAAATGGTCGATCGCGAGTGGAATATCGGCGGCCATTGTTTCGCGAATGGGCTTGCCGTTGTCCCACGTCTCCGCCTCGGCAAGCGTTTCGAGTTTGTCTTCCATCCGCTGGGCGATCTTCATCAGAATGTTCGAGCGCTCAGCGGCTGATGTCTTGGCCCAATTGTCCTTGGCCGTATGGGCGGCATCCAGCGCCGCGTTGATGTCGTTCTCGTCCGAGCGTGGAATCTCGCAGATCTTGCCGCCGGTCACCGGCGTGATGTTGTCGAAATATCTGCCGCCGATCGGCTCTCGCCATTCGCCGCCGATGTAATTCCCATATTTGAGCTTGAACGGAGATTCGACGATTTTCTGATGCAGCATGTCATCCTCCCTTGGTCGACAATTCCGGGCTGCAAACCCGATGGGAGAAATCTGCGCGTCTTTATCGCCGGACGACAGGGTGCGTGGTCCATACCGCAGTGCACAGTGTCGCAACTCTGCGACACTTTCGATCTGTCAATGCAGATCCAGCTTCCTCATCTTGCGATGAAGAGTGGCACGGTTCATGCCAAGGGAGAGTGCGGCTTGCGTCACATTGCCATTGGCGCGTGACAGTGCCCTGAGAAGAGCGGCACGTTCAGCCTCCTGAAGAGCTTTTCCATCGTCCAGATGCTTTTCCCGCAATGCATCGGTGGCTGGGACGCCAGCGGAAATGCGTTGGTCGTCGAGTTTCAACGCCACGCGTGCGGCTCTCGTCGCACCAAGCACCATATCGTTCCGATCGACGGCGAGAAGCGCCGAGGTCGAACCACTATCGGTCGGAACCAAAACAAAACGAGCTCCAGCAAAGGCGCTGCGGAAAAGACCGAGTTCGATACGCATGGCCGCCTCGCGAACCGTTTGGGAGATGATCGCCAGCGTCACCTCGTTGACATCCTCGCGGCATGTTGAAACGTCCAGCGCACCGGCCATCTGGCCGCGATGGTCGCGGATCGGCGCCGTGGTACAGCTCAGATTGATATTGGAGCAGAAAAAGTGCTGATCCCGAACGATCGCCACCGCCCGATCGTCAGCAAGCGCGGTGCCGATGCCGTTCGTGCCGATGCTCGCCTCGGTCCACACCGAGCCGGTCCAAAGGCCGAGATTCTGGAACTCCTTATCGTCGCCTGCCGTGCCGCGTCGCTCCAGCGCAATGCCGTCACGATCGGTCAGAAGCAGGCAGCAGCCAGCCTTTCCGACTGTCGAGAAGAGCCGACCGAGTTCATCAGCCGCTTCCACCAGCAGCCTTTCCGACTGTTGACATGCCGTTCGAAATTCCTGGTCGCTCAGACGAACAGGCAACCTCTTTTCCTCCGGTGCCAATCGATGCATGGTCATGCAGCGCCGCCAGGAGGCGACGATCGTAGAACTTGCAGCAACAGACTGCGCGGATGCATAAACCTGATCCGCATGCGCAGAATGCTCGTACATTGGGCTCCTCCCACCGAACGTCAGATCAATTCTTGCTAAAAAAGGGCGACGTGGCAATCCTGAGCATGCTGCCGCCAAGACCAGTTTCCGGCCCAATGGATCGCTGTGTCCCAGAGATCCGCCAAACATCTCGAGCGGCAGACAAGCACAGAGCACGTCATGTCAGCCGTATTCCTTGGCACGTCCGCTTATGCACAATTTTCCAAAATGTAGATCAGGCGATAGCGAATACCTTGATCCTCATCAATGTGCCCTTGATCAAATCTGATTTGGTAGAGAAGCCCCAGAGGCATAGTTCCAATGGGGCAGTCGAGCCGCCGCTTTCACCACGTTGGGGGCAAATGGGAAAGCGGCGGTTCGATTTGGGAATGACTGTCAGGAGCGGGAATCGATGCCGCGTCTCCGGATCCTACGCGGCCACGGCGACGGCAATCAGCTTCAAGCCGTTGAAATGGGGACGTCTCAGCGATGCTCCATCATCTCGTCCTACCATGGCCGCGATGACGAAATTTCGAAGCCGGCACTAAACAATAGCGCGCATGAAACGCGCCCTTCAGACCGAACGACGTCCATTTGGCATCAATCCCGATCAGACCTTCAAGAACTGCGGCAGCTTCACGAATTCGGCTTTTGGCACGGGCTTGCTGTACAAGAACCCTTGTGCCGCGTCGCATCCGTTAGCCCTTAGGAACGCCGCCTGTTCGACCGTCTCGACACCTTCCGCCACGACGTTTTGCCCAAGGCAACGGGCGATCGAGAGAATGGCCTTGACTAGCTCTGCGCTGCGCTTGTCGCCACTGCTGATGAATGATCGATCGATTTTCAGGGTGTCGATGGGAAAGCGAGCCAAGTAATTCAACGCCGAATAGCCGGTACCGAAATCATCGATGGCAATTGAGATTCCCATCGTCCGAAGGGCACAAAGAGTGGCCAGTGTCTCGTATTGTTGATCCAGCAGAAGGCTTTCCGTGATCTCAATCTCGATCCACTCAGGGCGGCAGGCGGTTTCATCGAGAATCTGGGTTACCATCTCCAGCAGATCAGATCGCTGGAACTGCCTGGATGAGACATTGATCGCCATTTTGTGAGACGCTGGGGTGTCGGCGTTCAATTCTGCCGCGGTTCGACAGGCTTCGCGAAATACCCATCGGCCCAAATCCGCGATTAATCCAGTGTCCTCGGCAATCGGAATGAACTCAGCCGGAGGAACCATGCCCATCTTTCCGTGATGCCATCGCAGGAGAGCCTCCGAGCCGACTATCCTGCCGTTTTCGACGAGTACCTTGGGTTGGTAGTACACTTCCAGTTCGCAGCGCTCGATGGCCCGGCGCAATTCCGATTCCAGCATCAGGCGGTGTTGCGCGTCTGCTGTCAGTTGCCTCGAATAAAATTGGAAGCCTCCCCGCCCAAGACGCTTTGCCAAATACATTGCGGAATCGGCATATTTGACGAGATCGTTTGCATCAGTGCTATGCTCTGGATGGAGCGCGATCCCGATGCTGCATGAGACGAAGACTTCCCTGCCGTCGAGCAGGAAGGGTTCGTCGAATGTTTTGAGCATCTTGGTGGCGATATCGCGCAAATCGTCCGCGTGCCGGATGTCTGGCAAGAGGATGGCGAATTCATCGCCGCTGAGACGGGCCACGGTGTCGGCGCTGCGCACGCTTGCCTGGAAGCGTCTGGCCGCCTGACAAAGCAGTTCGTCGCCGACGGGATGTCCCATCGTGTCGTTTACGGCTTTGAAATGGTCGATGTCCATCATCATGACGCCTACAACTTGGCGATGGGACTCAGCATCTGCCATCGCTTGCCGCAACCGCCCAAAGAACAGTTCCCGGTTGGGCAAGTCCGTAAGCGAATCGTAGAAGGCCATCCGATGAATTTTTTCGCGGGAGGCGTTCAACTCGGTAATGTCGCGGGCCACGCCGAGAACACCCGTTGTCTTTCCCTCGGCGCCAACGATTGGGACCTTTCGTGTTTCCAGAAGTATGCGTTGTCCACTGTCGTGGTGTGTGACCCATTTCTCATTGATCACGACGCCTCCGGCACGGATCGCTTCCAGCTCCCTTTCGCGGAAAAGGCGTGCGACGTCGGCGTCAAACAGGTCTAGATCCGTTTTGCCAACAATTTCGGACTCCGACTTGCCGATCAGACGCTCATAGGCGTGATTGCAAAGGAGATAGGCGCCCTCGATATCCTTCAACCATACCATGTCGGGTATAGTCTGAAGTACCGTGAGGAGGCGTGTTCGCGCTTCATCTAGAATATGCTCTCCCAGCTTCCGTTCGGTAACATCCCGTGACAGAACAAGAAACGTTTGGGAGGATGTTTCACTGCCCGCTTTCTTTGCAACATGATGCTCGAACCATCGGGACTCGCCGTTCTGTTGGACGATGCGAATGACGTGACAATCGCTGGCGCCTTTCTCGTCGGCCTCGCGGATGGCGCGCAACGCAGCCGCCGCGTCTTCAGGCGGGAGGACGTCGTTTACCGTTTTGCCCAGCAGTTGTTGTTTGGTCGCAGCCAGAAGTTCCGGATGCTTTGTCCATATCTGGAGATACCGTCCGTTTCGGTCCATCTCAAACAGAATATCAGGGATGGCGGCGATGATCGTTTCCGCGAATTCAAGCGCATCTTCAAGCCTCTGCTTCTCGTGCCGGCTAGACTCGTCCACGCGGGCAATCGCGCCGGGCTGAGCAACTGAAGCGCTATCCGCAAACGAACCATCCGCCTGCCAGTTATGGGAGAGAGATAGCAGCATCACATGGATCCTCCTGCCGGCAAAGGGACAGGAGGTGTCATACATCCGGTCGAACTTTCATCGGGAAGAACCGCACAATTCATTCGAGCGGAGTTGAAGGCTCAGCGAATTCATCGATCAAGAAAGAAGATGAATAGGCGCAATGCAGTTTGAGTACAGAGTCCTTAACAAAGTACATCGCCGATTGCGGCAAACACAACTTGTTGCGCAATTTGGACTGCAGATCGTAAAATGGACAGCCTTGCGCAGGCAACCGCAACCATGCACAAGTGCGCGCTTGGCGGAAATTCCTTCTTCTATTGCTCCCTGAAGAAACGTCGTCTGTGCGCTCGCTGCTACAGCCGACAGCGCTGCAAGGTAGCCTAAGCCCCAACGGCGTGCTATTCTGTCAGAAACTTTAGGGTGAAAGCTATGCGCCGGTTTCTTACATCGGTAGCGTTGTTTTTTGCAGCGACAATGGGGGCCGCGGGCGATCCCTTGTTCGATGCCGTTTCAGCGGGAAACACCGTTGCCGTGGAACAGTTTCTGGCTTCGGGCGCCGATGTCAACAGCCGCACTCACGACCAGGCGACACCACTCATCAACGCCGCGCTCGAAAATCAGCTTGCCGTAGCCGAGCTGTTGATAGGCAGAAATGCCGATGTCATGGCAAGGAATGCAGGCGGCTTTACACCCCTTCATGCCGCGGCATTTTCGGGTAACGTACCCATCAGCAAGCTGCTCCTGGAGCACGGAGCAATTCTCGACGATGCGTCCAACAAAGCGGGTGTTACGCCGCTCATGGTTGCGGGCGAAGAGAACCACGTCCTCCTCGCGGAGTTTTTGCTTGCGAAGGGGGCTGACGTCACCCACGCCGAGGTTCACGGCTACGCGCCGATCACGAGGGCCATGTGGAAAGGCAATGTCGATATCGTCCGTCTGTTCAAGCGGCATGGCGTGGCATGTCCTCCGGCCAGCGTTCTCGGCGAGGAGAATTACGCTAAGTGCATGGAAATCCATGAATAAACAGGAGGCGCAGATGCACTTTGGAAACGGGGCACAATGCATTGGTCGCTCTTTGGCAATGATCGGTCTGGCTGTCGCAGACATTGTCGGTGGATCGCCAGCCATGGCCGACGACTCGGTAAACACGGGGTACTTCGGCGGTGTCGCCATCATGGGATACGACACGGTCGCCTACTTTACCGAAGGCAAAGCGACGAAAGGCTCGGAAAAAATCTCCTACGAATGGATGGGGACGCCGTGGCATTTCGCCAGTGCCAAACATCGCGAGATGTTTATGAGCGAACCGCTTAAATACGCGCCTCAATACGGCGGCTATTGCGCGGGCGAGGTAAGCAGCGGGTCCGTCACGGTCAACATCGATCCAGAAGCCTTCAAGATTGTCGAAGGCAAGCTTTACCTGATGTATGACCAGGCGTATGCGGAGGAGTTTGCCGCGCATCCGGCGGACACTGTGACCAAGGCCGATGCCAAATGGCCGAAGGTCGCGGCCGATCTCGAACTGGATCAGTATCACTGACCACTAAAAAGGCTCTATTGGGCAGGCGAAAAATAGAAGACCTTGGTCGAATTCACGTAAGCATAGCTGGTTTCGTCGGCCGGGTTTGCGTGTCTATAGACCGGGCCACAATCGGGTCGGCCAAACGCGTTTTCACTTTGCTCGCAAAGCAGGTCCCCTTTGACAGAAACCTTCTCGGTCATCATCTGGGATGCGGAGCGGAATGCGGCCTTGCCGTCCAGTTGGACTTGCATGAGCGCAGGGCTTTCGGACGGCTCGGTCTTTCCCCGCAGAAGTTTGCCCATGACGGCGGCCGCGATCTCGGGACCCTTCAACCGGTATTGCTCGTCGCCCTGGAAGCCGAACGGCCATTCCGGCAGCCCGGCCTCGCGCAGCGCGTCTAGGATAAATGCCAAATCCTCTTCCCTGAAATGGGCATTGCCGAGCCGCCAGGCCGCGATGCTGTCGCGCCCCCCGAGAAGACGTTCGGCTTCGGCGACAGTCGCTCGAGCCTCATCAATGCGACCGACACGGACATAGGCCATGGCGAGTGGGGTAACGAACTCGCCGTTGCCTTGAGAGCCGTAGCCCGCGCGTTTGAAATTGTCTATCGCCCTCTCGTAATCGCGCTGCAGATAAAAAATCATGCCAGCCGTGTATCGATCGATGGCGGAGAGGTTCGGATCGAACCTGAGCGCCTTCTCGACGGCCGCAGCGGCGTCGGCGTGATTGCCCGAGATCATTTGAACATATGCGACCGCCATATGGGCTTCGGCATCGGCGGGGCCGAGCGACACGGCCTTCTGCGCCGACGCGATAGCCTGCTCGTAACGTCGGTCCACGACCTGCATGATGGCGAGGACCGCATAAGGCGACGGTAGTTCAGGATCGAGGGCAAGAGCGCGACTTGCCTTGTCATAGGCCCTTTTTCGCGCCAGGGCGCTCTGGAGGACGTCATCATACGCGCTTCGCCAGACATAGGCCGTCGCGTGCGCATCGGACGCGAAGGCTTCGGCAAAGCCGCTGTCCAGTGCCTCAGCCTTGTCAAACAGCGCCAATGCCTCCAGCATCAGGGAACGACGTCCGGTACGGGCCGCCTGCTCGGCACGCAGATAATAATCATATGCCTCGAGATTGGCGGTCGGCGGACGCGCAATTCGCTCTGCCTCGGACGACGTCAGCTTCAGACCGAGTGCATTGGCGATCTGGCGGCTCATCGAGTCCTGCACGGCAAACACGTCCGCCCCGCTGCGGTCAAACCGATTGGCCCACAGATGGTCGCCGCTGTTAGTATCGATCAGTTGTGCGTTGACGCGCATCAGGTCGCCAATTCGCTGCACGCTGCCCTCCACGACAAAGCGCACGCCGAGATCACGGCGTATGTCTGCCAGAACGTGGGGCTTACCCTTGTAGGCAAAGACGGAATTCTGGGAGATGACGTCAAGTTTCGACAGCCTGGTTAGATCGGTAATCAGGTTGTCGGTAATACCATCGGCGAAATAATCCTGGGTTTGGTCACTCAAGTTGGCAAAAGGTAGCACTGCGATCGATGGGCGTTGCTTGTAAAGCCATTGCCATGCGACGACAGCCGCAGTGGTTGCGATCAATAGCGCTGCGAGCGCCAACAGCGCCATACCCCGCGACTTTGCCCGAGGGGCAAAGACGACCTTGCCAGTGTGGACTGGGTCAAGCAGAACGCGGTAGACGCGAACCCGATCCGCTATGTTCTTCAGCCGATGCTCGCCGAGCGCCGAAAAGCCGACATCGACCTTGTGTGCGACTTGGTCGAATGCGGCGCCGGATATGAAAATTCCGCCAGGTTCGGCAATGCCTTGCAGGCGGGCGGCTATGTTGACGCCGTCGCCATAGATGTCATCGCCTTCAACAATGATGTCGCCGAGATTGACCCCGATGCGAAACCGAATGCGCTGTTCCTCGGAAACTCCCTGGTCTCTGCTGGACATACTCCGCTGGATTACGGCCGCGCATTGAACCGCGTCCACAACACTAGCAAATTCGACCAGCGCGCCGTCGCCCATCAGCTTGATGATCCGGCCATGGTGCTCTTTGATGGCGGAATCGATGAGGTCCCGACGGCATGCCTTCAACCGCTCAAGCGTACCGCCCTCATCCACTCCCATGAGGCGACTATAGCCAACGACGTCAGCGGAAAGTATCGCGGCGAGACGCCTCTCCATTTCTCTGCCCACCCCTTCGATACAGAGAGCTAAGCATCTTACCACGGTCTTAGGCGCGCTGGCACCGGAGCACGGTCGTTTACGGCATAACTTGGCCCCCCGCTTCTTCTATTCCGAGACGACACGATGCTTCGCGATGAAGATGACCCAGGCTCCAATTTCCCGCCGATGAATCGGCGACCTGGCGACCGCAGAGCTGAAAGCGCTCGCAGAAAAGTTTTGGCGCTACAAAGGAGTGGCGGCCGACAGGAGATTAAGAAATGACTTTCACCCCTGCCAGAGCCGAACTCGGACATCCATGGGCGCTGTTGCAGTCATGGCGATCAGGATGAAAACCGGCAGCGATGAGAGCAGTCGCGCCGCTTAGCGAAAGTTGTAGCAACTAACAAACCATTCAACACGAATGCAACTATTTCTGGCATATTCTTCTGATCTTTAGTAGAGGTGCCATGCGGCTGCCACGGTCGAAGTGGTCGGAAAATCGGCGGCCCGAAACCACGCCTTCCTTGAAATGAACCACACATGATCTACGGTATTGATCTCGGCACGACCAACTCCCTTATCGCAGCCTTCGACAGCGATGAACCGAAACTAGCTCCAAATATCCATGGGGAAATGCTGACACCTTCGGTCGTTGGTTTGGGCGAAGATGGCGCTGTGTTGGTCGGAAAGGCCGCGAAAGATCGCCTGATCACCCACCCAGAACGGACAATATCCTCCTTCAAGCGATTCATGGGCACAAACCACGCCATCATGCTCGGCGATCTGTCCTTGCGGCCAGAGGAAGTGTCCGCCTTCGTGCTCAGGTCATTGAAGGCGGATGCGGAAGCCTTCTTCAAAGAAGAAGTTTCCGAGGTGGTCATTTCCGTTCCAGCTTATTTCAACGAACATCAGCGCAAAGCGACGATCGCTGCCGGCAGATTGGCCGGTCTTAAGGTGCGCCGGATCATCAACGAACCGACGGCTGCAGCCCTTGCCTATGGTTTCTCAGAGGTTTCGGAAGGGAAGTTTCTAGTCTTCGATCTCGGTGGCGGAACCTTCGACGTCTCCGTCCTCGACAAATATGATGGGGTGATGGAGGTTCGGGCGACAACCGGCGATACCGCACTTGGCGGTGACGACTTTACGGAAGTCCTCCAAAGAGAAATTCTTCGTATTCATTCCTTGGACATGGATCGGCTAAGCGCCATTGAAAGAAGCTCGTTGAAACGAAGCTGCGAGCAGCTAAAAATCGACCTCGGATCCGCTCTTGCCGGCACTTATTCTCTCAAGATCCACGGCGAACTAGTCGAAGGCAGCATAGGCCGCGATGAATTCGAGCTGTCGGCCGCCCCACTTTTGCGGCGATTGCGCACTCCATTGGAGCGTGCAATCGCGGACGCACGTGTTTCGGTTTCAGAGCTCGATGCCGTCATTCTCGTTGGTGGGGCGACACGCATGCCGATGGTGCGTTCGCTTGTGGCTCGCCTGTTTGGGCGGCTTCCCCTCGTCAATATCGATCCAGACAAGACAGTCGCGCTGGGAAGCGCGATTCAGGCAGGCTTGGTAAGCCGGGCGACTGCGCTCGAAGACGTCGTTATGACCGATGTGTCGCCTCACACTCTGGGCGTTGCGGTTGTCGACCTGTCCGACAGATCCCGTGGGATGATGCAGCCCTTGATTCAGCGAAACTCGGTCGTTCCGGTGTCGCGCGCTGGCTTCTTTTCGACCGTCAACGATAACCAGACCCAAGTCAGTCTGAAAGTTTATCAGGGCGAAAACCTCCGGCCAAACGAAAACGTCTACTTGGGCGAGGTCGAGGTCACCGTGCCCCCAAACAAGGCCGGCGCAGAGGGAATTGAAACTCGTTTCACCTACGACGTTAACGGTGCTTTGGAGGTAGAGGCAAAGGTTATCAGCACCGGCGCGACCGCCAGAGCGGTCTTCCACAATGATGTGGGCCTTTCGGAAGCAGAGCTCGATCGGCGTTTTGCCGCTCTTGCCGAGATCAAGCTTCACCCGCGCGACCAACTTCCAAATCAAGCACTGATTTCACGAGCGGAGCGCTTGTATGCCGAGCATCTCGGAGAGACGCGTGAACTCATCCGTCAGCTTCTTCTGCAGTTCGTACACGACCTCGACCAGAGCCGGACGCGAGGCGACGCGGAGCGCAAAAGCTTTTCCCAACGCTTGGACGCTTTTGAAGGGCGCGGATTCCAATGACCATGACAGGCTATCCCTGGTCAGTTCTTGAGCTCGAACCGGGGGCGGACATGTCCGCTATCCGTCGAGCCTACGCCAAGAAGCTGAAGACAATCAGACCAGATGAGGATCCCACCGGGTTCCAGACTCTCGTCGAAGCCCGAGACCGTGCGCTTGTCCTTGCCGAAACAGCTCAGCATCGAACGAAGCATGACGAGTTCGCACCTGTCGAACCGCTCCCATATCCGACAGCAATACTTGCGGCTTCGACGCCTGACAGACCGCCGGTTACTGCCAAAATTTTGCCGCCCCCGCTCGACGAGCGTACGGATGACATCGAGGCGGAACAAGCCCTCCCCGGCGGGCCGTCATCTACGGTCGATCTTGCGGCGCTCAAGACCCAATTGGGAAAACTGCACAATATGTCCAGCGTCTATGTCGATCTCGATGGCTGGAACAATTTCCTTTTGCGGATCGGCGAGCTTCCGACGCAGATGCGCGAGCTATTGGAGCCAGCGATCATCGAGAGCTTTTGCAACATTACACAGTATTGCGAACGCACCTTATGGTTCCCCCATGTACCCGTCCATCGGCGGGATCGAGAATTGATCCTCGCATATGATGAAGAATTCGGTTGGAGTGCCAACGATCGCAAGGTCTATGCGGTTATTGGGCGCGAGCGGGCGGATGGGTTCAAATGGCGTCTTTCGCAAATATGGGCGGAACAGCGTCCTCAGCATGAACTCGGTAAACGAGGTCTGGCACGACGGGCTGAACAACTGGCACGGCGCGCTGAACAGGCGGCGGCGATCAGGAAAGCCGCACCGCCAAAGGGAGAATTTAACTTCAGGCCCTTTATGCCGTTCATCGCCCTCCTTGCGATGTACCTAATCCAAAAGCTTGGATGAATGGAGACCGGAAGCCTTTGCGCCCCTCGCTTTCTCAGTAACTCCGGAGATGCCAGGGGGACCGGAAACCGGTCAGGGGCCAAGAGGTTGAATTGATCAACTTTGGCCATGAATGCCGGTCCGCAGCGCGCACGGATCCACTTGCATTATCCGCCTTCGGGGCAGCCGGAAAGGGTATCGCAGTCCCGCCATCAAACATTTAGTTCGTTGGCGGTTCTCAGCTTGATGCATCCGCTATGGCGCTCTTGTCTTGATCAACGATAGTTCATATTGACTAACGTGCTGGCCACCTAAGAAACGAGTTGTTCATGACTTTCGTCTCCCGCCTTCGTGTGCTTGTTGGTCTCGGTTGTGGTCTTTTTTCGACGGTCTGCCACGCGCAATCTTTTGATTGCAGCAAGGCACAGACCGTTATCGAAAAAGCGATTTGTACTTCTCCAGCCCTAATTGCTCAGGATACCGCCTTGGCGGCCGCCTATCGTCAGGCGTTGACGGATCTAAGCGGAGACCCGACAAAACTCAACGACCTGCGCCAGCAACAACGCCGCTGGTTGGCGGACCGTAATAAATCCTGTGTGGACACCGACCCGGTCCGGCTGTCGACATGCTTGGCAACAAGCTATCAGACACGTCTTGCGGCGCTGAAAGCTACGAGCGCTCCTCCAAGCCAGCAGCCTCCCGAAGCTGCCCAGGGCGTCGAACCTGCGGCATCAACAGCACCGGCGACACAGTCGGCGGCGGCACAAGATACACCCGCGCCATCGGTTGCCGCGGCATCTCAACCAGCGTCCCCCAAAGCCCTGCCCCGGCCAGTGTCGCAGCCGCATTTGGCGTTGGATCAATTGCCTGCCGATCACGATGGCAGCACCTTGCTGACCGTCGACACGCCCGGCCATATCACCATCCGCACACAGAGCACCTCCGGTGTGGCACTCCAGCTTGTCGATATGATCGCAGGACCAGGGGACCGTATGGGCGCACCTGGCGTCAGCGACGGCCGGATCGATGCGCTGCTCGACAAAGGCATCTATAAGATTCGTGTGTTCGGAGCCAAGGGAGCCGCTGGCGAAGCCAAGCTTACCGCACAAGCCTACCAGGAGCTTGAACAGCCTGACGCCGCTTTGACCTCCGTCACCCCCATCCATGCCGATCTAAGCGACCTGCAACAAAGATCCTACTGGATCGACATTCCCGAATCCGGGCGCGTCGATATAGAAGCGGTCGGACGCTCGCTTCAGGATCTGCGCTTGTGGCGAAACGGCACCGACATTGTCGATCTCTCGCCGAAAATGTCGATCTTTGAACTGAAGCCGGGTCTCCCCATGACCCGGGCAACGCTGACGGGAACGGTCGAGCCCGGCCATTACCTCGTGACGGCCTATGGCGGCCAGAAGCTTGTCTGGACCAACTCGGACATGGCTGAGCCATTCCATATCCGCACCGGCACGCAGAGGTCGCTGGCCGGAGGGATTGCCGAAGGCGACATCGGGCCCTTTGGGTCGATACGCTTTGACGCTCCGGCGGATCTCGATACCTTCCGTCTCGAGCTACCGCAATCGGCGCCGGCGGTGCTCCGGGCCGGTCGGATTTCCAGCACGGCGACTAGCTTTCAAAGTGCTGCAATCGGCAAATCGAATCGCGAACCGACCGCCACGCTTTCGCTATCGACGGACGGCCAGCCGAGCATTGTCGAAGTCTCCGGTTATGAAGGCCAGCATTTCCAGGTCCGGGGACTTCGGTTCAGCAACCAGACACAATTCGACGGCTCGGTGCCCAATCTCATTAGTCTCGACGTTGCTGGCGAAGGCGGCGATGAAATTCCGGCCACGGCTCTGCTCTTGCGCCAGGATGCCAGCGGCAAAGCCACCATCGTGGCCTCTGACACGCCTCATCTGGGTCCAGGCCAGGCTTGGCGGCGGCGCTTCAATTTGCGCGGGCCGACCTCGCTGCTATTCGAGATGACACAAGCAGGCCAGATCGGGATCCGCACCTCGGGCGTTGCCGTGCATGCCGACATCAGCCCGATTCTGGTTGGCAATGCCCCGCGCGCCGATGGCCGCAATCCCGATCGTTTCGATCTAAACGCCGGCTACTATCTGCTGCGCCTGCTGCCCGACAATGATGCAATCGGCATCGTCGACCTCACCTTCGGCACACCGGGCCTTGCGCCGCCGCCACAACCCGCCGCCCCGGCTCGCACGACTATTTCGTTTGGCATCCGGGAAGCCGAAAAGGCCACGCGCTATGAGATCATCACCAATGCCGCGCCCGGCCTGCTGACCGGGCCTCGTGCCGTTGCCCTGCCCGCAGACCTGCAGGCGCGGCCACTGGCGCTTTGGCAGCCCACAGATGCTTCTGCTCAGCCGCAGCCCCTGCAGAACCAGCCCAATTCGAATATCCCAGCGCCCGTGCCGCAGGTGAAAGGCAGCGCCTCCGATGATGCGAATGCCCTGTCGCGACCGGCATCACCAGCAGATTTGCGCATCGACGTCCATGTGCCCGCCGGGGGGACTATCGCCGCCGTCGACATGCACAATGCGCCGGTCGCTTTTGCTACCAGCAACCAACGGGTAGATGCAAAAGGCCGGACGTTGACGCTGCGCTTCCCTGCTCCGGCCGCTGCCCGGTCCATAGTCGTCACCTGGCAGGCTGATGCCTCTGCGGCGCGGAAGAGCGTGCAGCCAGCACCCGCATCTCCGCTGATTGCCGGTCAACGCCTGTTTCTCGATCTCGCCGAAAACGCGCAGAAAACCTACCGGCTGGATGTTACGGAAGGGGGACTTTATCGCGTCGAAACCCTCGGCCGTTTGCAGACGTCACTGCGTCTCGGCACGTCATTCCTGCCGGGGCTGGGGGAAGCGTCCGATAATGGCGATGGCCACAACGCGCTACTGCAAACCTATCTGCGCGCAGGAACCTATCAGGTCGATGTTTCCGCACAGAATTCTTCCGGGCATCTTGGCATTGCCGTTACCCCGGCTTCGCTTTTGACGGCCGCAACCCTGGTCGCCGACGGCACCAGCCGCGGAATCCTCTCCGGCGGGCGCGGCGCTATCGTGCCGATCGAGATCGCGAACGCGGGATCGTATCAGCTTGATCTCTATTCCCTTGGCGGCGATCTTACCGCTCGCCTGGAGGATGAGGAGGGCTGGCCACTCACCCCGCCAGGCCCGCTCTCCAGCCTTAGCCAGGATTTTACGCCCGGGCACTACCGCCTCGTGATCTTGCCGCGCGACGTCGACACGCGGTTTGTCGCGCGGCTGAGGCCCGTGATCGACCCGCCGCAGCTACAGGGCCACGGACCACACCCGCTAGCCTTCAATCAGCCCCAGGCACTTCAATGGCGCGAGCCCCAGGGCAAGAGCGACGCGCGGGTTCCCGATAGCTGGACTTTCGATCTCCTTGCCGACGCGGATATCAGCATCGATCTGACCGAAGGCATGATCGGCACCCTGTTTCGCGACGATAAGGAGCAGATCGCTCGCTTTGTCGCCGCTCCGCGGTTCACCGGCAAGTTGAAGGCCGGACATTATCGGATCGATCTCATGAGCCTCGCTCACGATGACCGATTGGATTACCAGATTACCCTAAACACCAAGGACCTCCAGCCCGGCGAGGCGCGCTTCGTCAACCTTCCCGCCGAGCTTTCCTTCAATGTCGGGACAGACCGTGTCGTCAGCCTCGGTACGTTCGGCCGCAGCGAAATCAAGGGCGTGCTGAAGGATGAACATGGCACCGTCCTGGAGCGGCTGACTGGGCGCAGTGATGACTGGAACATCGCACTGTCAACCCGTCTACCGGCCGGATCCTATACACTCGCCCTCGATCAAGCAGCAACCTCGGGCACGGGCAGCAGCCAATCGGATGACAATTCCGACAATTCGGAAGCAGACTCCAATGGCGACGGCCAAGAGGCAGCAGGTGACGATCAGGGCAATGCCTCGGACATCGAGGTTCAATTCGCCCTGCCGCAGGAGCAGCCGCAGCCGGCGCTTGCCGAGAATGGCACAGCCGAAGTCAACGGCGCTTCTGTCTTCATGTTCCCCCTGCCGGCCAATGGAAAAGACCAACTGGCGCTGGTGGCGGCGCAATCCACCAGCGACCTTGTTCTCTCCGTCGAAAAGCGGGACGGCGACGGCAATTGGAAGCCACAAGCCTTTGCCCGTGGCCGCTCGCCCGTTATCGCCTGGCCTAGATCCGAGAAAGAAGCACAATGGCGCGCATCGGTCTGGACCCTTGATGGCGGAACCGCACCCATCAAGATCGCCGCGCGCAGTATCGCCCGCGATATGCATGAGCCCGGCGATGTCTCTCTGGAGCCCACCACCATCGACGGCCTTGGGCTTTCGCTGAACGTCGGACTCGCGCATGCACCATCGGCAGGCCTTCTAGACCTCGGCGCCACTGCGGATTTGCTTGTGGGCGCAAGCGCCGATCGCCCGCTTACGGCGGCCACGTCAGGACTCTTTGCTCCGCAATCGGATCATCTGTGGCTAGTCTCGCGCGCAGCAGGACATGTGCAGGTCAGCCCTGCACAGACCGATGCCGAGATCGCGCTGACACTTGCACCGGGAGATCAGGCGGTTGTTCCCGCCACACCTCCGCTGCCAGGCAAAGTAAGATTGTGGCGCGCGGATTCGGCCTTTGGACAGCCGGGACTGACGGCCGGACGCGGCATGGGTGTCAGCCTCAACAGCGCAGTCGCCCTCGCCGATAACAGGGATCTGCGTGTCTGGAACGCGGCAAGCGACGAAAGCCTGCAGATGCGGCTCAGGCCAATCGATGCGGCGGAACTCGAGGTGGTGCAGCTAAATGGCACCTATACGGCGACCATTCCAGCCCTTAGCGCGCGGCCGGTGAAGCTGACGAATGGGGTGAAACGGCTCACGCTCGACCTGGCGCCCGGGATCGCCGTCGTTTCTGCCCCTTCAACCACTCAGTTGTTGAACGTCTGGTCCGGTGCGGCGCCCCTGTCGCGCAGCATCGCGACGTCAGTCGAAGAAATCTGGCTGGTCAACCTGACGAATGATGCAGCCTCCGCGCGCGTCAGCCTGTCGCCGGGACAGGCCGTTACCCTCGGCAACGATCAGATCAAGCGCCGCTTCTTCGGCACGGTCGGATCGGAAGAAATCGCGGTTGATGCCATGAAGGGAGATGTCCTGAACGTCTCCGGCGGCGCGGCCACCTTCGTCGGGGCCGACGGTCGGGTCTTACGTGGCGACCACATCCCGGTGTCCGGTCCCGGCCAGTTGATCGTCGATCACAATGCCGGACTTGTGGCCCTTTGGCTGGAGCGTGGCGGCGAGTCGCCCTGGCCGAAGCCCGAGCCGAAAACGACGACCCTGCCGCAGAGCGTAACGCTTGAAGGCGAGGCCATGGCCTTCCGCCTCGATCCGGATCCGCCGATCGTGCTTGATGTCAGCACCGACGCCCCTGTCATTGTCGGATTGGAGCAAAATGGTCACCGAGACTTGCAGCTTTTTCCGACGGGCGCCGAATTCCACCGCTATCTCGCGGCGGGCGAGGCGGTCCTGACGCTCTATTCCACGCACGAAGGCCCCTTGTCGGGCAGTCTGGATATGACGGCAACACCGGTCGTCCCGGTGAATGACGGTGTCGGAGCCCCGGTGGTGTTAGCGCCGGGCGCGACGGCCTTGTTTGGCTTCGAGGTCAAGAATAGCGGCAATATCGGCGTCGGCCTGCGTTCCGATCCGGACCTTGCCATCGGCCACCTGCTGGATGCCAAAGGCCAGGTGCTCGGCGAAGGCGTCAATCAGCTCAAGCAGCTAGCGGCAGGCTATTACCTCCTGGAAGCGCGTGCACCGGCCGACGCACCGACTCTCGTCGTCAGGCCCTCGGTGGTTGGATTGTCACCACCGCCAGCAGGTCCGCCGCCTGAAATTATCAATGATTATCTGCAGCGCGCCGGTTTGAAGCCCACGGGATTGAAGTGAAAAACCAATGAAAAAGATTGTATTTCTCATTGCCCTTGCCCTTGCGTCTTCAACGCTGATCTCAAGCAGCCACGCGCAGCAAAGCGCTAATTCGCCGACGCTGGATGTTCTGCAACGCGCCGACGGCGTCAAGATTGTGCCGGAGAAGTTCCTTCGCGCCTATGATCCGGTAACGATCTTCTTTCCCACGGACACCGGCCCCGCAACCGGTGGCCCGGAAGACTCGCCCGAGCGTTTTGTGACGATGGAACCGGCGGCCGCCGGTGCCTGGCAATGGCTCGGCCCGCGCGCCCTGCAATTCAGGCCCGCCGACAAATGGCAGCCTCTCGCACGCGTCAAGATCAAAATGCTGGGTCACGAGAAGGACGCTGGTACCGAGACGGAATTGATACCGCTGCTGCCGGTACCGGTATCCACTGTCCCGGCCGCGGCCGGTGATCCCGTCAACGAGCTTGACCAGATCACGTTGACCTTTGCCGAACCCGTCGATGTGGCGGCGCTGAGCCGCCTTCTGTCGATAGAACTGCGGCCGGCGCCAGGCATTGGCGACGAAGGCGGTTTGATGCTGGGAGCGCAGGATTTCGATATCCAGCCGCTTGAACGCAACAGCCGCAGCGACCAGCAATCCTACATGGTGAAGCTGCATGCGAGCGTGCCCGATGGCCGCGTCGCCATTCTGCGGCTGAAGCTTGCCGATACGCCAGATTTCAGCGATCAGACCTTTGAGCTGCGTGTGCGCACCGCCGTGCCCTTCACCATGATCAGCTCCGATTGCGGGCGAGGCTTCGACGCCACCACAAGCGATGGCATCATGCGCTGCACGTCCAACGCCACCGTCAGCGATTCCGGCGGTGCAGTCGATGATAATGGCAACCCCGTCGACGATGCCGATGCGGCACCGGCCACGCGATCGGGCGAAGCTCGTGGGTTGATCTTCCGATTTTCCAGCAATCCAGTGGCTGGCGAACAATTGTCTGTGCGGGACTCGCTGCGCATTTCTCCGCCCGTGGACGATCTGACGGCAGATGCAAGCAACGGGCGTCTTTATATCCATGGCCGCTTTCTTACAGACAAGATCTATACCCTCGATGTAGCCGCCGGTGCCCTGACCGACGACCGTGGCAGACCGCTGGCTACCGGCTTCAGCCGGAAATTCGCCTTCGCGCCGGAACAGGCCTCGCTTGTCTGGGACGCGTCGCAGGGCGTGGTCGAGCGCTTTGGCCCGCAACTCGTGCCGTTGCGCGGGCGCGGCTATGACAGGGCCGATGTGCGCATCCATGCGATTGATCCGCTATCCCGCGATTTTTGGCCTTTCCCGCAAGCCGGCCTCGATACGAACGACGACGAAGCACCACCCTTGCCTGGCAAGGAGCCGCAGAAATGGGCTGAAAGCGATGAGATCTCAGCCGACGCGATCCAGGCACGCGTCAAGGCCCTGGGTTCGCCCGCTATTTCCCAATTCATGGACTTGCCGATTCACAGAGGCGGCGTCGACACCAAATTCGGCCTGGATCTGAAATCCTCTTTTGCCAGGATTGCCGGAGCGGACCAACCCGGGACTTATCTCGTCGGCCTGCGCGCGGTAGACAGTCAGACCCGCCATTGGCTTCGCGTGCAGGTCACCGACCTGACCTTGAGTGCGGTCGAGGAGCAGGACCGGGTTCGCTTTGCCGTCACCTCTCTTGCCAAGGGCAATCCGATCGACGGCGCACAAATTCGGCTCGACGGCTTGAGAGACGGCAAGTTCGTCACACTCGCAACCGGCACGACGGACGCGCAAGGCTTCTTCTCCTGGGAGCTGCAGCAGCGCGCCGAGGCTAAGATCCGGCGTGTCATCGTGACGAAGGGGCTCGATACTCTCGTCATCGACCCCGATAACGCGCCAGCCCAATATGCCCAGGATAATTGGACCAAGCCGTCGACCTCCTGGCTGGATTGGACCACCAATCCAGAGGAAAATCGCGCCGAGCAGGCCCGCACCCTATGCCACGTCTTCACAGAGCGGCCGATCTACCGACCAGAGGAACCGGTTCATATCAAGGGATATGTCCGCAGCTATCTCGGCGGCCACCTGACGCTGCCGACACAAGGCGGGCAGATCGTGATCACCGGCCCCGACAAGCAGGAATGGCGCGTACCCGTAAAGCTGGACGCCTTCGGTGACTTCTACCACAAATTCGACGCCGAGACGCCGGCGACCGGTGACTACAAAGTGCACTTCGAACCGGGTGACACGGCGCAGGCCACGGACCAGGCGCAACCGGAGCAAAAATCCGGTAATGACGACGAAAATGCAGACGATCAACCAAGCGACAGCAACGCAGATGATGGGCAGGCAGACGACGCTCAAGCCGATTCTGCGCAGACCGCCGATAGTGCCGATAGCACCGATGACGCGGCCGACAACACGACCCAATGCGGCAGCATCTCCTTCAAGAAGGAAGCCTATCGCCTGCCGACGTTTGAAGTCGTGCTCAACAATCCGCAAACGGTGCCGCTCGATTCCTCCTTCAACGTTGACCTGATCGCGCGCTATTTTGCCGGCGGTCTGCTGGCAGATCGCCCCATTCGCTGGCGGGCCGTGCAGTATCCTTACAATTGGACGCCGCCGGGTCATGAGGGCTTTCTGTTTTCGACGGATTCCCGCTATTCCGGCAGCGATGAATTCAAATCCTCGCCGGCGCTTGAGCGAGATGGCAGCACGGATGCCGGCGGTGCCTCGCGCATAAGCTTCGACACGACGATCGAGCCTACGGCGCAACCCCGCCGCTACATGATAGAGGCGACCGTTACCGGCGACGACGATCTGCAGGTCCGCAGCATCACCAACGTCTATGCCGTCCCGCCCTTCGTGCTTGGTCTCAAGGTGCCGCGCTATGTGCCAAAGCTCGGTGCCATCGAGCCCGAGATCCTGGCCGTCGATGGCAATGGCCATCCCGTCGCCGGGCTGGAGATGACGGCGCGCCTGATCCATCGCAACTGGACGTCGACGCTGCAGGCGAGCGACTTCAGCCAGGGCTCGGCGAAATACGTCACGCAGGAAATGGACGAGACCGTCCTGGAGCGCAAGATCACCAGCACGAAGGACATCCAGACCCTGGCGCTCGAGGCGAATGATGCGGGCGTCTATATCATCCAACTCGAAGCCAGCGACCGCATTGGCCGCCGCCAGCAGGTCAGCGTCGACTTCTTCGTCGGCGGCACCACGCCGGTCACCTGGGCACAGGCGCCCGCCCGCACCGCGGTCGTCACTACGGACAAGGACAGCTACATTCCCGGGGAAACCGCCAACCTGCTGATCCAGTCCCCTTTCCAGACAGCGCGCGCCCTGGCCGTCGTTGAAGAGCCCGAGGGAAAGTTCCGCTATGACTGGGTCGATATCGCCGATGGATACGGCCATTATGCGCTGCCCGTCCGCAAGGAATATATGCCGGAAATTCCCGTGCACTTTCTCATCATGCGGGGCCGGCTGGAGACCAGCATCCCCTCGCCGAACGCACCCTTCGACCAGGGCAAGCCTGTGACAATCGCCGCGACGAAGACGGTGACGGTGAAGCCCGTGAAGAACACCGTAACCGTTACCATGGATTATCCAAAGAAGGCCCGCCCCGGCGATGAAGTGGAGGTCACGCTGCATCTGGCCGATGATACCGGCCAGCCGATCGCGGGCGATGCCACCTTCTGGATGGTCGACCAAGCCGTGCTATCGCTTGCAACCGAACAACCGCTGGACCCGCTGCCGAATTTCATCGTCAAGCGCCAATCCACCATGGCGCTGCGCGATACCCGCAATATGGCCTTTGGCATCATCCCCCTGGATGAGGTGCCGGGCGGCGACGAGCGCGAAGACTGGGGCACGGACAACAATATTTCCGTCCGCAAGAATTTTACGCCGGTGCCGATCTATCTTCCCGACGTAAAAGTCGGTCCGGGTGGCACCGCCAAGATCAAGGTGAAGCTGCCGGACTCGCTGACTGTCTTCAAGCTGCGCGCCAAGGCCGTCAGCGGTCCCGACCGCTTCGGCTACGGTACGGGCGAAATGCTGATCCGGCAGGAAATAGTGGCCCAACCCGCACTGCCCCGCTTCCTCCGGTATGGAGACCAATTCGAAGCAGGCGTCATTGCCCGTATCGTCGAGGGCGGTGGCGGCGCCGGCGCGGCATCCATCGTTTCCGATGGACTGACATTTGAGGGCAACAAGGATTTCTCATTTAACTGGGAACAGAACAAGCCCGCTCATATCGGCGTTCTCGCATCGGTGCCGGAGCCAAAGCCCGGCAAGGACGACGTGCGGCTGCGTTTCGGAGTCGAGCGCGTGGCCGATCATGCCCGGGATTCAGTCGAAATTGCGCTGCCGTTGAAATTCGACCGCGTGCCGATCAAGCATTACGAGATCGTCGAAATCCCGGCCGGCGGTTCGAAGACGCTGTCGACGCCGCAGGAAAACGTCCGCCCCGGATCGTTTCAGCGCGTGATCACGCTCGCTTCCGATCCGGCATTGGTGAAGCTGGTTGCCGGGCTCAACACTCTGGTGGAATCTCCCTACGGCTCCACCGAACAACGGATATCCTTGGCCTCCTCCAGCGTGGCCTTCAAAAGTTTCGAACCCATTCTGGCAGCGGCGAAGCTTGACAAGCGTATCGACAGCGACGTGCACAACACCGTGCTGGCCATCAGCCAGGCGGTCGATGCCGATGGCCTTGTCGGCTTCTGGCCGCACAGCAAGGGCAATGTCTCGCTGACAGCCTGGGCCTATTCGTTCCTGGTCGCAGCCGAGAAGGCAGGCGAGCCCACCGACAAGGCGCTGACCGACCGCCTCGCGAGCGTGCTGAAGCTATCGCTGCGCTCGGATTATCCGCATCTGCTCACCGGCGACGAGATTCGCGAACGGGTCGAGGCTCTGACGGCGCTCGCCGAAGGCGGCAAGCTCGACCCTGCCTATACGGCGGAACTGGCCCGTTCGGCTGCCCTGATGCCGAATGTCAGCGTTGCCCGAATGACGGCGGCGGCCGCCGCCGCGCCGGATGCCGACCCACGCCTTGTCGGCGGTTTTGCCGACGCCATGTGGTCGCGCGTACGCATCCTCTCTCGCGATGGCCAGTTGGTTTACAATGGGCAGGCCCAGGATGGGGGCAATCCCATTATCCTGCCTTCGGAAACCCGCAGCCTGGCCGAAATGGTGCGCGCGGCGGCTTTGACCTCGGAAACGGATCCGCGCTATCCCGCCTTGAAAACCGCCCTGTTGCGATTGGGCGAAGGTGACGGCTGGGGCTCGACCAACGCCACTTCGGCGGCAATCCGAGCACTTTCAGCCGCTTGGCAACGGCCGACGACGCCGTTGCCGTTGACGCTTAGTCAGAACGGCAGCGTCCAAACGCTGACGCTGGACGCCAATACACCCGTGCTGCGTCAGGTCACGCTGGATCCGGGCGCAATCACCATCAGCAACACCGGGTCTACATCTGCCCTCGCGCTGGTGGAAACCAGTTATCTGTCGGCCGAAGCCGGCTATAAGGCGCAGGCCCAGAGCCAGGGCTTTGCCCTTACGCGCACGCTCTACCGCGTCCCCGCAGGCAACGCACCGCTGGAAAAGCTGGCCCCCGATGCCAACGGTGCCATCCAGCTCAAGGTCGGCGATGTCCTGGAAGAGAGGGTCGAACTGGTCGTATCTGAAGATCGGACCCATGTGGCTCTCACTCTGCCGCTAGCGGCGGGGCTCGATCCTCTGAACCCCAATATCGCCACCGCCCCGGCAGAAGCCACGCCGGCAATAGCGTCGACCTTGCCGACCGATTGGGTTTCCTATGGCGACGACCAAGTATTCTGCGCTTCCGACAGGCTTCCAAAAGGCAACTATACCTTTGCCTACCGGACGCGCGCCTTGATCGCAGGCTCGTATACGCAGCCGCAGGCCTTCGCCGAAACCATGTACCAGAAGGGTGTGCAGGGGATGAGCGCAGCCGTGCAGATCGTGGTGGCGAAGTAAGCCGCCCCAAGTAGGACGGATATCAAGCGAGGAGCCAGGCAACCAGGCAATGACATTTTTGGGAAGCCGCCGATCGAAGCTCGTTCTTTTCCCCCTGCTGATCCTCGCAGCCGGTGCCTTGGTTTTTGCCTGTCTCATCAATCAGCGCGCTCGCCTGGATGCACCCGCCCCGACACCGATACTTTATGATCGCGGCGGCGCGTTCCTCGCCCAGATCGGCCATGCCGACAAGGAGAGCGGGCGCATCGATTATGGCTATTGGCCGTTGGAGCAACTGCCTGACCGCGTCGTGAAGGCAACGCTTGCACTCGAGGACAGGCGGTTCTACGGGCATGCTGGCGTCGATCCCTATGCCATCGGCCGCGCCGCCTGGCAAAATCTTGAGGGCATGGGACGCCGCTCGGGCGCCTCGACCATTGCCATGCAAGTGGCGCGGATGCAGCGGCCGGAATCGCGCACCTTCATGCACAAGATCCTCGAGGCCGGCACCGGTGTGTTGCTGACCCTGCGCTACGGCCGCGAGGCGATGCTGGCGCAATACTTACGGCTGGCACCCTACGGCAATGGCAGCCACGGCATCGCCCATGCGGCACGGCTCTATTTCGACAAGCCGGTGGCCGATCTTTCCTGGGCTGAGATCGCACTGCTATCAGCCATCCCGCAATCACCGACCCGGATGAACCCGCTGCGGCCGGAAGGCTTGCGCCGGGCGATTCAGCGCGGCCACCAAATGCTGAACACGCTGGCGCAGCAGAAGATCATCAATGCCGACGAGGCAGAAATCGCCCATCGCCAGCTCGCCGACATGCGCATGCCCGACCTGCCGCGCCGCCCGGATGCTCTGCATCTCATATTGCGCTATCACGACCTCATCGAGAACGGCCAGATAGCACCAGCCTCCGCAAATACGCCGCTGATCCACACGACCATCGACCTTGCGCTGCAGACAGACGTTACCGCTCTCGCACGCCAATATCTCGATGGCTGGCGCTCCGCAGGCGCACAGCAGGTCGGCGTCATGGTGGTGTCGCGTCAAACGGGCGAGGTCCTCGCCCAGGTGGGTTCGAGCAATTATTACGGCAGGCATGCCGGCGCGTTCGACTACACCCGGACACAGCGCTCGCCCGGGTCGACACTCAAGCCGTTCATTTATGCGCTGGCCTTCGAACGCGGCGTGCTGAAGCCGACCGACATGTTGCTCGATTTGCCGGAAGGCGCGTCGGGCATCGGCGATGCAGACCGCGAATTCCTTGGGCCAATGCTGCCGCGCCAGGCACTGGCCAATTCGCGCAACGTGCCCGCCACTAATCTGCTGCGCAGCATCGGTCTTGAGACGACATTCCGCTTTTTGCGCGATCTCGGCCTGCACGACCTTGAAACCCCAGCCGATCATTTCGGCCTCTCGATGGCGATCGGCTCGCTGCCGACACGCCTGGACAGGCTGATGCGGGCCTATGGCGCGCTGGCCAATGACGGCCAATTGCAGGATCTGCGCTGGGCGCGCGAGCAGCCGCAATCCCAATCCGTGCGGATCATTTCGCTCGATACGGCCCGGTTGATCACGTCCTTCCTCTCCGATCCGCAGGCCCGGCTGCCGAGCTTCCACCGCTATGGCACGCTGGAATATCCTTTCCCCGTCGCGATCAAGACCGGCACCTCCCAAGGCTACCGGGATGCCTGGGCGATGGCCTATTCCGAAAAAGTCATCGTCGGCGTCTGGATCGGCCGCGGTGATGCCGGCACCATGAGCAGGATGACCGGCGCCGGAAGTGCCGCCCGCCTCGTGCACGCGATCATCGACCGGGTTCATGGCAACAAGCCCGGAGACATCGCCGATGCGCGCTTTCCGACGCCGCCGGACCGCAAACCGATGGAGGTTTGCGTCGTCAATGGACAGTCAAATGACAACACCTGCAGCCAGACGCTGGTGGAATGGCTTAAGCCTGATGAGATGCCAAAGGTGGCTGCGCTATCGTTTCGTCCGGACGCCAACCTCAAATCTTTGCCGATCAGTGCAGCAGCCGGGAGGAGCCATTCACTCGCCGGTGCCGATGCCTCCAACCCGCAGATCCATCTCGCCATATCAACACCTGCGCGCAACAGTCAGATTTGGCGCAATCCGGAACAGCCCGCCGCCTTCGACCGTCTGCCTCTGAAGGCCGATGTCCAGCCGCATGTGCCGCAAATCGTCTGGTATGTCGACGGCCAGCCCTTCGCCGTCACCGACCCCGACCGGCCTGTCTTCTGGCCCATCCAGAGCGGCGAACACCGCTTCCAAATCCGCCTGCCCTACCGCGACGAAACCTCTGCAGTCGTACCGGTATATGTGCAATGAGACCGGTTGAAAACCAATCGCCTTAGCGCAGGTCCGCCGTCTGCGAGAGAAACCATTCCACCAGGATGTTGAGCTTATCCTGTTCGGTTCGACGCTCGTTGGCCACCAGAAAGAAGGCGCCTCCCGTCTTCACCGAAACGTCTAACGGCCTCACCAGAAGCTTGTTTTGAAGCAAGAGCTGGGCGGAGAAATTCCATCCAAGGGCAATCCCCTCCCCCGATAGGGCTCCCTGCATGACCAATTGATAGTCATTCAGCACCATGTTTGGTGCTGCATCTACCGATCCCGCCCCCACGAGGTTGAACCATTCTCCCCAACTGAGCCGCTTGCGATGCGGATCGAAGGAATGAAGGAGGTGGTGATCGGACAAATCCGCCACAGCGGTAACGGGAGCATGGTTCGACAGATAGGCGGGCGAGCATACAGGGAACACCACCTCGTCAGAGACAAACCAGCGGGACGGCGGAACAGGCCATTCATTCAGAGAGCGTTCGATGGCCATATCTGCGGCCGCCTAAATCGTCGCTTCCATTCCTAAATGCCCGCTGCGGCGGGCCAAGATGAAGGACGCCGAGATCGTCCCACCTGCGATTAAAGCGTTCGGTGTACCTTTCGCAAAAGATAGCCCCCTTCACCGGCTCCAAGGTGGAACAACATCGTCGGCCCCTTCGCTACCCACCGCAATCCAGGTCCAGCCACATCGCCTTATCGAAATCCTCGACGGACGCGACGCCCGTCTTGATGAGGTGGATCGCGTTGACAAACCAGCTCAGAGGATATCTCCCATCGCCACTCCGCGAGGCTGGTGTCCTTGTTCCGAAGCAGCAAGATCCGTCAGAACGAAATCGATGAATTCCTGCACATGCGGCTTGTCCAGGGATGCTCGGTTCACCTTCAAATAATATCCCCGATCGACGCGAAGAGGGGCATCGAACAATGTGCGGAGCGCGCCTGCGTCCAGCAGCGATCGTACGAGATGATGCCACCCCAGAACGATTCCCTCGCCCTTGATCGCTGCGTTCACGAGAAGCGGATAATTGTTGCTGATCATGATGGGCGATAAGTGCGGCACATCGAGACCGTTCGCCCGGAACCAATCGTCCCAAGTGACTGGGTGCCATCCGATGGCGTCGGAGGTCCAGTGCTTGCGATGCAGGTCGAGCAAATCCGCTTGCCCCAGGCTTAGGGGGTCCGGAAATGGCCCGTGGCGTTCGAGATAATCCGGACTGCATACCGGTTGAACAATATCCGGAAAGAGGTAGCGGAGATTTTCCCCGACCTCGCAGCGTTCGTTTCCACAAATCAGGGAAAGATCGACCTCGTCGAAGTTCCTCAATGTGTCGTCCTCGTCTGAGGCCAGAAGCACGAACCTCACGTCAGGCCGCTCGGAACGGAACCTGTCCACAAGGGATTTCAGCCAGAAGGCGATCGCCGCATTGGTACCCGAACAGGTGATCATGGGAAGATCAGACGGAGCATTAATATCGTTGATCGCATCGCAAATCTTGTCCAGGCCGCCGCTGACGGCAGTCAAGAGTCGTTGGCCATCGAATGTCAGTTCGAGGCTGTTGTGCTTGCGGATGAACAAGGTAACACCCAGCGATTTTTCGAGGCCACGGATCTGCTGGCTAATAGCGGCCTGGGTCACGTTGAGCTCGTTCCCGGCGAGGGTAAAGCTGAGATGCTTCGCCGCAACTTCGAAAGTGGCGAACGAACCGAGGGAGGGAAGGTAACGGCGTTTGATTAGCATCCAATAACATCGTCGTCAGAGGGATCGTCGATAACAAAGTCGCATGTCTTTTCCGACACGCAAAGGCCGCTGCGACATTTCATAGTCGCGACTGAAGAACTATGTCGCGAGGCATCCGAATTGCGATTCAGCACCGATCTTGGGCTATTGAGACTTTCTGTGTGAGAGTGGGATGCGACACTCCACCTCACACAGAAGCCTATCACGCAATAGCCACTAACGGCTTTGGACACTTGCCAAAACAATCTGCCAGCTAGTGCGAATACCCCGCGGCCGTTTCACTAAGGCTCTTCCCTCTTGTCTCAGGCGCCCACAATTGAGACACCAGCGCGCCGCTGAAGACGACACCCGCCGCGACCAGCATGGCCGCCGAAACTCCGAATTTCTCCACGCCTATCGGCAACAGGAAGGTGCCCATACCCGCGCCGATCCGGCTGACAGCGGCTGCAAAACCGGTGCCGACGCCACGAACCTCGGTGGGGAACACCTCGCCGGGATAGATACTCGTCAGCGTCCCATTCATCGCATTCAAGAACGAGAAGACGAGGAAGAGACCCAATACCACGGCTGGAGGCGCGCTCGACCACAAGCCAATGACGAGGAAGACGACCATGGTGATCCACTGCGGCGGAACCGTGAACAACCGGCGACCGGCCTTGTCGATCAACGCCACCGTGACGGCGACCCCGATCACAGCAACCATCGACAGTCCCACGCCACCGGCGAGCCCGCCATTGAGGCCGTAGTGCTCCAACACATTGTCTGCGAAGGTCGCGATCGCGAAATACGGCAGGACGTTGCAGAACCAGAACCACGAAACGAAAGCAGTCATTCGCCAGTACTTCGCAGAGAAGAGTTCCGAGAACTGGCCATGACGAACCTCTTCGTTCTCCATGTCCGCCATATCCCCGGCGCTCTCCAGATATTTGCGTGCGATGGCGCGGGCCTCGTTCTTGCGCCCCTTGCTCCACAGCCAGCGCGGCGACTCCGGCAGGCCGAGCCGGGCGACGAACAAGACGACCGCGATAAGCGTGCTCGTGCCGATGATGAAACGCCACGGCAGCGGTGTCGGCAGGTTCAGAATGTAACCCGCCGTGTACCCGATCATGAATCCGCCATACCAGGCGAGGATCGTGACGCCCATCAGGCGCCCCCGCAAACGGGCGGGCGCAAACTCCGACATCAGCGGCCAGCCGACCGAGTACTCCGCACCTATGGCAACGCCCATCAGCAGCCGCACCACAAACAACATCTCAACCGAATTGATGAAGAACTGCATCGCCGATGCGATCACGAACAGCGCCATGTCGATCATGAAGAGCGGCTTTCGGCCGAACTTGTCGCCAGCCCATCCGCCGAGCGGCGAGCCGATCAATATCCCGAACAGCGCAGCGGACGCGATCAGCCCCATGTCGGCCGTCGACATACCCATATCTTGCTTCATCACGGTGGTTACAGGGCCGATGACCCCGAGGATGTAACCATCGAGCAGCATTCCGCCCGTGAGAACGGCTATCATCCTTATCATGAAGCGTCTTTTGAACGCGGTGGATGTGTCCTCCCCGATGGTCACGCCTGCAACGGCTGCTTCCCTCTCCAGTAACATTGTCTCCTCCTTTGGCTAGCGATAAACATTTCCTATTGCTGCGGCTTGTCTCAGGGATGGGGATGCCACACCGGCCGATCCAGTGATCGCCAGAGGGGCTCTTCCCAAATGCACTGATTTCTCAAAGGCCGCGGTAACTTCGTGGACAGCGGCTACGTCGAAGCCATCGGTGCGCATAGGTCGATGGCTGCCGCGGCAATATCCCGACAATCGAGGAATATGTCCGTGATGCCTGCTGGACATCGGTGCCGCCCCTTCGTCCAGGCAAGGAAACGTCGCCGATCGGCACGGTATGCGGTCAATCTCCGGACACGACGATGTCGTTCAGATCTCGGCAATGAGAATGGAATTGCGGATTACGGCCATGGGTATGATGTTGATGGCAAGGCCCGTCGCAATGTGATGCCTGATCATTGGCACTCCTCCGAGTGGTAAAATTCCTGATGAGCGACGGTCCGACAATGTTGCATTTTGGGTATTGGGACCGGTTATGGCAAACGAGGATCTTCATGAGCGCAGCATAAGGTGCGCGTTATCCTGTCGGCTCAGGGCCAATGTTGATATTAGTGGGAATGTTTAAGGAAGACCCGTTTACGTGCCAAGCGACAGCCGCTTTGCGGTCACGAGCGTCCTCGTTGGTCGATCCAATTCCAGGATCCGTCTGCATGACACTCTAGCACAGCATCATATGCCTCCCGCTGGGTATCCGCTTCCGCCAAGTTTACGCAGGCAATCTTTCGCTCGGCAAGGAGTGCAAGGATGTCGCGCAGCTGGTCGTGACCGAAGATCACGTCTGCATTTTCAAAAAAGACATGGGAGGGGGCTGCGATAAGGACCCCCGCAATTGCCACAATCTGTTGGTCGCGTGGCGACAACCGGGTCGACCAGTCGTCCTCCTTATCGAGATCGTCGGTTTCCAGAACGGGTGCAAATCCCAACCGTTTGAGGAGAGAAAGGATCTGCTCATCCGTCACGTCGCTCGACCGCCCCGATGGCACAAGTATCTGCCGCAGAGTTCCGAGAGCAAGATGAGTGCGTTGGGCGAGAAAACGCAACTGATCGCGTGCGGGACGAATGATGCGCCCCTCTCCGGATATGCCAATCCCGGCAGTTGCGCGAAACAGCGCGGTGGCCGCCGCATTGTCGTCTCCCACTACGACCACACGGGCGTCCGCAGGGAAGGTCGCCGAAAGATCCTTGAGTAGCGCATGGCCCGTCGCCGAGGTGAGCGTAACGTGGTCATAGGCAAGATGACCATCGTGCTCAACGATTTCCAGGTTGGTTTTCGTTGGCTGACTAGCATCTTCGATCGCCTCAATGAGGGAGCTGATGCGCGCCACGACTACCGCGAAATTGGAAATCGATTTGAATTGGCTGACGATAAATGAAAACGCACCGACAAGCATCGCAAAGGCGGCGGCAGACTGGGTAATGACGCCGAACTCCATGTCTCCGCGGATAAATACCGGGGCTATGATGAGAATCGGAATGATCTGAGTCATCCAGTTGTAGCCCGTCGTGAAGAAACCGACATTGCGGTTGATGACGATTATGCGCCTGAAGTTCATGGCAAGTTCATCGAAACGCCTCAGCAAGAGATTGGCGTGCCTTTGCTCTCCTCCGCCAAGCATGATCGATTCCGCGTTTTCGCGCACGCGGATTAAGCTGGACCGGAACGCAGCCTCGCGATCGAGCTGATCGTAGCTCAGACTGATCAGCGGGCGGCCTAGTAGAATCGTCAGGTAAGATCCTGTGGCTGCGTATACGACAGCCGCGATGAATAGCAGCGGACTGATGAGCCAAAGTACGCCTGAGAAGGTCAGGACGGTCAAAAGGCTGTTCAGTAGCATCAATACGAAAGAAAGGGTCGTGATCGTGAAGGCGTTGATGTCATCGGCAATCCGCTGGTCAGGATGGGCGAGCTTGCCCCGAATCCCGACGCGGTAAAACGTCCCTCCGCTCATATAAATACCAACAGCGCGGCGCGTCAGGAATTCCCGCCAGAGCAAGGCCAGCCGCTCTTCCGAGAACCTGGCGATCACCGAGACGATGGTCGATGCCGCGAAAGCCATGGTATACAGGATGGCCTGGCGAATGAATTCGGCCGTCTGCCTTTCGGCGATGGCGGTCATGAAATGCCGACCGACGAAGCTATTGACGACGTTCAAAGCACTGATGCCGCCGAAGAGAGCGACGAGAGCGAAAAGAAGAAACTTGGCTCTTCCGCCCACATCCGATGTCATGAAGATTTTGACCGCACGGACGAACCTTGTTGCCGTCACCTTGAGCGGAATATGCTGGTTATTCATGTTCGCCCCCGTTTTGCGCTGGAGAGAATTTATGGCCTGCGAAAGCGTCTTGACGGAGAACGGCGCTCGCGATCCGGGGAGTACGCGCGAAGTCCGCCAGTGGCTGAGACTTCCGGAAGCATTACAGGTCTCGGCGAACAGCCCGCCTATCAAGCCTTGATCAGCGCCAACGTGTGCCGTGCAATCATCAATTCCTCGTCGGTCGGCACGACATAGACTGCGACCTTGCTGTCCTCACTTGATACCAGCAACTCGCCGGCATCGTTTCGCTCAGGGTCGAGCAACGCTCCAAGCCAGCCTAGCTTTTCGGCAATCCGCGCGCGCATCACTGGCGAATTTTCCCCGACGCCAGCCGTGAAGACGAAGGCGTCCAGCCCACCCAACGCCGCCGCCAGCAAGCCGGCGTTAAGGCCGATGCGATGCACGAAATGGTCGAGTGCCAGCGTCGCACCGGCGTCGCTGCTGGCAAGCAGATCGCGCACGTCGTTGCTGATGCCGGAAAGTCCCTTGAGGCCGGATTCCTTATAGAGAAGGTCCTGCAATTGCTCTACGGTCATGCCGTGTTGCTGGAGCAGATAAAGGAGTACGCCGGGATCGATCTGCCCGCATCGCGTACCCATCGGCAATCCATCGAGGGCCGTGAACCCGAATGTGCACTCGACGCTTCGCCCGCGGTTGAGCGCGCACATGGAGGCGCCGCTTCCGAGATGGGCAACGATGACCCGTCTGCCGCTAATGTCCGGCGCGACTTCGGCCAGCCTTCCAGCCACATATTCGTAGGACAGCCCGTGAAAACCGTAGCGCCGGACACCCTCGTCGAAATAATGCGCCGGAATGGCATAGTGGTCGGCCATCGGATCATGGCCGCGATGGAAGGCGGTATCGAAACAAGCGACTTGAGCTAGCTGCGGTTGGTGCTCCAGCAGGATGCGGATGGGCGCAAGATTGTTTGGCTGATGCAGCGGCGCAAGCGACGTGTACCGCTCCAGTTCCCGCAACAGGTTTTCGTCGATGCGCGCTGGACGCATGTGGTCTGGACCGCCATGGACGACACGGTGACCGACGGTGATCAGCCGCCCCTCATGATGCTCCCGCAGCCATTCCCCCACCAGACGCATCGCCGCCGGCAAGTCGGGAACGGTATCGCGTGGGTAATCTTCGTCCGCCAGCCGATCGCCGCCGGCGCCCTTGATGGTCAGGCGCGGCGCGGTGCCGATCCCTTCCATCCTCCCCTTGATCCGCCGTGCAAGCGTATCCGCCGCGGCGAAGACCTCGAACTTCAGGCTGGAGGAACCGGCATTCACGACGAGGATAGTGTCCATGGCATCAACCGCTCCGCATAGGCTGTTCGAAGTCGCCACCCACCACAAGTCAAGGAACGGGACAGGGTCTCGCGTCCCAGATTTCGGCCGCATACTCGGCGATCGTGCGGTCGCTTGAGAACTTTCCGGAGCTTGCGATGTTGAGCAGCGCTCTACGAGTCCATGCACGAGGATCGCCGTAGAGAGATTGCAAACTCTGGTCCGCTTCCAGATATGAGGTGAGGTCCGCCAGATGTCTGAAGACATCGCCGCTCGTCAGGAGGATATTGCGTAGCGCATCCACGACCCCAGGTTCATGACGGCAGAAATGACCTGATAGGATCAGGTCCAGCACCGCACGGGTTTCGGGTTCGTTGTCGTAATGCCAATGTGGGCTGTACCAGCCGCGGCTCCCCGCGACTTCGTCAGCCGTCAGGCCGAACAGGAAAAAGTTTTCCTCGCCGGCTGCTTCGGCCATTTCGATCGTGGCGCCATCACGAGTGCCGATCGTCAGCGCGCCATTCATCATGAACTTCATGTTGCTGGTACCGCTCGCTTCGTATCCGGCTGTCGAGATCTGGTTGGAGACGTCACTGGCGGGGATGAGGCGCTCTGCCACCGAGACGCAGTAGTCGGGCAGGAAAACGACCTTAAGGCGCCCGCGCACTTGAGGATCAACATCTATCGTGCCGGCGAGGTTATTGAGAAATTTGATTATCAGCTTCGCCACGTTGTAGGCGGGCGCGGCTTTGCCGGAAAAGAAGAAGGTACGCGGCGCCATATCCAGGCCGGGATCTTCGCGGATCCGGTTGTAGAGCGCGACGATTCTCAATGCGTTCAATAATTGCCGCTTGTATTCGTGAATGCGTTTGACCTGGCTGTCAAAGATCGCGCTGGGATCGACGACGATGCCGGCGCTTGACTTCAGCCATCCGGCAAAGCGGTGTTTTACCATACGCTTGGCTTCCCGGACCTGATCGACAAAGCTGTCATCAGCGACAAGCGGTTTTAACCTTTCCAGCTCGCTGAGGTTGGTGATCCATCCCTCGCCGATGGCATCGCTTATGCAACCGGCAAGCTCCGGGTTGGACATGAGCAGCCAGCGTCGGGGTGTCACGCCATTCGTCTTATTGTTGAACCGGCGCGGGAATATCTCCGCGAGGTCCTTGACGGTGGTTTCGCGCAGCAATCTTGAATGGATCTCGGCTACCCCATTGGTGCTGTGCGAGCCGACGATGGCAAGATGGGCCATGCGCACCAGACGCTCGCCACCATGCTCGATCAGGCTCGCCCGCTCGACCCGGCCCTGATCATCCCGAAAGAGGGTGAGGATCTCCTCCCGGAAGCGACGATCAATCTCCAGAATGATCTCAAGGTGACGCGGCAACATCAATTCGAACCACCGCAGCGGCCATTTCTCCAGCGCCTCGGGCAGAAGCGTGTGATTGGTGTAGGCAAGGCAAGCCCTGGTCAGATCCCATGCGTCATCCCAACTGAGATCCGCGTCATCGAGCAGGATGCGCATCAGTTCCGCAACTGCCATGCTCGGATGCGTGTCGTTGAGCTGGATCGCCACCTTGTCGGGCAGAAAATGCCAATCGGTATTATTTGAGCGAAATCGCCGGACGAGGTCGGCAAGGGAACATGCGACCAGGAAATATTCCTGAACGAACCGCAGGCCCTGTCCCATGCTCGTCGAATCGTCGGGGTAAAGAACCCGGGTGACTGTCTCGGCCGTTAGTCGCTGTGCCAGCGCGCTGACGAACTCACCGGCGCCGAAGGTCTGGAAATCGAAGCTTTCCGGTGTTGCAGCCGCCCAAAGCCGGAGCGTATTTATGGTCCTGCCGCCGTAGCCGATGATCGGGCGGTCGTAGGGCATGCCGATCAGGTGGGACGGTCTACCGACCGCGACCCGCAAATTCCCGCCGCGGACCTCGAAGGAGCAGCCGAGTTTGATTTCCACGGCTTCCTGCGGGCGAGCGACCTCCCAGGGATCCGGCCGGCGCAACCAGTTGTCCGGCTGCTCGCGTTGCCAGCCATCGACGATCGTCTGTTTGAAAATCCCGTACTCGTAGCGCAGCCCATATCCCATCGCCGGCAGTTGCATCGTTGCCATCGAATCCAGGAAGCAGGCGGCGAGCCGCCCCAGCCCGCCGTTGCCCAGCCCCGCATCGGGCTCCTCGGCAAGAATGGCCAGTTCGTCTATGTGCTCGTGATCGAAAAAACGTCTGGCGAGCGGATCAAGGCGGAGATTGAGGATATTGTTGCTGAGAGATCGCCCGATCAGGAACTCCATCGACAGATAATAGACCCGCTTCGGGTTCTCCATGCTGTAGGTCTGTTCCGTCCGTTGCCAGCGCTGCGACAGCACATCCCTGACGGATCGGGCAATCGCCTCATATCGCTCACGGTTTCCCGCATTCTCGGGAGCGATAACATTGTCGAACAACAAATGACGCTCATAGAGCCCGTCATGGCTTCCCCTGAATTGGATCGGCCCGCAACCATATTGTTCTGGAAGATGCAGAGAGGAAAGTGACTTGAAATCCTGCGGCTGAACAGCCGCCTTCTCGCTGCTCATGCTACCCCCCTTGCCGTGCCCTGGCAGACACTCCAACAGTTGTAATTGGTTCCCGCATTCACGAGGGCCCGCTTGTGTGGGCGGCTCCGGCACTCTGGTTGCCAAGTCTCCGAAGGTCCAGGGCCCTCTTCTGGTTCTCTAGGTCTCGCGCTTCGGAAAATGATCCACAACGCCAGCGACGCCGCGGACACTCTCGGCAGCGACGCGCGCCGCCTTCCGGCATTCCTCCGTCGAGACATTTCCCCACAAATGCACCACGCCGTTTGCCACGGTCACCGTCAGATCCTGTCCTTCGAGACCGGTATTCTCATTGAGGCGGATCAGGATGCTGCGACGGATCGCTTCATCACCAGGCGCCGTTTCATCGGGCTTGGCGAAGATAATCGCCTGGAGAAGATCGGCGCGGCTCACAATGCCGACGACGGCGCCCGCTCTCGTCACTGGAAGGCGCTTTATGCCGTGCTCCTCCATCAAGTTAGCGACGCGTGCAAGCGGCGTGTCCTCCCCGATGGACACCGGATTGCGGCTCATCACATCGGCAACTTTCCAGGCATTGCTCTTGATGTATGTCCTGGCCTTTTCCTCTGGGGACAACGACTCGTCGGCCATGGTTCGATGACCTAGCTCGGATCTCCGCAACAGATCGCCCTCTGTGATGAGGCCAACCAATTGGCCCTCATCGTCGATAACCGGGATGCCGCTGACACGATTGGCGAGCATCAGCTCTGCGGCCTGCTTGACGCTATTGTCCGGCGAGACCTTGATAATTCTTACCTTCATCACGTCTCTGACCAGCATCACTCCGCCTCCGACGTAGAAATCCAAGCCACAAATTCGCCGTTTCTAATATAGCTCCGCACAAAGGCTGAGACAACTCAGGGACAGTACTGAGCAAGGCCCGCGGAAGCGAAAAATGGGGCTCCGACTATCAATGATTGGGTCTAAGATAGTCGCCTGGCCGTACATCCCCGCAACAGGTTTGGCGCCGCAACGGTAACCGTCAGTGCTCTCTTCGCAGGCTCTCCATCACAGCCACGCGCCGGCAAATCCCGCCCTCCTCAGTCCGCGGACGACTGGCTCGCAATTGCGCGTCAGTTTCCAGAGGAAACCGGTTCTATAGTTCTCGATCATCAGCGCCACCGGACCCTGATCGATCCCAAAATGGTAAGGGCTGGTCCACCACCCCGTTGGGCTGTTCTCATCCTTGAACGTCTGATTGAAAGATGGCTTGAAACCATAGAGCCGCGTCATCCCCAGCTTCAGGGCAGCGAAATTGCGGACGGTTGGAATGACGATCTCAGGCGCAAACGGCAGGGACGCAACGACGACCCAGGGCGAGACGGTACCATCGTCCGGTCCGAAGGGTGCGCCACGCGCGACATAGTCGAAGAATTCGCGGCGCTGACCGCCAATATCCCTGGTCAGCCAGCCGGGGCCGTCGCTTGCGGTGAATCCCCAGCAGTGCTCGCCATATCCCTCGAACCCCAAGGGATTCCGGATCGCATATTCCTGCTGTACGAAGGTGGCTTGCCGACTGTTTTGGAAATAATCGCTGTCATGCTCCCGCATGAATTCATCGCGAATGTCTCGGAAATCGATCCACATATGCGAAAGCTGATGCGTGAAGAGAGGACCGGAATAAAGCAATTCGCGCCCGAAGATGTTTCGCCACTCGTAGCTTTCCGTGTAAGCTGCATAACTTTCCGGCGGTAGCGGATGGGTCGGCGAGCCAAGTCCGAGTATGTAGAGAAGCAAGCCTTCGTCATAGCCGCGCCAACGATAGGGAATGAAACCGTTTTCCGGTCGCCAGCCATGGGTCAGCGTCGCGCCGTGGTCGCACGCCCAGTTCCAATCCGCCCGCTCGTAAAGCGCCGTGGCGAGTTGCCTGACCTTCACCTCATCTTCCGAGTCCCCATCGAAATAGGTGGCGACGGTCAAAGCACCGGCAAACAGAAAGGTCGAGTCGATCGTCGACAATTCGCATTGCCACACCCGCCGCCCTGTCTCGATGTCGAGGAAATGATAGAAGAAGCCCTTGTAGCCCGAGGCATCAGGTTCCGGCCCCTGGTGGCAATGCATCAGAAATTCCAGTCGCCGCCGAGCGATCTTGGCGGCAAACTCGCGAATGACGACGCCGCGCTCAACCACGACCGGGATAGTGGCAAGCCCCATGCCGACAGCGGCGATGCTTGCCGGTGCGCCCGCTTGTGTCTTGTCGCGCACTAGCCCGTTGTCTGGGTTGGTGCATTGGAGATAGTAAAGCAACGTCGTGAACTGAAGGCGACCGAGATCCTCTTCGGTTGGCATTCGGTTCAGATCGGGATCGGTCGACTGTAGTTCCGACATGACCGACCCATCACCAAAACGCAATCGGAAGGCGGACGGCTGGTTGGCCTCCAGATGTTTCAATTGCGGTCGACCGCAACATATGTCCGCCTCCTTGTTTAACGGTCATCGGCTTATCGCCATTTAAGTATTGTCGCCTTCCGTGGACGTCGTTCCCTTCACCTGCTCCATACTCTTGACGCCCCATTTCCAGCCGCTGATCTGAGGCATGTCATCGCCATGCTCCTCGATGTACTGCCGGTGCTCAATCAGCTTCTCGCGGATCGCCTGCTTGAAGTAGGCCGCGCGAGCGCCGAGTTGCGGCAGTCGATCGATGACATCTTCGACAAGGTGGAAGCGATCGAGCTGGTTAAGAACGACCATATCGAACGGCGTCGTCGTTGTTCCCTCCTCTTTGTATCCTCGAACATGCAGATTGTCGTGGTTGGTGCGCCGGTAGGTCAGGCGATGAATCAGCCAGGGATATCCATGGAACGCGAAAATGATCGGCTTATTCTTGGTGAAAAGCGCATCGAAATCGCGATCGGGAAGCCCATGCGGGTGCTCGTTCGAAGGCTGCAGCTTCATGAGGTTGACAACGTTGACGACGCGCACCTTCAATTCGGGGATATGCTCACGGATGAGTTGGACTGCCGCAAGCGTCTCCAGCGTCGGCACGTCGCCGCAGCATGCCATCACGACGTCGGGCTCCGATCCCCGATCGTTGCTGGCCCACTCCCAAATACCGACACCTTCGGCGCAGTGCTTGATCGCCTGATCCATTGTCAGCCATTGCGGAGCCGGTTGCTTGCCAGCCACGACGACGTTCACGTAGTTGCGGCTGCGCAGGCAATGATCGGTGACGGAAAGCAGCGTGTTTGCATCCGGCGGCAGATAGACGCGGATGACCTCGGCCTTCTTGTTGACAACGTGATCGATGAAACCGGGATCCTGGTGGCTGAAGCCGTTGTGGTCCTGCCGCCAGACGTGCGAACTCAGGAAGTAGTTCAGCGAGCCGATTGGCCGTCGCCAGGGAATGTGGTTGCACACCTTCAGCCACTTGGCATGCTGATTGAACATCGAGTCGATGATGTGGATGAAGGCCTCGTAGCAAGAGAAGAAGCCGTGGCGTCCCGTCAGCAGATAACCTTCCAGCCAGCCTTGGCACTGATGTTCGCTCAACACCTCCATCACACGGCCATCGGGCGACAGGTGATCGTCCTCCGGATAAATCTCCGCCATGTAGCAGCGGTCGGTGACCTCCAGCACGTCCTGCCAGCGGTTGGAGTTGTTCTCGTCAGGGCTGAACAGCCGGAAGTTCTTGCTGTCCATATTCAGCTTCATGATATCCCGCAGAAACTTACCCATGACGCGAGCGGATTCAGTCGTTACCGATCCGGGGCTGGGCACCGAGACGGCGTAGCTGCGGAAGTCCGGCATCTTCAAATCGCGCAGCAGCAGACCGCCGTTTGCATGCGGGTTGTCGCTCATCCGGCGATGACCCGATGGTGCCAAGGAGGCAAATTCGGTGCGCAACTTGCCATTCTCATCGAAGAGTTCTTCAGGCTTGTAGGTTTTCATCCAGTGTTGAAGGATCTGGATGTGCTCCGGCTTGTTCATGTCGCCCATCGGAACCTGGTGCGACCGCCAATAGTCTTCGCATTTCTTGCCGTCGATTTCGCTTGGGCAAGTCCACCCCTTGGGGGTGCGGAAGACGATCATGGGCCAAGCCGGACGGCTGACATTCCCTTTCCCTCTAGCGTCCGCCCAGATCCTCTTGATCTCCGCGACTGCCGTGTCCATGGCTGCGGCCAGTTGCTGCTGGACCTGGTCGGGCTCATGCCCTTCAACGAAGAGGGGGGCATAACCCATCCCCTCGAAGAATTTCCGCAGTTCCTGCTCTGGAATGCGGGCGAGGAAGCACGGATTGGCGATTTTGTAGCCGTTGAGATGCAGGATCGGCAGCACGCATCCGTCACGCGCGGGATTGAGGAACTTGTTGCCATGCCATCCCGTGGCGAGCGGCCCTGTCTCCGCCTCTCCATCCCCGACGACGCAAGTGACGATAAGATCCGGATTGTCAAAGGCTGCGCCGTAGGCGTGGCTCAGGGCATAGCCCAGCTCACCCCCTTCATGAATGCTTCCAGGCGTTTCCGGAGCGACGTGGCTCGGAATGCCGCCAGGAAAACTGAACTGCTTGAACAGCCGCTGCATGCCCTCCGCGTCCTGCCCGATATTCGGATAGACTTCGCTGTAAGTCCCTTCCAGATAGGCATGTGCGACGAGCGACGGTCCGCCATGGCCAGGCCCGATCACATAGATCATATTGAGGTCGTCGCGCTTGATCACACGGTTCAGATGCACGTAGAGCATGTTCAGGCCGGGCGACGTGCCCCAATGGCCGAGCAGACGCGGCTTGATATGCTCCCGCTTCAGCGGCTCTTTGAGCAACGGATTGTCGAGCAAATAAATCTGCCCGACAGACAGATAGTTCGACGCCCGCCAGTAGGCGTCCATCAGGCGGAGTTCCTCGGCCGATAGCACGCTTTCTGCGTGGGACTTGCCTGAAAGTTTCTCGTTTCTCACTGCGGTTTCAAGTGAAGTCATCTGAGCCTCCGATCAAAATGGCAATGCAGATTCTCTCCAGTTACTGTCACGCAAGCGAATGCAGTCTCACTACTCTACGATCATCGATCTCGCCGCTTCCCATACGTGGAAAATGTCGTTGATGCTCTCCAGCCTCTCCGTGGAATAGCGGCCGGTGTCAGCTTAGCGGCCAATCATTGTTCGCCGCGTACATGCCGTTAGAGCATACCCGTCACCTCATTTCCCACGACTCTTAGCCGGCTTAAGGAATTGGATCTTCCCTGGCGAATGGGCAGGGAACTGCCGAACGACAATCGCCTCGATCACCCATGCCATTTCGATTGCCCCCATCCCGTTTGATTTCAGAGATATTTCTGCAAGTTACCAAGCGTAAGCGGGGCGCTACAGAGGATGAGATGAAGGCGTCGCCTGTATCGTCGGAGCCAAGTGCCATGCTGGCCGTTAACCCAACGCTCGATTGAAAAAATTCCACCTTCGGATCAGATCGCCCTCACTGACGAGCCCTGCTCTTCAGCGTTAATGACTGGAACGCCGCCTTCGTGATGATCGAACTTGAGCTTGGCCGCCTGTCTGACGCCGATGTCAGGAAGCGGTTTGAAAACCTCGATCGTCATCACATCTTAGGAGAGCATGCTAGTCCAAGCCAACACATACCCCACGTTGCGCCATTAGTGAAATCTAAAGTAAACCTGCTGGAACCATTCCGCAACTGCTTCCATGCCGGCTTTTTTCGTGTTGGGGGCCGCTTCCGGCCGATCTGCCCGGCCCGCACTATGGATCGAGAGCGGCCGGCCGACCCCTCGCCGCAATCTTTTTGCGATTGAATTCGCCATAGTCTTCTCCTTATATAGGACGAACTCTAAAATCTCGGAGAGACTCATGCGGCAAGAAGATATCGAGGAAACCGTCGCCGAGAGCAGTTACAGGCAGATTCGTGCCGATATCATCTTCGGACGGCTTTCGCCGGGGCAGAAGCTGAAACTAGAAAATCTCAGAGGTGCTTATGGGACCAGCGTCAGCACGCTCCGCGAAATCCTCAACCGGTTGACCTCGGAGGGCCTCGTCGTCGCGGAGGGTCAGCGGGGCTTCGAGGTGGCGGGGGTCTCCGTTGCCGATCTCAGGGAGATTGCCGCACTTCGGCTTTTGCTCGAGGAACATGCGCTGGAGCAATCCTTCGAACAGGGCGATGTGGAATGGGAGGCGCAGCTCGTGTCAGCGCACTACAAGCTGGCACGCATGGAAGCGATGATGGCCTCTGGCGATACGGCCCGAGCCGAAGACTGGAAACGTTATGACTGGGAATTCCACCAGGCGCTGATAGCCGCTTGCGGCTCGCGACTGTTGATGGAAACGCATTCCTCCGTCTTCGACAAATATCTGCGCTATCAGATGGTTGCGCTCTCCTATCGCGGCGGCGTTGCCGAAGAGGAGCACAAACAGCTATTGGACGCAGCACTCAGGCGCGACAGCAAGACGGCCAAGACGATCCTTCAGCGCCATATCCAAGCGGGCGTCGAGCATGCGCTCGGCAAGGGCCTGCTCTCCTCATCTGCCAGACTGACGAAATAACAATGGCTGCGCCGCGCAACATAGACAAACCGATGCTCAAGGCCACGGCCGAAGCCTGGGAGACCATCAGCGATGTTGTCTTCCGGCAGATCCGGCAGGACATCATTTCCGGGGCGTTGGCGCCTGGGACCAAGATCAAGCTGGAACAAGCCAAGGAGCATTATTCGATCAGCGTCTCCTCATTGCGCGAGATTCTCAGCCGCCTTGCCATGGAGAATCTCGTACTTGCCGAGGGCCAGCGTGGCTTCGAGGTGAGCCAGGCGTCGCGCAAAGAGCTGGAGGAGCTTGCCGATCTCCGCACCGTGCTCGAGACACATGCGATCGGGCTATCCTTCGCGTCCGGCACATTGGAATGGGAAGGTCGCATCGTCGCCGCCCATCACAAGCTCGCGGCGGCCGAACGCAAGCTGCTGGCGGGTGACGCTTCGCGCACCATCGACTGGGTGCGCTACGACTGGGAATTCCATCAGGCGATCGTCTCGGCCTGCAATTCGGCAACATTGATGGCCACACTTTCGTCCGTCTTCGACCGCTTCCAGCGGTATCACATGCTGGCGCAGAGCTTTCGCGGCAAGGCGGTGGTCGACGATCACAAACTGCTATTCGAGCTTGCACTGAAGCGTGATGTCGAGGGCGCAAGAGCGGTCATTCGCAGGCATATCCAGAGTGGTGTAGAGCACGTGCTGACCAGCGGCCGGATCGGCTGAGGTCACATCGCATCCTTCGGAACCCCCTCGGGCCGCATCTGCTTCTTCAGCGCCGCAATCCTGAAAATCGCATTCGGTGCCCCATAACCGCGATAGGCACGGCGCTGCACGACCTCGAAGAAGAATCCCTCGCCATAAGTGCCGCTGTAGAGCTGGAAATACTCCCCCTCATCATCGCGGTCATAGAGAATGTTTTCTTCCTTTAGCCGTTCGGTGAGCTCCGGCTCCAGCCCGAAGCGGGCTTCGACGTCGTCGTAGTAATTGGGCGAGATCGGCAGGGGCTTAAAGCCATTGGCGCGCAGGCGTTCGGCGGTTGAAAAGATATCATCCGTCGAGAAAGCCAGATGCTGGATCCCGGAGCCGAATTTTTCGGCAATGAAGTGGCCGGCGAGTGTGCGGCGGTTTTCAGCGCCGTTCATGGTTATGCGCAAGCTGCCCGACTGGTTTTCGATTGCCTGGCTGCGCACCACGCCGGAGGGATCGATGATATCGACCATGGGGGTTTTGCGGGTCTCGAAAATCGAGGTGTAGAAGAGCAGCCAGGTCAGCATCTCGTCATAGGCGACGGTCTGGGCGATATGATCGATCTGCCGCAGGCCGGCGTCCGTGGTGGTCCCTTCTTCATTCACAGATTCAAAATCGATCTCCGAGAATCGCCCGAGCGGGCTCTTCTCATCGATGAGATAGATAAGTCCACCGCCGACACCGCGGATCGCCGGCAGTTGCAGCTCGCCCTCTGCGACGGCCTGGGCGAAGGGTTCGGCATCGAGCGCCAAGGCGCGGGCATCGGCCTGCCCGGCATCATCGACGATAAGCGCCATCGCGTAGGCAAACGTGCCATGAACGGCATAGGCGGCATTGGCAAATCCGGCGGGATCGACATTGACGAGGATACGGATCTCGCCCTGCTGGAAGAGCGTCACCTTCTTGGAACGATGCACCGCCACCTTGCGGAAGCCGAGCGCCTCGAGGATGCCGACGAGCTCCACGGCCTCCTCGTCATCGGTCGCAAACTCGATGAAGCCGATGCCTTTGACAGCCGCACGCGCAGGCATCTCGATGCCGACAGGCGTCTCCACCTTCCGGCGGATTTGGTCGGCCAGGTAGATCAGTGAGCGATGGCCATCGGCGGCGATCGCCCGCGTCGAGCCGCCGCGGAACTGGTCGTTGAAGATCTCCAGCGAGAAGAAGCCGTCATAGCCGGTGGAGGCCACCGCCTCGGTGAATTCGGTAACGGGAAGATCACCCTCGCCCGGCATGTTGCGGAAATGCCTGCTCCAGTAGAGCAGTTCCATATCGATCAGCGGTGCATCGGCAAGCTGCACGATGAAGATCTTTTCCTTGGGGATCGAGCGGATGGAGTTGATGTCGATCCTGCGCGACAGCGAGTGGAAACTGTCGAGAATCAGCCCGACATTCTGGTGGTTGGCGCGGCGCACGATCTCCCAGGCATCGCGGTGGTCGTTGACAAAGCGCCCCCAGGCGAGCGCCTCGTAGCCCACTTTCAGCCCACGTTTTGCCGCCCGCTCTCCCAGCTCATGAAAGTCGGCGGCGGCCCGGTCGATGCCGCCAAGGGCTGCCTGCGAGACATTGGAACAGACGAGCACCATGTCGGTGCCGAGCTCCTGCATGATGTCGAACTTGCGCTCGGCACGGTCGAACGTGCGCCCGCGCAAGGTATCCGGCATGCCCTCGAAATCGCGGAAGGGCTGAAAGAGCGTAATCGTCAGGCCGAGATCCCGCGCCATCCTGCCGACATCGGCGGGACTGCCGTCAAAGGCCAGGAAATCATTTTCGAAAATCTCCACGCCGTCGAAGCCGGCGCGTGCAATCGCTTCTAGTTTTTCCGGCAACTCGCCTGAGATCGTGACAGTCGCAATCGAGGTCTTCATGGCTCTCAAATCCTCCTCGTTGGGCCGCAACGGACAAAATCATCGACCCTTATGATGGGCATTATGGTGAATGTCGTGAGGATTTCAATTCAATTGACCAAATCAAAAGTCTCATATGATTTTAAAAAACTATGTTGATTTATGAGTTCTTCTCTGGCAAACATTATTGGGAACAGTCGGGAGAGGATGACTGTGAGGTCGCTTTCTACGACCGTCTAAGAGGGAGGATTTTATGCTGAAGTCTTTGCTGACGCGGCGTGGCGCCATGCTGGGCGCCGCCGCTCTCGTGGCCGCCATCGGGCTTGCAAACCCCGCTGCCGCCGTCACGCCCGAAGAAATCAAGGCCCGTGGCAAGCTGATCGTCGGCATCCAGGGCGATAACCCGCCATGGGGCTTCGTCACCAGCGCCGGAAAGCAGGATGGGTTTGATGCCGATATGGGTGCGCTCTTCGCCAAGGAACTCGGCGTTGAAGTCGAATTCGTTCCGCTCGAAGTCAATAACCGCAT